>NZ_JAMYUO010000012.1:0-169989 GCF_040323125.1 Mesorhizobium sp. M0062
CGCTCCGGCGGCCTTGTCGAGGCCTCCGGGCCCAGCGGCCCCGTTGGGCACGTCGCCCGGGCCGGCCCGCCTTGGCCTCCACCTTCTTGTGGGGGTGGTGGGGGTGGTGTGGGTGGTGATGGTGATGGCGGTGATGCTTGTTGTGATGATGATGATGGTGGTGATGCTTCTTGTGCAGCGGTGCTGCGTCGGCGCTGCTGGCGCCGATGAGCGGCAGAGAGACAGCCAGGGCAAAAGCCAGCCCGAGAGCCGACAGGAGGGACTTCTTCATGACTTCGTTTCCTTTTCTGCGCGGGCTGAATTTGGCCGTCACCGAGCAAGATCGGTGCCGGTGAACCCCGCAGTCATGACTATCGCCTCCGAACTTTTCGACAGTTTTTCCGGACTGTAGAATTTTGTTTCTGGATTGTGTCTGGCGGCTTCGTCGGCAACTTACATCGGCGGAATGACGCCGTTTGTGCCGACAACGACCCGGCCCGCGGTCAGCTTGCCGTCACTGCCGCGCTCGGCGTTGACGAACACCACAGCGCCAGGCTTGAGGTCGGCGGGCGTCGCCGGCGCGAAGGTCACCACCGGCGTCGTCTGCTGGATCGCGATCTGCTTTTTCTGGCCATTGTCGTAGGTCAGCGTCACCGTGCGACCTGCAATCTCGGTGACATCGGCGACCGTGCCGTTGGTCATCCGGCTGTTGGGCTCGAGATCCCACGGGCGGTCGCCTTCGCCGGCGCCCTTCAGCGCGGCCGGGAAGATCACCACCTCGAGCGCGCCGCTGCCGCCATCGGCCTTCGAAACAGAGGCAATGCCGAGGAAATCGCCTTGCTTGATATCCCCGGCATCCGCCTTGGCGACGCCGGAAATCTTCCACCCTTCAGCCAGCGCGATGGCGTCGGTAGCGCCTTCGCGGGTCTTCACCGTCAGCGTCGCTCCGGCAAAGGCGGTCACCGTGCCGCGAATGCGCACGGCCTCGGCGGCTTGCGCCGCGACCATGCTCGCGCCAGCGAGGCCTGAAATCGTGGCGAGCACGATGGCTGATGTCTTGAATGTCATGGATCTGATCCTCTTGGGAAAAGCTGGCCCGATGCGGCTGCCAGCAACATCAGGCTAACGCGCGAGCGGCGCAAAACCGCTGAACACTTCGGCCTGCGGCCCTTCAAAAGAACTTGATTGGGAGATCGGGGCGGAGATCCTATATGTGCCC
Organism: Mesorhizobium sp. M0062; assembly: GCF_040323125.1. NCBI lineage: Bacteria > Pseudomonadati > Pseudomonadota > Alphaproteobacteria > Hyphomicrobiales > Phyllobacteriaceae > Mesorhizobium > Mesorhizobium sp. M0062. Next base: position 1,199 of record NZ_JAMYUO010000012.1, read on the forward strand.
TGGCGCCTGCGGTTTTGACGCCGGTTCACGATGCTGTGACGGTCGGTTTGGGCCTTGGCAAATCGCCGTCAAGCGGGCATTGTCCCGGCTCTCAGGCAACACCCTATCATTTGATCCAAAACTCTTTAGCCCCATGGAGTTGCCAATGGCCCAAACTGCAAAACACGAACCCTTCTCCAGGCTGGCGGCCGACGTTGCGCTCGAGCACCCCGGCCTCAAAGCCATCCGGGAGACAAAGGGATACAGTATTGAAGAGCTTTCCCTGACCTGCGGTCTGTCGACCAGCGAGATTGCCGACATAGAGAGCGGCAAGGACACCGATCCGACGAAACTTCGCCGGATCGCCGCAGCATTGCAATTGCCGGAAACGGCCCTGATCGATGCCCCGGCGCCCACGGCGCCTGTGGAAAACCGGTCCGTTTCATAAACAACGGCCAAGCGTCGTTCAACAAGCCCGCCATGGTTTGCCCTGGCGGGCTTGTTGCATTCGCCCAACGGCGAATGTCACTTCTTGCTCGGATCGTCCGCCGGGTTGACGTAGGTGATCGCGAACGGCCCCTCGCCATGAACCTGGACGATCGTAGCGCTTGTCGTCCAGGCGTAATGGTTCATTCCCTGTGGGCTACGCCGAAGCCGCCGGCGGTCAGTTCGATGCCCTTGGTCTCGTCGAGCTTGTCGCCCATGCCGATATGAAAATTGCCGGAAATCACCGTCACATATTCCGAGGTGGGATGGTTGTGCGCGGCAATCCTGTAGCCGGCCGGCAGCTTCAACCGCAGCACGTAGATGCCATCCTTCGAGGGGTCCCCGGCGATGACAGCCATGTCCGCGCCGGCGGGCAGCACAGCAGGAGCAGGGCCCCATTTGATGGCGTCCGCGTTCATCGGCATGTCGTCGGCAAGCAGCGGTGCCGTCCCGATAAGCAGCAGCGCCAGAGCCGAGGCGAGCTTGAGCATGATGATCTCTCCGGTTGGTCGTGGGAGCACAGCATCAGCGCCGGCCCTGATCCATTGCGACCTACCAATGCAGCAGCCCGAACACATCTCCCGCACGGGGGATGCGCCTTGTGTTGCTGACATGCGGCGCGACCCGCCCGGCCTGGTACCGCTGCAGCCGTCGAGGGGCGGGGAGGTTGCCGCCGACCGAGCGTGAAGCTATCCAGTGTGAACGCTAACCGTTTTCGAATGGGACAATGCCGAGATGAGCCTTGAATCCGTGCGCGCCTTCCTGGCTGCCCATGCGCCCGATGTCGAAGTGCTCGTCACCGAAGCGAGTTCCGCGACGGTGGCGCTGGCGGCTGAGGCGCATGGCGTGGAGCCGGCGCAGATCGCCAAGACCATCTGCCTGCGCGTCGGCGGTGAGACCATGCTGATCGTGGCCGGCGGCATGTCGAGGCTCGACAACCGCAAATTCAAGGACCGTTTCGGCGGCAAGCCGCGCATGCTTGACGCCGACGAGGTTGTCGCGATTACCAGCCATCCCGTCGGCGGCGTCTGCCCATTCGGCTTGCCGGCGCCGCTGCCGGTCTATTGCGACGTCTCGCTGCGCGCCTTCGATGAAGTCGTGCCCGCGGCCGGCGCCACCAACGCCGCTGTAAGGCTCAGCCCGCAGCGCATGGCACAGATCGTCGGCGCCGAATGGGTCGATGTGTGCCAGTAGCGAATCGTCGGCTGATTTCAGCAGGAGATTTCTGGGAGCAAAACGACTGCGAGCGCAGCTAGTAGAAGATTGAACGACCCATTATACGTGGCGGAATGAACGACGTTTTTGGTTACATCGCCTATGGTGAGAACGAGCTTTACCATCGCGGCGCGCTGCTCAGCGCCCTCAAGCTTTTGCACCATTGCCCGACCGCCAGAATAACTGTCGCAACGGACAGGTCTGAACTCTTTCGCGGTTATCCCATTGAGACAATGCTTATAACGACCGAACAGAAAGAGCAGTGGTCTTTCGGTGGAAGATATCATTTCGGCATCAAGGCCGGGACGATGCGTGAGCTTTTGCGGCGAGCTGATCGGCTGCTTTTCATGGACACCGACATGTACCCGGTGGGTGACCCGTCGAAGGGCTTCCACTCGATTTCTGCGATCCACTCCATCATGCGCCTGTGCGAAGGGAAGCACCGCATCTATCAACGTGCGCTGCCGGGCAAGAACATCAGCATCGGCGGCCAGGTTTTGACCGGCCAGGAGCCGATGTGGAACAGCGGCATCGTTGGAATTCACCGAGAAAGCCTCAGTGCTATGGTTGACGCTTTCGCCGCTATCAAGGTGGTTCATGAGGTGACCGACACATGGGCGCCGGAGCAGTTTGGCCTCGGGGTAGCCCTTTCTCAAAACGGCCGAACCATCAGCCCGCATCGCCTGCCGATTCGGCACTACAACACCCGAGGCAAAAAGCAGTTCGCTGAGCCGCGCGTACATGCGTTCTTTAATGCTTACGGCTCGGTGCCAGTCGGCCAGCAGGTTGCAAAGGCCGGTAGATATCGTCTGTGGCGGACGCCCTTGGATTTATGGCATCAGAAGCATAGGAAGTCACTGTGACGGGATGGCTATGCATGAGGAATCCGTTTCGATCCAGGCTGCCCTCAACCGTGATCCTCGGACGTCACACCTATGGGGTGAGCCGGAGGAAGGTGTTTGGAACGTCTGCCGCCACTCCGTTGACCATAGGGGCGTTTTGTTCGGTGGCCGGCAATGTCAGCTTTGAGTGTTCGGGAGGAAGTCACACGCCCTGGGCTGCAACCACATTCCCGATCCATAGCCGCTTGATGGAATCAGTTGATCCCACTGAACACGGTGGCGAACCCGTGGGCATCACCATTGCCAATGATGTTTGGATCGGCCGCGATGCGCTGATCATGCCAGGCATTCACATCGCCGATGGCGCCATTGTCGCGGCCGGGGCCGTCGTCACCAGGGATGTGCCGCCATACGCCATCGTCGGCGGGGTCCCGGCCAAGCTCATCCGCTATCGCTTTTCAGATGATGTCATTGGGAGGTTGCTGGCGATCCGGTGGTGGGAATGGAGCGACGAGAAGATCAAGCAGGAGGCTGCTTTTCTTACCGGCCCGATCGAATTTTTCTTGGAGCGACATGCCGGTGCGACACCGTAAGAACGCATCTTGCTGGTCGCTGCAGTGGGGCTGAGAAATTGCATGGCCACTTGGGGGAAGCAGCTAGTCGCCTGTGTTGTTTGGTCGGAGTGGCCGGATTCGAACCGACGACCCCTTGACCCCCAGTCAAGTGCGCTACCGGGCTGCGCTACACTCCGGACCGCGCAAAGCCTTATATTTTCGAGAGTTGTGGTGCAAGGGCTAAAACGGTGCATGTGAACGAGCCGAACGAATATCACCTCGCTTGGCGACAGCGTGCGGAATCGCGGCGGCTCTGCGGATAGCTGAGAAAGTGGGACGCACCCAAATATCCAGGCAAACGTTCAATAGTGAGCACCAACATCCAACTTGTCGATGAAACACCAAGGGGATATGGCTCGCGCTCGAGCGACGAGAAGGATTGGACGTGAACTCCTGCTTTTTTCTTGCGGCTGACGGGGGCTATTTTCCGTATGCATGCTTGACAGCGCGCAGAATATTGGACGTCTCGGCGGCGACGACGCCAGGCTTCATTCTTTACGTTGACGCAGGCGACGATGACATGCGGGTGGCGCGGCGCCTGCTCAAGGGTCAAGTCGAACTGGTCGACGTTTCGTCGTTCATGGAGAAGGTGAGATCCGGATTTCGCGACAGCGGCATTGCCGCGTTCATTCGACTGTTTGCGGACCAGATACCTGAATTCGAAGCTTATGATCGTATCGCGTACACGGACTGCGACGTGTTGTTCAACCGAGACATTGGCGACCTGACAGGCCAGAAGCTTCAGGCCCCGCTGCTGGCGGCCCATGATGATTATATGTATTTCCTGCCGACCTATCGGCAGAAGCTCTCGATGCAGCCGGGAGCTCCGTACTTCAATTCGGGCGTGCTGCTGTTTGACATGATATCTGTGCGTGCGCAATCGCTTTTGGAGCATACCCGTCAAGTCGCCATCGAGAAAAAGCTGAACGACCAGAACGCGCTAAACATCGCTTTCGAAGGCAAGTGGCAGACGATGCATCCGAACTGGAATTTGATGTCCAACTACACGAAAGAGTATCGATTCTCTCAGGCATACGCCCGGCATTTTTCAGGCAGCAAGCCATGGGGAGGCCAGGTCGGCGTAGAGCTCGACGCCTTGGCGGTCTATCGCGACCTTGCGAAGGACACGCCTTGGCTTCAACGCTTTCGGCAACGCATTCCATTCGAGCGAGGCGTGCTGAAGAGGCTGGGGCGCCGGATCGATGCCGCTCGGGGGCTTCTGCTCAACGATAAGAGAAAGAAACGGCGGGCTTACTATGATGGCCGCAAGACCCACAAGATCTATGCGGAGCAAGCTGATTCCGGGGCCCTGGCCGTCAGTTTCCCAGAAGTACTGGGAGGGTTCGCTTGAGCCGCTACGACGGGCCACAGTCAACGGGCGGGCATTGTAGCATGCAACAGAGATCATGTTTCTTTTTTGCTGCCGACCAAAAATTCTTCCCCTTTGCCTGTCTGGCGGCTCGCCGCGTCCTGGATGTTTCGGCACCGGTCGACGGCTTTATCCTGCACACTGGCATGATCTCCGCCGAAGACCGGTCTGCCGGTGAGCGTTTGTTCGATGGGAGGATCGGCATCATCGACGTAACGAAATTCATGGAGGCGACGAACTTCAACCGTGGAACGCATCCCACCCTTGCGACCTACATCAGGCTGTTTGCCGATCAATTGCCTGAATTCGAGCCATACGACCGCATCGCCTATTCAGACGCCGACGTGCTTTTCAACCGATCGATAGCCGATCTCTGCAACACCCCGCTCAATGCACCGTTGCTGGCCGCTCACGACGAGCAGAGTTACTTCGATGCAAAGTACAGGCAACATCTGCCGATGCAGCCTGGAGCGCCGAAATTCAACGCCGGCGTTCTTCTCTTCAACATGCCCCTGCTCAGGGCTGAGGGGCTTCTGGAGCGCACGCGGCAGCTGGCGTCCGAGCATGTCTACGGAATGGATCAGGGCGCATTGAACGTGGCCTTCGAAGGCCGATGGCAGACGATGCACCCGTTCTGGAACGTGATGACCAACTACAGCAGCCAGATCCCTTTCAGCAGGTGCTATGCGCGGCACTTCGCGTGGGGCAAACCTTGGGAGCCTCGGCCAGTCGGTGTCGAGGTCGACGCCATGGCTGTCTATCGCGACCTGGCGAAAGGCACCCCCTGGGCCGGACGCTTCAGCCGCAGCTGGCCGGTCAAGAGAGGGTTGATGAAGAATTTTGGCCGCAAGTTCGATGCCATCAGCGGCATCTTGTTGGACGACGAGAAGCGCAAACGCAGGGCGCGGTTCGACGCCGAAAAGGTCAGCGCCATCTTTGCCGATCACGCCACCAAATCGATGCTGGCAGTGCGGTATCCCGAGCGGGTGACCGGTATCGCGAGATAGACGAAATCGTCGGTCGCAATTCGTTCCGAAGGCGAAGTCATCCGAACTCGGCGGCTTTCCCATCGGTTTAGCGTTGCGCCACCGCCCGCAACCCGCGCTGATGCCTGTATTCCAGCGCGATCGCGCCCCAGATCAGGCCGAGCAGCAGGTAGACATGGCGCCAGTGGTCGATGTCGATGAAGGTGCCGAGCCCGATATTGCCGATGAAAGCGACGTAGGCGCAGAGCAGATAGGGCTGCCATGGCCGGTCGCGCAAAAGGATGCGGAAGCCGGCGGCGATCGTCCACAGCGTCAGCGACAGGAACGAGACGAAGCCGAGCCAGCCATAATCCATCAACGTCTTCAGCCAGATGTCGTGCGTGTCTTCGCCAAAAATGGTGCCGAACACCAGCGGGCCGATGCCGAGCGGATATTCGAGCGCCATCTCGAAGCCGATCGTGTAGCGGGCGAAGCGGCCAAGGCGCGCCGTGTCGTAGCTCTGTTCCAGCTGGGCGCGGCTGGAAAACATCTCGCCGACGCCGGGCAGCTGCAGAATGACGATCATGGCGACCACCAGCAGGGTGACGGCGGCAATGGTCATGATGATGACGCGCAGCCGGAACTTGCCGCTGTTGCTTTGCAGGAACAGGGCGCCGGTGAGCAGGATGGCCGAGACGGCGAACATGCCCCAGGCGCCGCGCGAGAACGAAAAGAAGATGCCCGCGGTGATGATCAGCAGCGGCACCGCCAGAAGCGGCATGCGCGCGATTGAGCCGGTCAACAGCAGATAGAGCAGATAGATGCCGGGCAGCACCAGGAACGGCCCGAACACGTTCGGATCCTGGAAGGCGCCCTGGGCGCGGTCGTATCTGGTGAAGATTTCAGCGCCCGGGAAAGCGTGGAAATAGCCGGCAATGCCGAGCAGCGAGGTCACCACCGCGGAGACGACATAGGCGATGAAGATCAGCCGGTAGAGGCCGGGCTGCACCGCCGTCACCGACGAGAAGAACACCGCGGTGAACGCGAGAAACAGGGAGACGGCGAGATAGAGCGGTGTGTTGGCGAGATCGGCCATCTGCGTCATGGCAATCATGCCGCCGATGTTCATCGTGATCAGCAGCACGAGCAGCGGCACGGCGGCGCGCGATATGCGCAGGCCAAACAGCACCCACACCCCGATCAGCCCGAGCATGAAAAGATCGTAGGGCGCCGGTTCGTCGATGACGAAGCCTGACAGGAAGACGCCGAAAAACACCGCGCCAGAGGATATCAGCCCGATCAGCTTGGCATTGACCGCAGCCTGCGGCACATCATGGGAAATCGCGCTCAATAGGCGTTTTCCGTGTTGAGCAGCCGCAGCGGCGTCATGAGCAGGATGCGCAGATCGAACAGCATCGACCAGTTCTCGATGTAATAGAGGTCGTATTCCGTGCGCATGCGGATCTTCTCATTGGTGTCCATCTCGCCGCGCCAGCCATTGATCTGCGCCCAGCCGGTAACGCCGGGCTTGACCTTGTGGCGGGCGAAATAGCCGTCGACCACCTCATTGTAGAGAAGGTTGTGCGACTGCGCGGCAATCGCATGCGGGCGCGGACCGACCAGTGACAGCGTGCCGAACAGCGAGTTGAAGAACTGCGGCAGCTCGTCGATCGAGCTCTTGCGGATGAAGCGGCCGACGCGGGTGACGCGCGGATCGTTCTTGGTCACCGTCTGCTTGGCGGTCGGGTCGGAGCGGTCGGTATACATGGAGCGGAATTTGTAGACTTCGACGATCTCATTGTTGAAGCCGTGCCGCTTCTGCTTGAACAGCACCGGACCCTTGCTGTCGAGCTTGATGGCGATGGCAGTCGCCAGCATCACCGGTGAAAACAGGATGATGCCGATCAGCGAGAAGACGATGTCGAAGGCGCGCTTGGCGACCGAATCCCAGTCGTTGATCGGCCTGTCGAAGATGTCGAGCATCGGCACCGAGCCGATGTAGGAATAGGCGCGCGGGCGAAACTGCAGCGCGTTGGAATGCGCCGAGAGCCGGATGTCGACCGGCAGCACCCACAGCTTCTTCAGCAGTTGCAGCACGCGCGTTTCGGCAGTCAGCGGCAGCGACACGATCAGCATGTCGATGCGCGCGATGCGGGCGAATTCCATCAGCTCCGAAATGGTGCCGAGCTTGGGATAGCCGGCCACGATCGGCGGCGAGCGCTTGTCGCCGCGGTCATCGAAGATGCCGCAGATGCGGATGTCGTTGTCTGGCTGCTTCTCGACCGAGCGGATCAGCATCTCGGCCGCCTTGCCGCCGCCGACGATGACGGCGCGGCGTTCCATGCGGCCGTTGCGCGCCCAGCGCCGGATCAGCTTCGACATCACCAGCCTGAGGCCGAACAGCAGAAGCAGGCCGACGACAAACCAGGTGCCGAACAGCAGACGCGAATAATCCTCCGACATTTTCATGATGAAGGCCGTCAGCGACATCAGCGCGAAGGTGCCGGCCCAGACCATCAGCACGCGGCCGAGATTGGAGATCGGTCGCATCAAGGCGGAGATCTGGTAGCAATCGCTGACGTCGAGCAGCACCACGGCCACGAATGACGCCGCGGCAATGGTCAGCGGATATTGCCAGGCGAGATAGTTGAAGAAGCCGACAAAGTGGAAGTAGAGCGCGAGCCCCGACAGGAACAGCAAGCCGAATTCGACGATGCGCAATACGCCGCTGACCATGACCGGCGACATCGTATCGCGCCGGTATTGCGAGGCGACCTGGCGGGCAACACTGTTCATGCCGCCGGGCGTGGGGCTCTCGGCAGGATTGTCGAATTTGCGCACCGCATCGGCCGAAAAGCGGCGCGTGGGGTCGGTCTCGTTCATCGGGTTTCCCACAAGCTTCCGCGATGACGATAGCAGAAAGAGAGCTAAAAAAGCCTTGAGACAACTTGTGGTTTTGGAGGGTCGTCTATCTGTTGAGCGCGGCGAAATAGGCCTTTTCGATTTCGGCGGCCATCACATCGGCGCCGAATCGCGCCCTGAGCCTGGCGGTGTCGGGCATGACGCGCCGGTAGGCGTCGAGATCGCGCAGCGCTTCACCCACCTTGTCGCCGAGTTGGCGCGGATCGGGACGGATCAGGGCAGGGGATCCCTCACCGAAGATTTCGGGAATGCCGCCGACGGCCGTGGCGATCATCGGCCTGCCTGCGGCCAGCGTCTCCAGCACGATATAGGGCATGGCTTCCGCGCGCGACGGCACAACCACGAGGTCGGCCAGTGCAAAGGCCTCCCTGGCTGGCATAGGCGGCAAGAAGCGGACCTGTTTTCCGAGGCCCAGCCGTTTCACCTGCGCATGGTAGCGCGGCAGGTCGTCGCCATCGCCGACCATGACCGCGGTCAAGCGGCGCTCAAGGTGGGACCCGGCCAGCACCAGCGCGTCGATGAAAATGTCAGGCCCTTTGAGGTCGCGCATCATGCCGATGTAGAGCAGGTCGGCTGCGTCGGGCTGTGTGACCACCGGCTCGAATTCGGCGGCGCGCAGGCCGTTATAGACCAGCGTGTTCGGGACCGGCGGCTCGCCGACCTTCCTGCGATAGGTGCGCCGCTCATAGTCGGAGACGAACAGCAGGCAATCGGTGAAGCGCGCCATGAAGCGCTCCAGCGCGAAGAACAGCTTTCCGGTGGTCGTCGTTTCGTCATAGTGGAGGGAGCCGCCATGCGGCGAATAGAGGCGGGCTACGCGAGACCTAGATACCCGCAACAATGAGCCGAACAGACGGGCATAGGCGCCACCTTTGGCGCCATGTCCGTGCAACACGTCCGGCTGCAATTCCTTGATGATCCTGTAAGTGCGCCAGGCCGAGGCGAAGTCGCCCGGCCCGACATGGCGCTGCATCGGCGTGCGATGGATGCCGAGCGCCAGGCTGTCCTTCATCTGGTCGAACAGGCGTTCCTCGTATTCGCCGCCGGTGGTCGAATCGCAGACGATGCCGACAACATGTCCGGCGGCGAGCTGGGCCTCCGTCAGGTCGCGCACATGCCGGAAGATTCCGCCGACGGGTGAGCGAAAGCAGTGGACGATCCTGAGCTGGTCCGCCACGTTGATGTCAGAACAGGCGTTCGCGAACGTAGACCGTGTCGCCCGGCAGCAGCGGATCGGAGGTAACCACCCGGCCTGTCATCACCTTGCCGTTGATGTCGCGGGTGATGTCGACGCTTTCCTGGTTGGCGCGCGGCGAGAAACCGCCGGCAATCGCGATGGCCTTCTGCACGGTGAGGCCCGGCACGTAGGAATACTGGCCGGCGGCGCCCACTTCGCCCATGACGAAGATCGGCCGGTAGCGATCGATCTCGACCGACACGTCGGGGTCGCGCAGATAGCCTTGGCGCAGTTTGTCGGCGAGCGCTTTTTCCAGCTGCTGGGCCGTGTGGCCGCGCGCCGGCACCGCGCCGACCAGCGGGAAGGACATGTAGCCGGACTGATCGACACTGTAGGTGTTGGTCAGACCGTCCTGTTCGAACACGGTGACGCGGACACGGTCGCCGGCGCCGAGCCGATAGGGCTGGTCGAGTACCTCGTGGAAGGCCGCCGGCGTCGGCCGGTAGCTGGAGCAGCCGGCGAGGATCGACACGGCCAGCAGAGCGCGAAACAGACCAGCAGCGCTTTTCATGATCGGACACACACCTTCGTCGCTATGGCCGCCAGGACACGGCGGCAAACCTTAAGGATCTGGGTTCGTTATCATCCTGTTAGGGTTAATGGCCGGTAAAGGGACGCGGCCGATTTGGCGGCAATCGACAAAAAGCCGTATAGTTTTGCTGGCTTTGTTTACCGGATGTCAGCAAACCCTAACAGCTGCTTACCGCGATCTTAACGGCTGAGTTACCATAGTTGTTTACGCTACCATCTAGCCTCATGTCCGGAGCAGGAATGCATGTCCGACCAGTCCGCGGCCGCAGATGTCGATGTCGACCTGAGACAGCTCTTCGCCAGCCTGGCGCGGAACTGGCTGCGCATTCTTGTGATCACGCTTCTCGTCACTGGTCTCGCCTTCGCGTTCGCGTGGCTTGCCACGCCGCATTATAAGGCCACGACGCAGCTGAAAATCCAGTTGAGCGAATCGGCCTATACGCGGCCTGCCGGCACCAATGAAGACGACAAACCTGTGCTCGATGCGGAAGGTGTAGCAACCGAGGTTCAGGTCATTTCCTCGTCCGACATTCTCAAGCAGGTGGCTGCCGACCTTAAGCTGGGCGACAAGCCCGAGTTCAACGATGCGCTCGGCATGTCGCCGGTCACCCGGCTCCTGGTCATTGCCGGGCTGAAGAGCGATCCGGAAGAAATTCCGCTCGAAGAGCGCGTGCTGACGAAGATGCGCGACAAGCTCAATGTTTATGGCGTGGAAAAGACCCGCGTCATCGCCGTCGAATTTTCCTCTGAAGATCCCCAGCTTGCCGCCGACATTCCGAACGCCATCGCCAAGGCCTACCTGGCCTACCAGGCGGATGCCAAGACCAAGTCGAACGCCGCCGCGACCGCCTTCCTCGGGCCGGAAATCGACGATCTGCAGAAGCAGGTCAGGGATGCAGAGGCCAAGGTCGCGGCCTTCCGCTCCGCTCAGTCGGACCTGTTGATGGCTGGCAACAATTCGGTGCTGGCGACACAGCAATTGTCCGAACTATCGAGCGAGCTGTCGCGTGTGCGCGCCAGCCGCGCCTCGGCTGAGGCAACGGCCGAAAGGGTGCGCCAGGCCCTGCAGAATGGCGGTTCGCTGGACGCTGTACCCGAAGTGCTGTCTTCCGATCTGATCCAGCGGCTGCGCGAGCGTCAGATCGAGCTCAGAACCAACATCGCCGATCTTTCCACCACTTTGCTCGACAACCATCCGCGCCTGCGGGCGATGAGGTCGCAGCTAGCCGATCTCGACGGTCAGATCCGCAACGAGGCGCAAAAGATCATGCGCGGGTTGCTGACGCAGGCGCAGACCGCCCAGGCGCGCGAAAACCAGCTGATGTCGGACGTCAACAAGCTGAAAGCGGCGTCGTCGCGCGCCGGCGAGGAACAAGTCCAGCTGGATGCGCTGCAGCGTGAGGCGAACGTCCGGCGCCAGCAGCTTGAATCCTATATGGCGAGCTTCCGCGAAGTGTCCTCGCGCAAGAATTACCTGCCGGTCGATGCCAGCGTGTTTTCCGAGGCGCGCGTGCCGTCGGAACCCTATTTCCCCAAGCTCGTGCCGATCGTCGGCGCCGCCTTAGTCGGCTCGCTGCTGCTGATGTCGGTCATCACGCTGCTGCAGGAGCTGTTTTCCGGCCGCGCCATGCGTCCGGCCCCAGGGGCGCGCTTCGAGCGTATCGAGCAGGTTGCGATGTCGGCAATGTCGGCGCCGGTCGTCCACCCGGAACCGGCTCCTGAGGTCGTGGAAGTGGACGATCAGCCGACGACCGTGGAGTCTGAACTGGTGCCAGAGCCCGAGCCGGCTCCTTCAGTGCTGGAAGGAGCAGCGGCTGCCGGTTCCGAACCGCAAGCCGAACCTGTCCGCTCCAGCCTTGGCGAGATCGATGTCGAGAAGGCGGCGGAAAAGCTGATCGCCAGCGGTGCTGCGCGCGCCATCTTTGTGTCGCCCGAAGGCGATGAGGCGGCTGCATCGGCAGTGCTGGTAGCGCGCGAAGTCTCCGACGCTGGCCTGCGCGTGCTGCTGCTCGATCTCACGGCGTCAGGTGCCGCCTCGCGGCCGATGCTGGACAGCGGACTTTTCCCCGGCATCACCAATCTGCTGGCTTCGGAAGCGCAGTTCAGCGACGTCATCCACGCCGACCTCTATTCGGACTGCCATGTCGTTCCCGTCGGCACCGCCGATCCGGTGCGCGCCATGCGCGCCGCCGACCGGCTGCCGATCATCATGCAGTCGCTGACCACCGCCTATGATCTGGTCATCGTCGAATGCGGACCGGCCGATGCGCAAGGCATCAGCCGACTGGTCGGCGACAGCACCGAGGTCTTCATGTCCATGCTGCAGGCGGACGATGAGGTGGCGCAGGCCGCCGTCGAGCTGATCGAAAGCGGCTATCCCGACCTCACTCTGGTGACGCCGATCGGCCACGAGACGCCGGGTAACCCCGTGCCGGGACGACGTAGCGCCGCCTGAGACATCAGACAATTCGACTTAGGCGGCGCTACTACGGATCGGCTCGTCCATCGCCCGCCGGCTCCCGAAAAACCAAGCCTGTCAGTCGGCGCCGGGATCTACCCCAACTCCAGGGTCGTCACGCCAAATATTCGGCGCGAGTCGACCTTCGGAGGCGGGCCCTTGTACATGCGCGTGGTGGTGAAGGTCGGCCTGAAACCAATTGCTGAAAGCGCCGTGGTGAAATCGAAATTTTCGGCAGGAACGTCGATATGCAGGTCGCCACCTTCGCATGCGGCAGCCAGACTGCCCATGAGCTGCATCGCCGTCTCGGTGTCGTCGGCAAACAGCGGGCCGATCTTGTAACCCGAACGGCAGGGACGAGCCACGGCGTAGCCTATGGTGCCGAGTGAACTGATCGCGGCGAACCCGCAATGCGGCGGCTGCGCCCAGCGGTGCAGGAAGGCTCGTCGAGGCGCGGGGAAACAGCGGGCGTCATAGACGATGATGTCGGGCACGAGTTGCGTGGTTATCATGCGCACCCCTTCGCTTCGGACGGGCGGGGTCGCGATACGGCCGCTGAAGCGGATGGTTTCGTACGCCGAGCTGAATCCCGTGCGGCGATAATTCGCCAGCTGCGCGGCGACCCCGTCGAGGCCGACCGTTCGGCCGGCCAGCCTGGCCATGCCCGCATTCCAGACTGCTTTGCCATGGCCTTTGCCGCGCATGTCTGGTCGGCAGATGTAGAGACCGATGAAACCGAAGTTGCCGCCATAGGCGACAGCCGAGATGGCGGCGGTCATCTCGTTGTCGACAAAAGCGCCGATGAACCCTTCAGGATCGGTTGGCCGGAACGCGGCGGCATCATCAAGGCCAGGGTTCCAGCCTTCAGCCGCCGCCCAGTCGATGAGAACGGTCAGTTCCGGCGGAGACAATGCGCGGACGGTAGGCTTCATAGCGTTCACTCCGCGGCGACCACCCCCGGCGAGAAGGATTTCAGCCCGCCGCGATAGGGCTTGGCCAGCGGACTGGCATAGGAGCCGCGCTTCGAGGTCGACAGGCCCAATGCGATCAGCGCCTCGGCCTGTTTGAGGGCGGCGCCGACGCCGTCGATGACGGGCAGGTCGAACTCTTGCTGCAACCGGTGTGCCAGGTCGGCCATGCCGGCGCAGCCGAGCACGATGGCCTCGGCGCGGTCTTCCGCTATGGCGCGGGCGATCTCGGCGCGCAGTTTCTCGACAGCGCCGGAAGCAGCGTCTTCAAGCGAGAGTACGGGAATGTCGGCGGCGCGCACGCGGGCACGCCCGGCCATGCCATAGCGCTGCACCAGCCCCTCGACAGGGACACGCGAGCGTTCGGTGGTCGTCACCACTGTGAATCGCTGGGCAATGTAGGAGGCGACACCGAGTGCGGCCTCGCAGATGCCGATGACCGGAATGGAGGCCATGGCGCGTGCCGCATCCAGGCCGGTATCGTCGAAGCAGGCGATGATGGCGGCCTGAGCCCCGGCACGTTCGCCGGCGGCGATCTCCATCAAAAGGCCGGGCACGGCCAATGCCTCGTCATAATAGCCCTCGATCGAGGCCGGACCCATCGAGGAGGTGACCGCGATCACCTCGGTCCCGGCGCCGGCAACGGCGCGCGCCGCCGCCGCGATCGTCTCGGTCATGCTCGCCGTCGTGTTGGGGTTCACCACCAGTATCTGCACAATCAAACCCTGGCCCGCTTGCGGCCGACATAGAGGATGGCGCCCAGTGTGGCCAGGATCACCAGGAAGGAGAACACGGTGGTCACCGTGCCCAGCGCGTAGAGCACCGGCGTCGTGACATTGGTGGTCATGCCGTAGATCTCGAGCGGCAGCGTGTTGAAGGTGCCCGACGTCATCAGCGTGCGGGCGAACTCGTCATAGGACAGCGTGAAGCCGAACAGGCCGACGCCGATCAGGCTTGGCGCGATCATCGGCAGCACGACATGGGCGAAGGTCTGCCAGGAGTTGGCGCCCAGGTCACGCGCGGCTTCCTCATAGGCGGGCGAGAAGCGGTTGAAGACGGCGAACATGATGAGCACGCCGAAGGGCAAGGTCCAGGTCAGGTGCGCGCCGAAGGCCGATGTGTACCAGGCTGGGCGGAAGCCGACCTGCTGGAAGACGACGCCGATGCCGAGCGAAATGATGATCGAGGGTACTACGAGGCTGGCGACCGCCAGGTAGAACAAAGCGGTGGCGCCACGAAATTTTTGCCGGAAAGCGAGCCCTGCCAGCAGCGACACGACGACGGTGACGATCATCACCATAAGGCCGAGCACGAGCGAGCGCTTGAAGCTGCCGCCGAAATCGCCGACCGCCTGGCGCTCGAACAGATTGGCGAACCAGTGCAGCGACACGCCATTGAGCGGGAAGGTGAGGCCGCCGGTCTCGCCTTGGAAAGAAAGGATCAGGATCGCCGACAGCGGGCCGTAGAGGAACAGCACGAACAGAGTGAAGAAGACCGCAAGCACATAGAATTCGAGGGTGCGTTTTTCGTGGCTCACCTCAAAGCTCCTTGCGGATGTCGACGATGCGCAGGATGCCCGCGACCATCAACAGTACCAACACCAGCAACACTACGGCATTGGCGGCGGCTGCGGGATACTGCAGCAGCGACATCTGGTTCTTCATCATCAGTGCGACCGACGCGCTCTGGCCGCCCGACATCACCTGCACAGTGGAGAAATCGGCCATCACCAGCGTGACGACGAAGATGGTGCCGATCGCCATGCCGGGCTTGGCCAGCGGGATGACGACGTTCCACAAGACCTGCCAGCCGGACGCGCCGGCATCGCGCGCGGCCTCGACCAGCGAGCGGTCGATGCGCATCAACGTGTTGAAGATCGGCGTTACCATGAACAGCGTGTAGAGATGCACCATGGCCAGCACCACGGCGAATTCCGAATAGAGCAGCCATTCGATGGGTTTTGGCACCAGCCCCAATTGCACCAGCGTCGAGTTGATCAACCCGTTGCGGCCAAGCACCGGGATCCACGAGATCATGCGGATGATGTTGGAGGTCAGGAACGGCACCGTGCAGACAAGGAACAGCACCATCTGCATGGCGGTGGTGCGGATATGGAAGGCGAGGAAATAGGCGACCCAGAAGCCGATGAACAAGGTCAGAGCCCAGACGACGGCAGCGAATTTGATGGTGTTGAGATAGGTCTTCCAGGTGACCCATGATCCCAGCACGTCGGAATAGTTCGTCGTCAGGAAATCCGGATACATGGCGGCGAAGTCATAATCCCAGAAGGAGACGACGACGATCATGATGATTGGCAAGAGCAGGAACGCACCGAGGATGAGCGCCAGCGGCGCCGATTGCAAATAGGGCGTGACGGCGCCAAGGGAGACGCGGCGGCGTCTGGCGGGCTTGGCTGCTGCGATGGCGGGGCGTTCGAGCGCGACTGTCATTGGGAAAATCCTCCGCGTGATCGCGATGACTTGCGATCCTTCGCGCCCCCCTCTGTCCTGCCGGACATCTCCCCAACGAGCGGGGAGATCGAACTCTCATAACGGCCTTCGCCAAACTCCAACGTTGCTAACGAAGAGCCGGCCATGACGCTGCCAATCTCCCCCCAAGTGGGGGAGATGTCCGGCAGGACAGAGGGGGGCGCGAAGGATCGCAACATCACAGTGAACGCGTCCGCTCTACGCCGCGATGAATTCGTTCCAGCGCTTCACCATGTAGCGGTCCTCGTCCATGACCGAGTTCCAGCAGGCGACCTTGCCCATACGCTCTTCGAACGAGCCGCCGTCGCGCACGGCGCCGGCCTTTTCCATGACGGTGCCGTCCGGCGCCTTGATCTCGCCCTTGGCCGGCTTGCCTTCGATCCAGTAGCCCCATTCGTCCTCGGACATGAACTTCTTGGCCGAGACCATATTGGCGGAATAGTAGCCCTGGCGGTTGAGATAGCCGCCGACCCAGCCCGACGTATACCAGTTGATGTATTCGTAGGCCGCGTCGAGTTCGGCGCCCTTGAGATGGGCGGCAAGGCCAAGGCCGCCGCCCCATGAGCGGTAGCCCTCCTTGAGCGGCTGGAAGCGGCAGGCGATGCCTTTGGAGCGCACGGCGGCGACGGCCGGCGACCACATCGACTGGATGACCACTTCGCCCGATGCCATCAGGTTGACGCTCTCGTCGAACGACTTCCAGAAGGCGCGGAACTGGCCGGCCTGCTTGGCCTTGATGAGGAAGTCGATCGTCTTGTCGATCTCTTCCTTGGTCATGTTGCCCTTGTCGGCATATTTGATGCTGCCTGTGGCCTCCATGATCATGGCCGCATCCATGATACCGATGGACGGGATGTTGAGGATCGCGGTCTTGCCCTTGAAGGCCGGGTCCATGATGTCGGCCCAGGTGGTGATGTCGCGGCCGACGAGGTCGGGCCGGATGCCTAGCGTATCGGCGTTGTAGATCGTCGGCACCATGGTGAACCACTTGGTCGGCGCCTTGGCGAAGGTCTTTGAGTCCTGCGCTTCGACATAGCCGACCGTGTGCGGCGCGGTGCCCTGGGCAATGATGCTGTCGGGCGTCAGCTTGCCGGTTTTGAACAATGGCACCAGCTCGTCGTAGTATTTCAGCTTACTGACATCCATCGGCTGCAGCACGCCGCTCGGGAACACCTTCTTGCAGATCCAGTATTCGATGTCGGCGATGTCATAGCTGTCGGGCTGGGTCACGGCGCGCTGGGCGGCCGCGTCCGAATCGGTCGCCGTCATTTCCAGCGTGATGCCGAGGTCGGCCTTGCACTTGTCGGCGATCGCGTTCAGGTTCGACACGCCGGTGCCGAACTGGCGCAGCGTGATGTTGGACTGCGCCCAGATGGTCGGGAAGCCTGTAATGGCGCCCGAGCCTGCGGCGAGGCCGACGGCGGCCGCACCTGTCTTGAGCAACGAACGGCGCGAAATTCCGGTCTTTGTTTCTACTGTTTTTGTCATTCCTATTCCCCTGTTTTGTTTTGCGAACTCATGAATGAAGGCGCCCGAGGACGATGGCGTCCTCGGAATCCCAGGCGAGCGGTACGGCGCCGCCAAGGGCGACGGGTTTGGCGAAGAAGTCGGAATCGTCGATGATGACCGTGAAATCGTCGATGCCGGCACCGGTGACCGACAGCTTCACCGTGGCGCCGCGATACTCGATGTTGGAGACGATGCCGGTGAAGCCGAGGCCGGGCGAGGGCGCTTCGCCGATGCGCACATGGTCGGTGCGGATGGCGATGTCGATCGGCGTGCCAACCTCCTGGCCCGCCTCCCGGCCTTGCCCGCGGGCGGCGAGCGAGGCGCCACCATTGACGTCGAAGACGACCATGCCGTCGCGCTCGCCGGTGACCCGGCCGGAGATCACATTGTGGTCGCCCATGAAGCGCGCGACGAAGGCGGTGGCCGGCCTCTCGAACACATCTCGCGGCGGCGCCGCCTGTTCGATGCGGCCGTCATTCATCACCACGATCAGGTCCGCCAAGGCCATGGCTTCTTCCTGGCTGTGGGTGACGTGGACGAAAGTGATGCCAAGCGAGGTCTGCAATTTCTTCAGCTCGGCGCGCATGCGTATCTTTAGGAACGGGTCGAGTGCCGACAGCGGCTCGTCGAGCAGCAGCGCCTCGGGATCGGTGATCAGAGCGCGGGCGAGTGCAACACGCTGCTGCTGGCCGCCGGAAAGCTGCGCCGGCCTGCGCGTCGCATAGGCCTCCATCTGCATCAGCTTGAGCATGTCGAGCGCCTTGGCACGGCGCTGCTCCTTGTCGACGCCCTTCATCTTCAGGCTGAAGGCGACATTGTCGACAAGGTCGAGATGCGGAAACAGCGCATAGGACTGGAACATCATCGCCGTGCCGCGCTTTGCCGGCGGCAGGTCGGTGACGACAATGTTGCCGAGGCGGACATCGCCCGACGAAATGCTTTCGTGGCCGGCGATCATGCGCAGCGTCGAGGTCTTGCCGCAGCCGGAGGGGCCAAGCAGGCAGCAATAGGTGCCTGCCGGTATTTTCAGGCTGATGGCCTCGACAGCAGTCGTCGTTCCGTACACTTTCGAAACGGAGATGATGTCGATCTCGGCGGCTTTGGACATTCAGGCTTCCCCGTTTGGTCGCATTAACCAATGCATTATGCGTGCCAATCGGCGAGATTCGGCCAAGCGTTTGAATCATCAGCAAAATCGGGATTCGTGCCCACTGCCTAGCCGGTGGGCTATCTTGTGCATTGCACAAATTATGGGCGATTGTGCGCGATCCGCGCAAGAATCGTATGCAATCTTTTTTCGCTTGGTGTCCACTTTGCCTCTCGTACGCAAGCGACCAGTTGCGCTAGAAGAGGCTGGGAACCATCATCGCCATGAACATTGCCGATCAGATCCATTCCGCCGACAGCGCCAACCAGGATCGCGCCCAGGCGATCCGCGACAATCTGCGGGACGCCATCGTTGACCGTCGGCTGACGCCCGGCACCAAGCTGTCGGAAGGCGAGGTCGGCACGCTGTTCGACGTCTCGCGCACGGTCGCGCGCGCGGCGCTGCAGATGCTGTCCTTCGAGGGGCTGGTGCGTACCGAACGCAACCGTGGCGCCTTCGTCGCCAACCCTTCGCCCGAGGAAGCGCGCCAGGTGTTCGCATCGCGCCGGCTGATCGAGCCGGGCATCGCCATTGCCGCCTGCGGGCGGGTCACAGCCACCGATATCGCTGCGTTCCGAGCGCAGCTCGACGAGGAAGGGCGCTTCATCGCCGAGCGCGGCCCAACCGCCCGGCGCTCCGAAATCAAGGCATCAGGCGATTTCCATCTGCTGCTCGCCTCCGTCGCCGGCAATGCCATCCTGCAGCGCTTCATGGAGGAGCTGGTGGCGCGTTCGTCGCTGGTCATCGCCCTTTACGGACGATCCGGCGTGTCGGCCTGCGGGCACAGTGAGCACACGGAAATGGTCGGCGCGCTGGAGAGCGGCGATTGCGGGTTGGTGAGCCGGCTGATGCTGCACCATATCGACCACATCGAGGCGGATCTCGACCTGCGGGTCAGGGCCGGCCCGGCGCTCCGCGAAGCGCTGAATTTCTGAACGCTAGTTTTCGTCGTCCGTGGGAGCGGGCGCTGCCTGTCCGGCGGCCTTGCGGCGCAGCATCTTGGTCAGCTTCCAGACCGTCGGGTTGTTCTTGATGAAGGCTTTCGCCCGTGCGCCCTGCCGCAGCGCCGACGCCAGGGCGCGTCCCTTCAGCGTCAGGGGCGCCAGCACCTCGAAATGCTGGGACTCGATATCGCACCAGAGCCGCTTGTAGGGCTCGTCGCCGACCGAGAAATCATAGACATCGAAGCCTGTTTGGCAGGCTTCCTCGATGATGTCGAAGAAAAGGAAATCGCCGGGGCTGGTGTGGCCGAGATCGTCCTCGGCGATGGCGCCGAATTCGCAGATCAGGCGTTTGCCCGAGCGGCTCGAGCCGGTGATTGCGCGCAGCTTGCCGGCCACTTCGAGCCCATGCAGCACAAAGGCCGGTTTCTCCTCGGCCAGCGCGCCGGCGAAGAGGGCACGGAAGAAAGCCCGCACCTCCGGCTCGCCGAAGACATTGGCGATGCCCATCTTGGCGAAGCGGAACTCCTTCATCTCGAAGAAAGCGTCGAGCAGCCGGTTCACCTCTTCGGGTGTCTGCGCCTCGATGCGGCGATGAACGCCGACCGCCTCGAACTTGCGTGTCTGCGAACGGTGCTTCTTGCGCTTGCGCTTGCCGCCCACACGCGACAGCAGCGCATCGAAACCACCGTCGAGATTGACGGCGAGCGACAGGTTTGGGCTCGGAAAGTTGGAGAACGCCGCCAGCGGATTGGCAACGCCATCGAGGTCGGGCAGCAGCCTTTCCAAGGCAACGAGATCGATGTCGGGACGCGCCTTGCCGATCGCCGTCACCAGCCTGCGGATCCCCCCAGCATCTGCCTTTGCCAGCCATGCCGGATCGGCGGCGGCGAAATTGCCGTTGGCATGGCGCCCGCCCATGAAGCGGGCGACGCGGAATGGACCAGTTCGCGTGATTTCCAGTGCCAGTGCAAAGACCGGCCTGTCCTCGATTGTCAGCGTGGCGACGACCGCATCGGGATTGGCCTGCGCCGTCCAGGCACGAACCCAGGCCGCGCTTTGCGCCGGCGCAAACAGCGCCGAACGGCAGAATTCGCCGTAAGAGGCGAGCGCGGCAGCATCTGCGATCGACACCGACAGACTGGTCTGGTCGGCAGCCGGCGTGCGCGCAGACGCCTTGCTTGCGGCGAGCCGATTGCCGTCAAATGACGCGGTGGCGTCAACCATACCTCAATCCTTAAGGCGTATTCGTCGCGATCAGGAGTTCGCGTCGGCGCGTTCCGTGCTTGGATCGAGCCTAGGCGCAAAAGGTGAATGAATGATCGACGGTGGTGAGGCAGTTCGGAAACTGGCGCTTAATATCGCCCGCTTTACCGGCCTTGCACCGCTGGCCAAGCCGTTCGTCGGCGGCATTGGCGCAATCCTCATGTTGCATCGGGTCACCGCCACGCCGGAGAAGCCGGACGGCGTCAACCGCCACCTCAACATCGCCCCGCGATTCCTCGACGCTCTCGTCGCCGACATGAAGTCGAGGGGCTATGCCTTCGTCACCCTCGACGAGGCGATCGAGCGCATCAAGGCCGGCGGCAAGGACGGCCAGTTCGCCACCATCACCGCCGACGACGCCTATCGCGACAACATGACCGAAGCGCTGCCAGTGCTCGAAAAGCATGGCGCGCCGATCACCATCTATGTCGCGCCGGGTCTGATCGACGGCAGCGCCGATTTATGGTGGGACGTGGTCGAGGATATCGTCAACGCGCGGGAGCGTTTGACGCTGGCGACGCCGAAGGGGCCGGTGACCATAGACTGCTCGACCTACGGCAAGAAACTCCACGCCAATGCGCGTCTGCATGCCTATCTGACGCTCGAGGTGCGCGAGGAGGATCAGCGCGCCGTGCTGCGCGATCTGGCGCACTCGAACGGCATCGACCTCGATGGCTTGCGCCCAAGCACGCTGATGACTTGGGACGATATCCGCGCCGTGGCCGGGCACAGGCTGGTGACGATCGGCGCGCATACGGTCAACCACCGCAATCTGAAGCGGCTCGACGAAGCCGATGCGCGCCATGAGATCGTCGACGTCAGGCGCCAACTGCAGGCGCAGCTCGGCGAAGACCCCCGTCATCTCGCTTACCCCTATGGTTACGCCAGCGCTGTCGGCTGCCGCGAAGTGGGCTTTGCCCGCGACGCCGGCTACGCCTCGGCGGTGACCACTCGCCACGGCGTGCTGCACGCCGAGCACGCCGGCTTCCTGCACGCGCTGCCGCGCATTTCGATCAACGGCCGCTACCAGAGCGTCGCCCATATCCGCACCATGTTGTCGGGCTTAACGACGCCGCTGGCCAATGCCGGCAAAATGGTGGTCACCATCTAACCTGGGGCGGGCTCTTCAGCCTTTCGGCGGCGGCTCCAGGATCAGCCATTTGATGATGCCCATCGCAGGCAGCACCCAGAACAGGCCGCTGAACAGGAAGAACAGGAAGTGCACCAGCGGGCTGGATTGCGACAGCTGCGCGACCGCTATGATCGACGCGACCAGCGCATAGATGATGACCAGCGCCACCAGCAGGAAAGTTCCGATCAGCTTTTTCAGGCGGATGGGCATGAGCGTTCTCGTTGATCGCCTCCGCTTAGGCCCAACCGCGCGCCTGTGCAACCCGGGAGATGCGGCGCGACGGCGTGCCGCGCCGTCCGGTCTTGTCAGCCGGGTTGCGATGGTTCACCAATCCGCCACGTCAACCTGCCGGGACCAACCATGGCCGCCATATCAGCCGCCGCGCCTTACATTGACCGCGATCGCGACTTGAAAAATCGGGCGCTGGTGCGCGGCTGGCTGTATGTCGTGCTTCTGGTGCTGTTTGCGCTGGTGCTGGTCGGCGGCGCCACCAGGCTCACCAATTCCGGCCTGTCGATCACCGAGTGGAAGCCGATCCACGGTGTGATACCGCCGCTCAATGACGCGGAGTGGCAGGAGGAATTCCAGCTTTATCAAAAGATTCCGCAATATGCCGAGCTCAACAAGGGCATGAGCCTGGACGCCTTCAAATCGATCTTCTGGTGGGAATGGGCGCACCGCATCCTGGCGCGCAGTGTCGGCCTGGTCTTCGGCCTGCCGTTGCTGGTCTTGTGGGCGACGCGCCGCATCGAGCGCGGCCTTGGGCCAAAGCTGGTCGGTATTCTGCTGCTTGGTGGCCTGCAAGGCGCCATCGGCTGGTGGATGGTGGCCTCCGGCCTGGTCGACCGCGTCTCCGTCAGCCAGTACCGGCTGGCGACGCATTTGACGCTTGCCGCCCTGATCTTCACTGCCACCATGGTGGTCGCGCGCGGGCTGGCGCCGCATTCGGAGCCTGCCGCCGGCCGGTCGACGCAAAGACTGGCCGGTTTCATCGTGCTGCTGGCGCTGGTCCAGATCTATCTCGGCGGGCTGGTCGCAGGGCTCGACGCCGGCCTGAGCTACAACACCTGGCCGCTGATGGACGGCAAGATCATCCCCGGCGAGCTGCTGCTGCTCGAACCGGCCTGGCGCAATTTCTTCGAGAACCCGAAGACGGTGCAGTTCGTCCACCGGCTCGGCGCCTATACGGTCTTTGCCATCGCGCTCTGGCATATGATAGCGACGCGCCGGCGGCTGCCGGGCACGACACACGCACGCCGCGCAACGCTGCT
Organism: Mesorhizobium sp. M0062; assembly: GCF_040323125.1. NCBI lineage: Bacteria > Pseudomonadati > Pseudomonadota > Alphaproteobacteria > Hyphomicrobiales > Phyllobacteriaceae > Mesorhizobium > Mesorhizobium sp. M0062. The sequence continues at coordinate 24,540 of NZ_JAMYUO010000012.1, forward strand.
GTTTCTGCTGGTGCTGGTGCAGGCCTCGATCGGCATCGGCACGCTGCTGATGCAGGTGCCGCTGCACATGGCGCTGACCCATCAGGCCTTCGCGCTGGTCCTGCTGGGATTTGCCGCCGCCCACTGGCGCGGCAACAAGGGCGCCTATCCACTGCCAACGCGGCCGCCCATGAACGCAGGTACATCGTCTACGGTGTCTTGGCCGTCGCAATAATCTATTTCGCGAACGAACTGCCTCGCTACGTCTAAAGCGCGAGGCTGCGCCGGTCAGAAGCTGAGCCGCACCTTTCGGATCACTCCCGCAACCGACAGCTCGCGGTTCTCGTCGACCGCATTCTCGTCCTCATGATGCCATGCGGCCGACAGGCAGCCATAGGCGATGGCATGGTCGAGAATGGCAGCCGGCGTCTGGCCGAGTGTCCTGGCGAAGATCTCAGCCATATGCGCGATGCGCTCGGGATCGAGGCAGAGGTCGTCGCGCCCCAGTGGGTTGTAGAACAGATTGGCGGCGTCGAAGCCGGGATCGCCGAGCACGCCCTTCGGGTCGATCGCCAGCCAGCCGCGCGCACCGTGCAAAATGTTGTCGTGATGCAGGTCGCCATGCAGCGGCTTGACCGCATGCGGGGCATCGAGCAGCCGGTCCGCGATTTCGGCGGCCTCGATATAGAGGCTGTGCTCTCCGGCGTCGCGATCGGCTCCGGCCTTTTTGAACAGGCTGGCAAACCGTGTCCGCAGCGGCTGCAGGTCCGGCGGGGCAGGGTGTCTTGAGGGCGAGAACAGTCTCCCCATCAACTCGGCCGCGATTGCGGTCGCGGCGTTGTCGCCTTCTTTGGCCAGAACGTCGGAAAGCAGGGTGTCGCCGGCATATTCGAGCAGCATGCGGTGGCCGTCCCGGCCAAGCAGCCGCACCGCGCCTTCGCCGCGCCGCCATGCGAGATAGTGCTCGCCGCGCAACTCGTCCTCGACATCGTCGAATGGTTTGAGCGCCTTGACGATGGCCGGCGAGCCGTCCTCACGCCGCACCTTCCAGATGCGGCTCGAAAACGTCTCCGCAATGAGCTCGGGCGCGCTGATCTTCCAGCGCTTTGGAAATGCAGGCGCGTCCATTCAGAGCGTGATGCCGAAAAGTGTTAAGCGGTTTTCGGGCAACATGCTCTCTCCAACTGAATTAAAGGCCGAGCATCAGATCCATGTTCTGAACGGCAGCACCCGAGGCGCCCTTTCCGAGATTGTCATAGACCGCAATCAGCAGCGCCTGCGCCCGGTCGTCATTGGCAAAGACATAGACCTTCATCCGATTGGTGCCGTTATAGACCTCGGGATTGATCTCGGGCAGGCGCTCCACGTGCTCGTAAGGAGCTACCTCGACCACGCCGCCCTTGATGGCGGCAAAATGGTCGGCGATTGCCGCGTGCAGTTCGGCGCCGGCCGGCACATGGTCGAGCCCGCCGAGCTGCAGCGGCACCACTGTGATCATGCCTTGGGCGAAATTGCCGACCGCCGGCTGCATGATCGGATCGTGCGACAGCTTCGCATAGGTGCGCAGCTCCGGCACATGCTTGTGCTGCAGGGTCAGCCCATAGACCTGGAATTCAGAGGCATCCTCGCCCTTGGCGACATAGTCCTCGATCATCGGCCGGCCGCCGCCCGAATAGCCCGAAATGCCATTGACGGTGATCGGGAAATCCGCCGGCAGCAGACCGGCAGCGACCAGCGGCCGCAGCGTCGCGATCGGCCCTTGCGGCCAGCAGCCGGGATTGGCGACGCGTTTCGCATTGGCGATGATCCTGGCCTGATCCTTGTCCAGCTCGGCAAAACCGTATTCCCAGCCCTCGGCGACGCGATGCGCCGTGGAGGCGTCGATCACCTTGGTGGTGTCGTTGGCAATCAGCGACACGCTTTCCTTGGCAGCCGCATCCGGCAGGCACAGGATGGCGACATCGGCGGCATTGAGGAACTCGGCGCGCGCCGCCGTTTCCTTGCGGCGCTCGGCCGGGATCGAGATGATCTCGAGGTCGCCGCGCTCGGCCAGCAGCGCCCGGATCTGCAGGCCGGTGGTGCCGTGTTCGCCATCGATGAAGATTTTCGGTTTCATGTGCCCGTCAATTCCCTGCTAATTCAGGCTTATATGCCCTGGCCATGGTTTGCCGCGCCATGGTTGCCGCTGTTCAGCTCTTCCGCCCGCGCTTTTCGCTCGGCCACCAGGCCGAGATAGTGCATGGCCACCATCGAGCCGGCGATCGCCGTTATATCGGCGTGATCATAGGCCGGCGCAACCTCGACGACGTCGGCGCCGACAATATCGACCTGGCCGAGCTGGCGCAGCGTCGACAGGATTTTCGCCGAGGACGGTCCGCCGGCAACCGGCGTGCCGGTGCCGGGCGCAAAGGCCGGGTCGAGGCAGTCGATGTCGAAGGTGAGATAGGTCTTCCTGCCGCCGGTGCGGTCGACGATCGCATAGGCGATGTCGGAAGCCCGCATCTCCTCGATCTCGTGACCGTAAAGGATCTTGATGCCGAACGTATCGGGGGCATGCGTGCGGATGCCGATCTGGATCGAGCGGTCGGGGTCGATGATGCCTTCATTGACGGCGCGGCCGACGAACGAACCATGGTCGATGCGCTTGCCATCGTCAGGCCAGGTGTCCTGGTGCGCATCGAACTGCACCAGCGCCAGCGGCCCGTGGATGGCGGCATGTGCCTTGAGCAGCGGCCAGGTGACGAAATGATCGCCGCCGAGCGACAACAGGAAGGCACCCGATTTCAGGATCTTCGCCGCCTCGCGCTCGATCGTGCCTGGTGTCTTCTGGTGATTGCCCGAATCGAGCAGGCAATCGCCATAGTCGATGACGGCGAGATGCTCGAACAGGTCGCGCGAGAACGGATATTGCGGGTCGTTGTCGAGGATCGCCGAGGCGCGGCGGATCGCCTGCGGCCCGAAGCGCGCGCCCGGCCGGTTGGTGACGGCGGCATCGAACGGAATGCCCCACACGACGGCGTCCGCGCCCTTTGCATCCTTGGTGTATTTGCGCCGCATGAACGACAGCGCGCCGGCATAGGTCGGCTCGAAGGAAGGCCCCGTCTTGGAGCGGGCGGTGAACGCGTTGTCGATGGTCTGGTTCGCCATTACGGGTCCTTCTTTGTTCATCGGGCTGCCACAACTACAGAACCGGCACGCAAGATGCCAGTCACAGCTTGGCGAAGGACTTGTATAGCCAAGGCGCAAGGCCCGGCGGCTTCCTCTCCGGCGGCTGCGGCGATGAACTGGCGGTGCAGGCCGGCATTTCGGCCGAGATCACGGTTTCTGGGCCGAACGCGGCGCCACCATCATCCAGACCGACGAACCGAAGGCTGCGATTGGCTGGCTGGGGGCCAATGGGTTTCGGGTGCCTTATGTGGATGAGGCGAAGCCGGCCGAGCCGCGAATACGGCGAGTATCAATTAGAAATCGTACGTCGGCGCCATCACATCACCCGGCGCTGCGCGCCGACCTCCCCATCGAGGGGAGGTAGGGCGTTGGCGCTTTAGATTTCCGACAGTCGTAGCGATTGCGAGGCATGCAAGGCTGCCGCGACCTCCTACCTCCCCTCGATGGGGAGGTCGCGCCGAAGGCGCGGGTGGGGTGACAGCGCCGCCCGCAAAATCTTCACGCCGCTTTCGCCACCCCATCCAATTCCCTCAGCACATCAGCCGACAGCTCCAGTTCCGCCGCCGCCAGGTTCTCTCTCAAATGCCCGACCGACGACGTCCCCGGGATCAGCAGGATGTTCGGCGAGCGGCGCAGCAGCCAGGCGAGCGCGACCTGCAAGGGTGTGGCGCCGAGCCGCGCGGCCACATCCGACAAGGTCGACGACTGCAGCGGGCTGAAACCGCCGAGCGGGAAGAACGGCGTGTAGGCGATACCGGCGCGCGCCAGTTCATCGATCAACGCGTCGTCGTCGCGATGCGCCAGATTGTACTGGTTCTGCACGCAGACGATCTCGGCGATCCCACGGCCTTCCTCGACCTGCGCTGGGGTGACGTTGCTCAGGCCGATATGGCGCACCAGGCCCTTGCGCTGCAGTTCGGCAAGCGCGGTCAACTGCGCCTCGATCGAGCCCTCGGCCGGACCCATCACCCCGAACATGATGCGCAGATTGACGACATCCAGCACCTCAAGGCCGAGATTCCTGAGATTGTCGTGCACGGCCTGCTCTAGTTCCTTGGCGGAATAGGCAGGCAGCCAGGAGCCGTCGCTGCCGCGCCGCGCCCCGATCTTGGTGACGATGACGAGGTCTTGCGGATAGGGCGCCAGCGCTTCGCGGATCAGCTGGTTGGTGACATGCGGGCCATAATAGTCGCTGGTGTCGATGTGGTTGACCCCGGACGCCACCGCTTCGCGCAGCACAGCAATGGCCGCGTCCCGATCTTTCGGCGGACCGAAAACGTGCGGGCCGGCAAGTTGCATGGCGCCGTAGCCGAGCCGTTTCACGGTGTGGCTGCCGAGGGTGAATGTGCCGGATTTTTGGATGGTGGACATGGTCGATCTCCTTTGAGGAGGCGAAGATAGACGCTGCTCAACCTTGGGATAATAAGGTACAATCCGTACAGCTTGTGCGGAATGGCGAACAATGATGGATCTTGGCGATCTGAATGCTTTCGTGACGGTGGCGCGTGCCGGCGGTTTTCGCGAAGGGGCTCGCGCCGGCGGCGGCAGCGCGTCGGGCCTGAGCGAAGCGGTGCGCCGCCTGGAGACGCAGCTCGGCGTCAGGCTGTTCAACCGCACCACACGCAGCGTTGTTCCAACCGACGCAGGCCTCAGCCTCTTGGGAAGGCTTGGCCCGGCGCTGTCGGAGGTGGAGGCGGCCCTCGACGTGGTCAATGGCTTTCGCGACAGGCCGGCCGGTTCGCTGCGCCTCAACGTCCCGGTCAGCGCCGCGCGGCTGATATTGCCCGACATCGTTCCGGGCTTCCTCGCCGCCTATCCCGGCATTCGGCTGGAGGTCATCGCCGATGAGAACTTCGTCGACGTGTTGGCGGCCGGCTGCGACGCCGGCATCCGCTATGACGAGCGACTGGAGCAGGATATGATCGCGGTGCCGATCGGACCGCGCGTCCAGCGCTTCGCCACTGGCGCCAGCCCCGCCTATCTCGAGCGCCATGGGCGGCCGCAGCACCCGAGCGACCTGCTTGGCCATGCTTGTCTGCGCGGTCGTTTTGCCAGCGGTGCGATGCTGCCGTGGGAATTCGAGCGCGACGGCGAGGTGGTGCGGGTCGACACGACGGGGCCGTTGATCGTGCGGATCGGCGGGGCGAGCGATCTTGCCGTCCATGCGGCCATTGCCGGCAGCGGCATCGTCGCTCTCTTCGAGGGCTGGCTTCGCCCTCACTTCGAAAGCGGCGCCCTGGAGCCCGTGCTCGAACCTTGGTGGCAGAGTTTTCCCGGACCATTTCTGTACTATCCCGGACGGCGTCTGGTTCCAGCGCCGCTACGGGCGTTTATCGATTACATCAAGGCCGGCAAGTTCTGAGACTTGAACCGAGGCCGGCGCCATCACCCCACCCGGCGCTTCGCGCCGACCTCCCCATCGAGGGGAGGTAGGGTGCCGCGCTTTTATGGTCGAACTGGTTTGCTAGCCGCTGGACCATCGTGGATTGTCCGGGCGGCAAAACTGCCGCGACCTCCTACCTCCCCTCGATGGGGAGGTCGGCGCGACGCGCCGGGTGGGGTGACTGCCGAGACCCAAAAGAAAAGGCCGCCCGGAGGCGGCCTTTCGATGTCTGGAACGTCGCAGCGCTTAGCGCTTCGAGAACTGGAAGGAACGACGGGCCTTCGCCTTGCCGTACTTCTTGCGCTCGACGACGCGGCTGTCGCGGGTCAGGAAGCCGCCCTTCTTGAGCACGGCGCGCAGTGCCGGCTCATAGTAGGTCAGCGCCTTGGAGATGCCGTGACGAACGGCACCGGCCTGGCCGGACAGGCCGCCGCCGATGACGGTGGCGACGATGTCGTACTGGCCGGCGCGGTTGGAAGCGATGATCGGCTGGTTGAGGATCATCTGCAGGACCGGACGCGCGAAATAGGTCGCGAATTCCTTGTCGTTGACGACGATCTTGCCCGAACCCGGCTTCACCCAGACGCGGGCGATGGCGTTCTTGCGCTTGCCGGTGGCATAGGCGCGGCCCGACTTGTCGAGCTTCTGGACATGCACGGGTGCTGCCGGCTGGGTGTTGGTGTTGCCGGTGGCGGCGCCCAATTCTGCGAGCGAGGAAAGCTCAGCCATCTTATGCAACCTTCTTGTTCTTGGCGTTCAGCGCGCCGACGTCGAGGGTGACGGGCTGCTGGGCGACATGCGGATGTTCCGTGCCTGCATAGACGCGGAGGTTCTTCATCTGGCGACGGCCGAGCGGCCCGCGCGGGATCATGCGTTCGACGGCCTTCTCGACGACACGCTCGGGGAAACGGCCCTCGAGCAGCTGGCGCGCGGTGCGCTCCTTGATGCCGCCGGGGTGACCGGTGTGCCAGTAATAGACCTTGTCGGTGAACTTCTTGCCGGTGAACACCACCTTGTCCGCATTGATGACGATGACGTTATCGCCGTCGTCGACATGCGGGGTGAAGGTGGGCTTGTGCTTGCCGCGAAGATGATTGGCGATGACAGTGGCGAGACGGCCGACGACGAGACCCTCGGCGTCGATCAGCACCCACTTCTTCACCACATCCGCAGGCTTCTGCGAAAAGGTTGCCATGGATTTCTGCTTTCGATTTTGACCTTCCGAAGAAGGCGTTTCTTGTTGCTTGGATTGGCGACAAGGCACTTGCCCGCCGCCAATAACAAAACGGCGGCCTTTGCGGGCCGCTGCTTCGTGACGGCTTATAGGCGAGGGGAGTGGGCACGTCAAGGCGCAGGAAACGCACGTCTGCTCGCAAAGTGTAATAAAAACAAAGGTTTGACCAAAAGGTATTATTTTACCACATCGGCGGCGCGCTTCGGCGGGATCGAATAGGTGCCGGTCGCATGCGCTACCGTGTGTTCCCTCGGTCCGCCGACGATGTCGATATCGAACACCATCAGGCTCTTGCCCAGCTTCAGGATGCGGCAATGGCCGTCGATCGGGCCGGCCTCGGCCTTGCGGACGAAATTGATGTTGAGGTTGACGGTAACCGAAAGCGCATCCGGCCCGGCATGGCTGAGCACGCAGACATAGCCGCCAATGTCGGCCAGCGTGAACAGCGAGGGCCCGGACACCGTGCCGCCGGGCCGCAAATGCCGCTCGTCGGCATTGAGCCGCACCGTGCAGCCGCCCGGAAACACATCGAGCGCCTCATACGACGTGAACTCGTCGTTGAGCTGCGGGTAGACGCTGGCCATCAGCGCATTGACTTCAGCCGCCGTCAGCACCGGCTTGAGATTGTCCTGGGCGGGCATGTCGGTCTCTCGTTCTATGCCGGGCCTGTATGAACGCAATGATGCGCTTCTGGCAACACCTCTGGCGCAAGCGATGGGTGTTGATGAAACTCGATCCGATATTAGATAGTCTGGCGGCGCCCGGCGGAATCGCGGAGACCTTGTCATGGCCGAAATCCTTTCGATCAAACCTGTTGCCATAGACGGGCCGGTCATCGCCGGGCTGGACAAGGGCGTGCTGCGCCTGACGCTCGCCAATCCGCCCGCCAATGCCTTGTCGCTTTCCGTCATGGCGGCATTGAGCGCCGAGCTCGACCGTGCCAAGGCCAACAAATCGGTCCGCGTCATCGTCTTGGCGGCCGCCGGGAAAGTCTTCTGCGCCGGTCACGATCTCAAGGAAATGACCGCGCGCCGCGCCGACGCCGACAAGGGCAAGGGGTTTTTCGAGCAGACATTTTCGGCTTGCGCGGCGTTGATGCAGCAGATCGTGCGCCATCCGCTCCCGATCATCGCCGAACTCGATGGCCTAGCCACCGCTGCGGGGCTGCAACTGGTTGGCAGTTGCGACCTCGCCATTGCCTCGCATGAAGCGACCTTCTGCACGCCGGGCGTCAATATCGGCCTGTTTTGTTCGACGCCGATGGTGGCGCTGTCACGCAACGTGTCTCACAAGCACGCCATGGAAATGCTGCTCACCGGCGAGACCATCGATGCCGCAACCGCCAAGGAATTCGGCCTGGTCAACCGCGTCGTGCCGCGCGAATACCTGAATCAGATCGTCACCAAATACGCGCAAACCATTGCCTCCAAATCATCTCTGGTGGTCAAGACCGGCAAGGAAGCCTTTTACGCGCAGGCCGAGATGGGGTTGGCGGACGCGTATGCCTATACCGGCCGCGTCATGGTCGAGAACATGCTGGCCCGCGACGCCGAGGAAGGCATCGGCGCCTTCATCGGCAAGCGCAAACCGGAATGGACGGACGAATAGGTTTTCGATCCATGGAACCGCGCATCTCCATCATCACCATCGCCACCGACTATCTCGAGCGCGCCGTGCGCTTTTACGAAGGCATGGGCTTGAAGCGCCACGCCGGCATCACCGATGGCGTCGCCTTCTTCCAGATGGGCGGCGCCATTCTCGGCCTGTTCCCGAGGCCAAGCGCCGAGGAGGATTCAGGCATTGCCTTCGCCGCAGCACCGTCGGCGGTCTACCTCGCCTACAACACCCGCTCCGATGCCGAAGTCGACGACGTGCTGGCGGCCGCCGAGAAGGCCGGCGGCAGGATCGTCAAGCCGGCAGGCCGCGCCTTCTGGGGCGGCTGGTATGGATATTTCGCCGATGCCGACGGCCATGTCTGGGAAGTCGCACACAATCCGGCCTTCCCGATCGCGGATGACGGCACCATCTCGCTGCCGGACTGAGCGTCCGCATGGGCTATCGCAAGCAACTGACCCGGCTTAAGGCGCCTTATCTCAAACGCATCCTGATTGACCCCGAGCGCGTGGAAGATTGGGAAAAATATCCATGGAACCTGCCGCTGTTTCGCGGCCGTGAATTCGAGATCGAATTCACCACGCCGATCACCATCATTGTCGGTGAAAACGGCACCGGCAAATCGACACTGCTGGAAGCCATCGGCGCGCTGGCCGGTTACGACGAGGCCGGCGGCGGCAAGGGTTATCGTCCGGTCGATCATTCCATCGCCATCGACAAGAGCGGTGCGGCACTGGCGAATACATTCCGCGGCCACTGGCTGCCAAAAGTCACCGCCGGCTGGTTCTTTCGTGCCGAATCTTTTTACTCGGTCGCGCGCTATCTCGACCAGGCGGCACTCGAAGACCCGTTCGGACCGCCGCCGCCGGACTTTCTATCGTGGTCGCATGGCGAAGGGTTCATTCGCTTTTTCGAGGAGCGCTGCCGCCGGCAAGGCATCTACATCCTCGACGAGCCCGAAAGCGCGCTGTCGCCGTCGCGGCAGATCGAATTGTTGAAGATGCTGCGGCGCATGGACCAGTCAGGCACGGCGCAAGTGATCATGGCGACGCATTCGCCGCTGCTGATGGCTTGTCCCGGCGCGCGGCTCTTCCGAATCAGCCGTTTCGGCCTCGATCCGACCGATTTCACCGATACCGATCATTTTCGCATGATGCGCGACTTCTGCACGGACCCGCAGTCCTTTATGGAGGAAGCACTGAGGGAGACCGACGAGTGAATCACGATAGCTACGACAATGCCTATATCGGCGGCATCCTCAATTCTGTGAAGACCATCGCCATGGTCGGCGCGTCGGCCAACGATGTCAGGCCGAGCTTTTTCGTGCTGAAATATCTGTTGGCCAAGGGCTTTTCGGTGTTTCCGATTAATCCTGGGCAGGCCGGCAAGGAAATCCTCGGCCGCATGACCTATGCCAGCCTTGCCGATCTGCCGGAGCCGGTCGACATGGTCGACATCTTTCGCGCCTCTGCATCGGTGCCCGGCATTGTCGATGAGGTGCTGAAGCTCGACCCCTTGCCGAAGGTGATCTGGATGCAGCTTGGCGTGCGCGACGACGAGGCGGCCGCGCGCGCCGAGGCGGCCGGTATCAAGGTGGTGATGAACCGCTGCCCGAAGATCGAATATGGCAAGCTGTCGGGCGAGATCGGCTGGACCGGCGTCAACTCCGGTGTGCTTTCGTCGAAGAAGCCGCTGATGCGGTCGGGATTCCAGAGTTTCGGTGTGCGCCAGAAGTAAGGCAGTGAATGGTGAATGGTGAATAGAAGGATTTTCCTGGAAGCCGGGTAAAGCCGCATATGAGCGGCTTGCAATCAAGGTGGGACTGGCCGACTTTGCGACCACCATTCATCGCTCACCATTGACCATTTCATCATTCACACGTTTACCGCTCACGGAGGTTTTCGATGACCCGCACGCCCGGTTTCAACACGCTCGCCGTCCATGCCGGCGCCAAGCCCGACCCGGCGACGGGCGCACGCGCCACGCCGATCTACCAGACGACCTCCTTTGTGTTCGACGATGCCGACCATGCCGCCTCGCTGTTCGGGCTGAAGGCCTTCGGCAACATCTACACCCGCATCATGAACCCGACCCAGGCGGTGCTGGAAGAGCGGATCGCGGCGCTCGAAGGCGGCACGGCTGCACTTGCCGTTGCTTCCGGCCATGCCGCACAGGTGATCGTGTTCCACAATCTCATGCGGCCTGGCGATAATTTCGTCGCCGCCACAAGGCTTTACGGTGGTTCGATCAATCAGTTCGGCCATGCCTTCAAGAATTTCGGCTGGGAGGTGCGTTGGGCCGACACCAACGACATCTCCACTTTCGAAAGCCAGATAGACGACAAGACCAAGGCGATCTTCATCGAGAGCCTGGCCAATCCCGGCGGCACCTTCGTCGACATCGAGAAGATCGGCGACATCGCCCGCAAGCACGGCTTGCCGCTCATCGTCGACAACACGCTGGCCTCGCCCTATCTGGTGCGGCCGATCGAGCATGGCGCCGACATCGTCGTCCATTCGCTGACCAAGTTCATCGGCGGCCACGGCAATTCGATCGGCGGCGCCATCGTCGATGGCGGCACGTTCGACTGGTCGAAATCCGGCAAATATCCGATGCTGTCGGAGCCGCGCCCCGAATATGGCGGCCTTGTCCTGCACGAAACCTTCGGCAATTTCGCCTTCGCCATCGCCGCGCGCGTGCTTGGCCTGCGTGACATCGGCCCGGCCATTTCGCCGTTCAATGCCTTCCTGATCCTGACCGGGCTGGAGACCCTGCCGCTCAGGATGCAGCGCCATTGCGACAATGCGATCACCGTAGCCGGCTGGCTGTCCAACCACCCCAAGGTCGCCTGGGTCAACTATCCCGGCCTGCCCAGCGACAAGAACAACGCGCTGCAGAAGAAATACTCGCCGCAAGGCGCCGGTGCTGTCTTCACCTTCGGCCTGAAGGGCGGCTACGAGGCCGGCATCAAGTTCGTCGAGGCGCTCGAACTGTTCTCGCACCTCGCCAATGTCGGCGACACCAAGTCGCTGGTCATCCATCCGGCATCGACCACGCATCGCCAGCTTTCCGACGAGCAGAAGGTCAAGGCGGGCGCGGGACCAGACACGGTCCGGCTTTCCGTCGGCATCGAGGATGTCAACGACATCGTCGCCGATCTGGAACAGGCTTTGACCAAGGTTTGATTTTTTGAGTGAGTAGTGAGTAGTGAGTAGTGAGTAGTAGTCGGTATTCACTAGTTAGCAGTGATTAGTGATCAGCCACCCGCTCGAGGGAGCGCTTTCCGCTCACTACTCACTAGTCACTACTCACTGCACTACTCACTGCACTACTCACTACTCACTAATCTGTTGGAGGCAAACCCTGTCCGCGCATTACTTGGCAATATCGACCGACAGCGTCGACGCCGAACATGGCGCCCCGGCGCCGGATCGTCTGATTGCGGGCGATCCGAAGTTCCGCACCTGGAATGTCGAGGAGCGCGATGGCCGCCTCTATGCCGGCATCTGGGAAGCGACGCCGGGCAAATGGCGCATCGAATATGACGAATGGGAGTTCTGCCACATCCTGTCCGGCGTCTCGGTGGTTGCCGAGGATGGCGGCGAGGCGCGCACGGTCCGGGCCGGCGACAGCTTCGTGCTCAGGCCAGGCTTCAGGGGCAGCTGGGAAGTGCTTGAAACGACCCGCAAGGAGTATGTGATCAAGCTCTGACCGCTCGGTCGCGCTTGGACTTCACAAAAGCCGATCGATGTCAGTGTCGGAAAAGCCGTATCCGCTCATCATCTCCCTGTGCCAGGGACTTCCAAGCAAATCACTGAGACATAAATCGACGCGCTGGAGCAGGGTGGCACTGCCTTTGGCGAGAGCGAAAGCGCCGGGCGCTGGCTGTTTTTCGACTGCCGGGACGTCGACGACGTCGAGAGGCGCGTCGGGTCGCCGGCTCAGATAGCCGCGATGCGCGAGCGCTGCACTCGCATAGGCATGCACCACGCCGGCCGCGACGGCGTTAGCTGCTTCGGCCTGAGTGGCAAATATCCTTAGCCGTTCGGGCTGAATAGCGTTTTGCAGGGCCGTCCGGTGCTGGATCTGGCCCGATATGACGCCGATCAGCGCCGTCCGATCATTGGCGACGGACCGATAGCCATCGAAGGCGCGGGGATTGTCTTTCGCGACCAGCAATCCATTCGCCAGCATCCAGATCGGCCTTGTGAAGTCGACCAGCTTCCGGCGGTCGTCGGAAATGAACAGGCCGGTGGTTATGTCCCACCGATCTTCGGCAAACCCAGGCAGCAGCTCGGCAAACTCGGTCTCGATGGGCAAAAGTTCCAGCCCGAGCGTCAGGCAGACCCTCTTGGCCAGTGGGCATCGCTGCCGCCCAGACGTCCCGATCCGTCGATAAAGCAGAAGGGTGGTTCCTGTAGAAAGGCGAATCTCATTTTCTCGGGCATGCGTCGGCTCCGCCGTCCTCACAAGCTCACAATGAGCTTTTCCAGCCCATGGAAATGATAGGTGTCGCGGAAGCGCGGCTGCTCCGCAAGATGGAGTTGCGGCTGCCGCTCGAACAGGGTTTTCAGCGACACCTGCAATTCCAGCCGCGCCAGCGGTGCACCGATGCAGAAATGGATACCGGCGCCGAACGAGACATTCTTCTGGTCCAGTCGGCCGGGCCGGAAGGCGCCGGGTTCGGCAAGGGCAAGCGGATCATGATTGGCCATGCCGAGCAGCAGGCCGACCGTCTCGCCCGGTTGTACGACAACCCCTGATGTCACCTCGACCTCCTGATAGGCGTAGCGGGTGAACATGTGCAGCGGCGCGTCGAAGCGCAGGCACTCCTCGACCGTTGCAGCGGTTGCTTCCGGCGAGGTGAAGAAACGGCCGGGGTCGCCGCCTTGGGCCAGCAACGTGCGCACGGCGTTGCCGGTTTGATGGACGGTCGCCTCGTGGCCGGCATTGAGCAACAGGATGGCAGACGAGACCAACTCGTCTTCCGACAGCTTCTGGCCATCCTCTTGTGCCGCGATCAGCAGCGATAGCAGGTCGTCGCCAGGCTTCTTCCGCCGCTCGGTGACATAGCCGCGCAAAAAGTCGGAAAAATCGTGCGCGGCGCGATTGGCCGCTTCCTCGGTCTCGCGCGTCCGGCCATGCATGTACATGGCCACCATCCGGTGCGACCAGTCGAGCAGTTGCGGCCCCATTTCGACCGGCACACCGAGCATTTCGGCAATGATGGTGATCGGCAAAGGTGCGGCGAAGCTGGGCAATAGATCGACCTGGCGCGGTTCGAAACGGTCGATCAGCTCATTGGCCAGCGCCTCCACGCGCGGCCGCAGCCGCTCGACCTGGCGCGAGACGAAGGCGCGGTTGACCAGGGTTCTGAGCCTGGTGTGCACCGGCGGCTCCAGCTCCAGCATCGAATTGCTCTCGATGCCGTCGAAAGCGGCCAAATGCGAGCGATCCTCGCCGATGCCGCGGCTGTCGGGAATGCCGGCCGGGTTCTGGCGACCGAAGCGGCGGTCGCGCAACAGCCGGTTGACGTCGTCGAAGCCGCCAAAGCACCAAAAGCCGAATTCCTCCCAGAAGAAGGCATTCGATGCGCCATGCAGGACGGCATAGGCGTCGTAGGGGTTCTGGAAAAACGCCGGTTCGTGCGGATCGAGCCGCAGGCGGCGCGTGGCTGGATCAAAGGCGAGGTAGGGCGGCATGGATGTGGTCATGCCAGACCATTACCGCGGCTTGCCGGCTTGGTGCCAGACCGGATGTTGGCACCCGACGGCCCTATGGATTGAGCCAACCGAGGCGGACCTCGGCGAAGTACCGAAGTCTAATCCTCGCAATGCCTGGCAATATGCACGCGGCGCCAGCTGGTCGAGCCTTCCTGCACCACCACCCGGCGCGCCATCCTCTGGTATGACGGCGCTATCTGGGTGACGTGCCGCCGCTCGGGCCGCACCAGCACTTCATGGGCGACGCTCTCATATTCGGCCGGCAGCACAACCCGGCGGGTGCGCTCCGGTTCAACCACCACCGTTTCGGCCACACGCGCGTAGCGGGCCTTGCGCCACACCTTGCACAGCACCTTGCGGCCGTGGATGACGCGCCATTCCCAGGCATAGCCGCCATCGTCGACCTGGACCGTGCGGTAAACGGTGCGGGTTCTCGCCGGTACGATGTTATAGGTGACTCGGGGCGGCGCGATCTGCTCGACGCGCTCCATGGTGCCATAGATCGGCGGATCATAGTCGACCAACTGCCCGCCGGGACTGACCATGACGTCTTCATAGACGGTGTCATAGAGCGCCGGCCTGTGCACCGGCTCATAGCATTCGGCGGCCCGGCCGTCGGCAACCGCATCGGACACCATGCCGAGACCGGCAAGGCCGGAAATGGCGAGGCAAACAGTTTTCCTGATCATGGCACTCCCCCTGTTTGAACGCGAGAAGGTGAGGTTCAACGTTGAACTGTAGGGGATGGTTCTCCGGGGGAAAGCGGTTTCGCCGCGTTTCGTTAAGCGACGGGGTTAAGGAATTGCTACACCGAAAAAAAAGCCGTTGGCCGCCTTCGGGCTTCCCTTGCGCGGAAACCTTGATTCGACTTAACCAGATGGCTAGGAGAGGCGGCCTTGCGCTAGGGTGAGCCGGCATCCTATTTACATTCTAACCATCAAGAACCGATTCTGCCCGATTTCCCGGCGCCGGAATCCCCATCTCCAAAAAGGGTAGTCCATGAAGAACCCCGTCGAAACCTACATGAACCTCGTTCCGATGGTGGTCGAGCAGACCAATCGCGGCGAGCGGGCCTACGACATTTTCTCGCGCCTGCTGAAAGAGCGCATCATTTTCATCACCGGCCCGGTCGAAGACGGTATGGCGACGCTGGTTTGTGCACAGCTTTTGTTCCTCGAGGCCGAGAACCCGAAGAAAGAGATCAATCTCTACATCAACTCGCCGGGCGGCGTGGTGACCTCGGGCATGGCGATCTACGACACCATGCAGTTCATCAAGCCGGCGGTGTCGACGCTGTGCATCGGCCAGGCGGCGTCGATGGGCTCGCTGCTTCTGACCGCCGGCCACAAGGACATGCGTTTTGCCACGCCGAACGCCCGTATCATGGTTCACCAGCCTTCCGGCGGTTTCCAGGGCCAGGCCTCCGACATCGAGCGGCACGCGCAGGACATCATCAAGCTGAAGCGCCGCCTCAACGAGGTCTACGTCAAACACACCGGTAAGAGCTACGAAGACATTGAAAAGACGCTTGACCGCGACCATTTCATGACAGCCGACGAAGCCAAGGATTTCGGCCTCATCGACAAGGTCATTTCGTCGCGCGAGCCGGTCGAAGGCGCTGCGGCATAAGCGCTGCATGGCAGTTGCGTGGCTGGATAACGCGCTTTTGCTGGGATTTGCGGCATTTCGGCCACAATTGGCTGTTCCCTCGGTGGATGGGATTGCCTACGTTAAGGCTATGTTGATTTTCGACGGCTTAGCTTTGTGCAGGGTTGGCGCGAATCATTGCGACGTTTTCTGATTTGTGTTTCGTACGGAATGCGTTGCGGGAGCCGGGACACTGGCGGCGGCGAATTCCCGCGATAGATAGAATATGCGCCCTTTCAGCCAGACCATCGGCGGGCGGCCATGAAAGGACAGGAAAATGAGCAAAGTCGGCAACAACAGCGGTGATTCGAAGAACACGCTTTATTGCTCGTTTTGCGGCAAAAGCCAGCACGAGGTGCGCAAGCTGATCGCCGGCCCAACGGTGTTCATCTGCGACGAGTGCGTGGAGCTGTGCATGGACATCATCCGCGAGGAGAACAAGACCTCGATGGTGAAGTCGCGCGAGGGCGTGCCGACCCCGCAGGAGATCCTGAAGGTTCTCGACGACTATGTCATCGGCCAGCCCTACGCCAAGCGCGTGCTGTCGGTGGCTGTCCACAACCACTACAAGCGCCTGGCGCATGCCGGCAAGAACAACGACGTCGAATTGGCGAAGTCCAACATCCTGCTGATCGGCCCGACCGGCTGCGGCAAGACGCTGCTTGCCCAGACGCTGGCCCGCATCATCGACGTGCCCTTCACCATGGCCGACGCGACGACGCTGACCGAAGCCGGTTACGTCGGCGAGGACGTCGAAAACATCATCCTGAAGCTGCTGCAGTCGGCCGACTACAATGTCGAGCGCGCCCAGCGCGGCATCGTCTACATCGATGAAATCGACAAGATCTCGCGCAAGTCCGACAACCCATCGATCACCCGCGACGTGTCGGGCGAGGGCGTGCAGCAGGCGCTTCTGAAGATCATGGAAGGCACCGTTGCCTCCGTGCCGCCGCAGGGCGGCCGCAAGCATCCGCAGCAGGAATTCCTGCAGGTCGACACCGCCAATATCCTGTTCATCTGCGGCGGCGCCTTCGCCGGGCTGGACAAGATCATCTCGGATCGCGGCAGGAAGACTTCCATCGGCTTCGGCGCCATCGTGGCTTCGCCCGAGGATCGTCGCACCGGCGACGTGTTCCGCCTGGTCGAGCCCGAGGATCTCTTGAAGTTCGGCCTCATCCCCGAGTTTGTCGGCCGTCTGCCGGTCCTGGCGACGCTGGAAGACCTCGACGAGCCGGCGCTGATCCAGATCCTGACCGAGCCGAAAAACGCGCTGGTCAAACAGTATCAACGGCTGTTCGAGATGGAGAGTGTCGACCTGACCTTCCATGAGAATGCGTTGTCGGCGATCGCCAAGCGCGCCATCGAGCGCAAGACCGGCGCCCGTGGCCTCCGCTCGATCATGGAAGCGATCCTGCTCGACACCATGTTCGAACTGCCCGCCCTGGAAGGCGTGCGCGAAGTGGTGATTTCGGAAGAAGTG
The DNA here is from genome assembly GCF_040323125.1 of Mesorhizobium sp. M0062. Lineage (NCBI taxonomy): Bacteria > Pseudomonadati > Pseudomonadota > Alphaproteobacteria > Hyphomicrobiales > Phyllobacteriaceae > Mesorhizobium > Mesorhizobium sp. M0062. The sequence goes on from NZ_JAMYUO010000012.1 coordinate 41,768, forward strand.
GTAACCGGCAGCGCCCGGCCGCTCTACATCTATTCCGAGCAGAAGGAAAAGAAGGGCAACGTCAGCGCCTGATCTGGCATCTGGCCTAACCTTTTTATGGAACGGCGCCCGCGGGGCGCCGTTTTGCTGTGGTGAGGTACCGATCCTTGTGACGGAGTGGATGAACGAACGTGTCGACCCTTGATCTTTGCCCACTGTGCATCCAACTAACACTGGAAGGCCGAGGTGCCGAATTCTGTGCTGTAAAACTCCCGTCACAAACGGTGGTAGGCGGAACGATCCCCGGTCGTTAATATGAGATTCGCGGTTGGCTCAATTAGCGGCCGCGACATGAAAGGTTGGACAATGGCCAAAATATCCAAGGCTCCCAGCGACGGCGTCTTCGCAGTCCTCCCACTGCGCGACATCGTGGTGTTCCCGCACATGATCGTTCCGCTCTTTGTCGGGCGTGAAAAGTCGATCAAGGCGCTGGAAGAGGTTATGGGTCAGGAAAAGCAGATCCTGCTTGCCACCCAGATGAATGCCGCCGATGACGATCCCGAGCCCGATGCGATCTTCGACATCGGCACGCTCGCCAATGTGCTGCAATTGCTGAAGCTGCCCGACGGCACCGTCAAGGTGCTGGTCGAAGGCGCTTCGCGTGCCAAGATCGTCTCGTTCACCGACCGTCCGGACTTCCACGAAGCTACCGCCACGGCGCTGGTCGAGCCGGAGGAGGAAGAGGTCGAGGTCGAGGCGCTCGCCCGTTCGGTCGTCACCGACTTCGAAAACTACGTCAAGCTGAACAAGAAGATCTCGCCTGAAGTGGTGGGCGCCGCCAGCCAGATCGACGACTATTCCAAGCTCGCCGATACGGTTGCCTCGCACCTCGCCATCAAGATCCCCGAGAAGCAGGAGATGCTGGCCACGCTGTCCGTCAAGGAACGGCTGGAAAAGGCGATGGGTTTCATGGAAGCCGAAATCTCCGTCCTGCAGGTGGAGAAGCGCATCCGCTCGCGCGTCAAGCGCCAGATGGAGAAGACGCAGCGCGAATATTACCTCAACGAGCAGATGAAGGCGATCCAGAAGGAGCTCGGCGAAGGCGAGGACGGCCGCGACGAGGCCGCCGAGATCGAGGCGCGCATCAAGAAGACCAAGCTCTCCAAGGAGGCCCGCGAAAAGGCGGAAGCCGAGTTGAAGAAGCTGCGGACGATGTCGCCGATGTCGGCGGAATCGACCGTCGTGCGCAACTACCTCGACTGGATCCTGTCGATCCCGTGGGGCAAGAACTCCAAGGTCAAGCAGGACCTGGCGTTTGCGCAGAACGTGCTCGACACCGATCATTTCGGCCTCGACAAGGTCAAGGACCGCATCGTCGAGTATCTCGCCGTGCAAAGCCGCCAGAAGAAGCTGAAGGGGCCGATCCTGTGCCTCGTCGGCCCTCCCGGCGTCGGCAAGACCTCGCTCGGCAAATCGATCGCCAAGGCGACCGGCCGCGAATTTATCCGCATGGCGCTTGGCGGCGTGCGTGACGAGGCCGAGATCCGTGGCCACCGCCGCACCTATATCGGTTCGATGCCCGGCAAGGTCATCCAGTCGATGAAGAAGGCCAAGAAGTCCAACCCGCTCTTCCTGCTCGACGAGATCGACAAGATGGGCCAGGACTTCCGTGGCGATCCGTCATCGGCCTTGCTCGAGGTGCTCGATCCCGAGCAGAACTCGACGTTCATGGACCATTACCTCGAGGTCGAATACGACCTGTCGAGCGTGATGTTCGTGACGACGGCGAACACGCTGAACATCCCTGCGCCCCTGATGGACCGCATGGAGATCATCCGTATCGCCGGCTACACCGAGGACGAGAAGATCGAGATCGCCAAGCGTCACCTGATGCCCAAGGTGATCCGCGACCATGCCCTGCAGCCGAAGGAATTCTCCGTCGGCGAGGACGCGATCCGCGGCATCATCCAGACCTACACCCGTGAAGCGGGCGTCAGAAGCCTGGAGCGCGAGCTGATGAAACTCGGGCGCAAGGCGGTGACCGAGATCCTGAAGACGAAGAAGAAGACGGTGAGCATCACGGCGGCGAACCTCGCCGATTACCTCGGTGTTCCGCGCTTCCGCTTCGGCCAGGTCGAGGCTGACGATCAGGTCGGTGTCGTCACCGGTCTTGCCTGGACGGAAGTCGGCGGCGAGCTGCTGACGGTCGAAGGCGTCATGATGCCCGGCAAGGGCCGCATGACGGTGACCGGCAATCTGCGCGACGTGATGAAGGAATCGATCTCGGCGGCGGCCTCTTATGTCCGCTCGCGGGCCATCGATTTCGGCATCGAGCCGCCGCTGTTCGACAAGCGTGACATCCACGTCCACTTGCCCGAAGGCGCCACGCCGAAGGACGGTCCGTCTGCAGGTGCTGCCATGGCGACAGCCATCGTGTCTGTCATGACTGGTATTCCGGTCCGGGCCGATGTGGCGATGACTGGCGAGATAACGCTTCGCGGCCGCATCTTGCCGATCGGCGGCCTCAAGGAGAAGCTGCTCGCCGCATTGCGCGGCGGCATCAAGAAGGTGCTGATCCCGGAAGACAACGCCAAGGATCTGGCGGAGATACCGGACAATGTGAAGAACGGTATGGAGATCATTCCGGTCTCACGTGTCGGCGAGGTTCTGAGGCACGCGCTGGTGCGCATGCCGGAGCCGATCGAGTGGGTCGAGCCGGTCAATCCGCCGGCTTCCACCGATACCGTTGACGATGCTGGAAAGTCGCTTGCACATTAGAAACTACTAAAGTTGCAGTGCACAAAGAGAGAGCCGGGCCTTGAGCCCGGCTTTTTCATGTGAAAAACCCACCTTTTCCGGGCTTTTTTCAACTTATTTCCGGCTTTTTGACTTGGGTTTGCGAGCGCTTCTTTCTAAAGTCCCTCTCCTGCCGGATGAGTCGAAAGTTCCGGTTTTCTCATGGAAGGGAATTTTTATGAACAAGAACGAACTGGTTTCCGCTGTCGCTGAATCCGCGAGCATTTCGAAGGGTGACGCACAGTCGGCGGTTGAGGCGGTGTTCTCCGTCATCACTGGCGAACTGAAGAAGGGCGGCGATGTACGGCTCGTCGGCTTCGGAAATTTCACCGTCTCCAAGCGTGCGGCATCGACTGGCCGCAACCCGCAGACTGGCGCGGAAGTGAAGATTCCGGCGCGTACCGTGCCGAAGTTCTCGGCCGGCAAAGGCCTCAAGGACGCGGTCAACTAAAAATTTTTTCAGAGAATGTTGGAAAGCCGGGTTCGCCCGGCTTTTCTTTTGCCTCGATCGCGGCAAGCCGTCAGCCCGCTGAGGCGAGCCTTCAGCCCACCGGCGCATCCGCGCGCATCAGGCCTTCCTGCTTGAGGTCCGCCCACAGCGCCGCGGGCAGCTTGGCATCGAGCAGGGCGCGGTTGCTTTCGACTTCGCTCGGCCGTTGGCCGCCGGGGATGACCGACACCACGGAGGGGTGCAGCAGCGGAAACTGCAGCGCCGCCTCGATCAGCCTGACGCCATGGCGCTGGCAGACGGCCTCGATGCGCCCGACGCGATCCATGATGTCCCTTGGCGCCTCGGAGTAATTGTAATAGGCGCCTGGCTTCGGCCCGGTCGCCAGGATGCCGGAATTGTAAGGACCGCCGAGAACGATGCCGATGCCGCGTTGCTCGCAGAGCGGCAGGAAGGTGGCAAGCGCTTCCTGTTCCAGCAGCGTGTAGCGCCCGGCCAGCAGGAACAGGTCGAAGTCGCCACGCTCCGCCAGCGTCTGGCAAACCTCCCATTCGTTGATGCCGCCGCCGAAGGCCTTGATCACGCCCTGGTCGCGCAGCGCAACCAGTCCGTTGTAGCCCGAGGCCATGAATTCCTCGATGCGCTGGTCTGACGCCTCCTTGCTGCCATGGGTGAAGATGTCGAGGTCATGGACGAAAAGGATGTCGATGCGGTCGACGCCAAGCCGTTCCAGCGACGCCTCGAACGAGCGCATGACGCCGTCATAGCTGTAGTCGTAGACCTCCTTGCGCGTCGGTGTGTCGAAGAACTTGCCGATGCCGGTTCGTTCCTCCGGCGGGCAGGCGCGCAACAGGCGACCGACCTTGCTCGACAGCACATAATCGTCGCGCTTCCTGCCGCGCAGGAAGGCATTGAGCCGTGTTTCGGCAAGGCCCAGGCCATAGAGCGGCGCGGTGTCGTAGTAACGGCAGCCGGTCGCCCACGCCGCCTCCAGCGTCGCGTTGGCATCCGCGTCGGGGACGGCGCGGTAAAGGTTGCCGAGCGGCGCGCTGCCGAAGCCAAGCTCGGTGAAGTCGAGGCCGCCATTGCCGATGCGGTCGAAATGCCGTGTCTTCATGTCGTGCTGATTTCCTGGATTGATTGTCTGACATGACACTATCACGCCGCTGGCTCAGCAAAAGCCGCCATGGCCGTTGGACAGGCATTTTCCCGATGATAGCATGAACAAAAACAAGCCTTTTCCGAAAGCGCGCAACCGGAAATCACCGGCCACAAACCCGGCCCGACAGATGGGACTCTCATGGCGAATGCCGGCTCGGATATGTTTTCGACCGCCCTGCAAGAGCTGGGCGCCGTACTGGCGCGCGTCGACGAAGCCGGCATCGACATCGCCTGCGAAACCCTGGCCCGCGCGCAAAAGATCGGCGTCTATGGCTGCGGCCGCGAAGCGTTGCAGCTCAAGGGTTTCGCCATGCGCCTCTATCACCTTGGGCTTGAGGTGTCGGTGGTCGGCGACATGAACACGCCACCGCTTGGCGCAGCCGATGTCTTCCTGGTCAGTTCCGGCCCGGGCGAGACGACGACGGTGCTCACCTTGATGCAAGTCGCCCGCCAGGCCGGCGCCACCGTGCTTTTGCTCACCGCCGAGGCAGGCAGCAGTGCGGTCGCGCTTGCCGACTTCACCTTGCTGATCCCGGCGCAGACCATGGCGCGTGACCAAGGGCCGCAAAAGACATCGCTGCTGCCGATGGGCTCAGTCTTCGAAGGGGCGCTGTTCCTGCTGTTCGAGGTCATGGTGCTGAAGCTCAAGGCGCTGACCGGCCAGTCGTCCGAGGCCATGCGCGCCCGCCACACCAACATGGAATAGATCATGCGCTACGAACTGATGCTGCCGCACCAGATCCGCAAGGCGATCGCCGAGAACTGGCCGGTCGCTCTCCCGCTCGGCGTGCTCGAATATCACGGCGAGCACATGGCCGTCGGCATGGACACGCTGGCCGTCGTCAAGACGCTGGAGCTCTACGAGAAGGAGGCCGACGTCGTCATCCTGCCGGCTTTCTACTACGGTGCGGCGAGCTATGTGGTGGCAGCACCCGAAGGCAACGGCTCGGTGCAGGTCGGCGGCAACCAGCTGGCGCCGTTCGCCGAAGAATTGTTCTACAGCCTGCTGCGCATCGGCTTTCGTAACATCAACGCCATCATCCACCACCAGACCGAGAACTTTGCCGCCGGCATGCCGACCGATCTCGCCTTCAAGGCCGCCGGCCGCCAGGCGATCTTCCGCTTCCTCGAGAAGCAGCGCGGCGAGGGCTGGTGGGGCTCAGACGAGATGGCCGATTATTATTCCGGGCACGCCGCCGGCGAGAATTTCTTCAACTGGGTGCAGGTGCACCCGCTAATGTCGGCTGCCATGAACGGGAAGTATCCGTTCGATCACGCCGGTGTTGGCGAGACATCATTGATGCTGGCACTGTGTCCGGAAGCGGTCGATGCCGGGCGTTTTGGCGAGAATACCGCGTGGTATACGGCCAGTGCGCCGGAGGCCTCGGCGGAGCTGGGGCGAAAGGGTGTGGCGATGATCATGGATCACCTGAGGGCGATATTGGGGCGCTAGCAGACAAAGTCGCTCTGTAGCGATCCTTCACACCCCCCTCTGTCCTGCCGGACATCTCCCCCGCAAGGGGGGAGATCAGATGTCATTTCCGCTTTCGCCAATCACCTACGTCGCAAGAAAAGCGATGCAGCCAAAGCTGCCGATCTCCCTCCTTGCGGGGGAGATGGCCGGCAGGCCAGAGGGGGGTGCTGTCCCGCCGAGGTCAACAGTAGAGGGGCACGCCGCCTCTCGCCTACTTCACCGCCCCCGCCGTCATGCCCATGATCAGATAGCGTTCAAGCGCAATCCCGATGACCGCCAGCGGTGCGATCGCGGCGGTGGCAAGCGCCGCCATCGACCACCAGTTGATGCCTTGCGAGCCGGTCTGGCTCGCCACCATCACCGGAATGGTCTTGGCGTCGGTCGACGTCAGGAGTGCCGCAAAAAAGTACTCGTTCCAGCACAGCACCATCGCCAGGATGAAGGCGGCGACCATGCCCGGCAGCGCAATCGGCATGACGATGCGGAAAAAGGCGCCCCAGATCGACAGGCCGTCGACCAGCGCTGCCTCCTCCAGTTCGACAGGGATCGAATTGAACTGGTCGCGCATGATCCAGATGACGATCGGCAGCACCATCAGCGTGTAGAGCAGGATCAGGCCGATGCGTGTGTCGAGCAGGCCGACTTCCCGGTAAAGCACCAGGAAGGGCAGGGCGAGCACCACCGGCGGCAGGATCAGCTGCGACAGGAAGAAAAAGGAGATGTCCTCGTTCTTGAACCAGGCGAACTGATAGCGGTACCGGGTCAGCCCATAGGCGGCGAGGCTGCCGATGACGATGGCGAGGCTCGATGCGCCGACCGAGGTGATGACCGAATTCATGAAGCGCTTGAAAAACTCCTCGCGCACCGTCGAGGTCTGGAAGATCGAATCCGGCGACAGGCCGAGCGAGCGCCAGCCCTTCCAGTCCGGCTGGAAGTCGACGAACGGGATGAGGTGGCCCTGCGTGACGTCGACCGCGGTCTTGAACGAGGTGGTGATGGTCCAGTAGATCGGGAACAGGCAGATGAAGGCCCAGAACGCCAGCGCGCCATAGATGAAGATGCGATTGGCCAGAAAACCCAGCGGTGAGCGGATTTCCGAGGCAGCATAGTCGGTGGTCTGGACGCTCATTGTGCCTCGTCAGTTCACGTTGCGCACGAAGCGATTGGCGAATTTCAACAGCCAGGTCACGAACACGACGATGATGACGAGATAGGCCATCGCCAGCATGGTGCCGTAGCCGACATTCGAGCGGTCGCGGTATTCGCGGTAGATGAAGCTCGACACCGAATCGGTGGCGCCGCCAGGCCCGCCGGAGGTCACGGTGATGATGATGTCGGCGAGCTTCAACTTGAAGATGATGCGCAGGATCACCGCGGTGACCGACACCGGCAGCATCAGCGGGAAGGTGACCTGCCAGAAAGTCTGCCAGGGCGTGGCGCCATCGACGCGCGCCGCTTCCAGCACGTCGCGCGACATCGCCTGCAGGCCGGCAAGCAGCATGATCATCATGAACGGGATGAAGGTCCAGGCGTCGAGCACCATGATCGAGATGCGGGCGGTGATCGGGTTGGAGAAGAAGGCGGGGTTCTCCCAGCCGAGATGGCGCGCCAGCGTCGCCGCCGGCCCGAAACGGTATTCCATCAGCGATTTGCCGATCATCCAGGATACCGCGACCGGCGACAGCATCAGCGGCATCAGGAAGACGACTCGGAAGAATTTGCGCGCCCGGATCTGCGCGTTGAGCAGCAGCGCCAGGCCGAAGGCAATCACATACTCAACCAGCACGGCGAGCACATAAAGCACCATGTTGAACAGCGCGTTGCGGTAGTAGGGATCGGCCAGCATCTGCCAGAAATTGTCGAGCCCGTTGAACTTGCGGCCGGAAAAGGACGACAGGTTCCAGTCGGTCAGCGCGATATAGAAGCCGAACAGCGTCGGGAAGATCACCATGGCGATGGTGAACAGCAGCGCCGGCAGCAGGAACAGCGCGCGCTGGCCGTCCTCGCCGCGCGTCAGCACCTGGCCGATGCCGAGCGCCACCCCCCACAGAACATAGGCATAGACGATGGGACGCCAGGTCTCGAAGCCGAGCGTGGTGATCTCGTTCTTGTAGAGGATCTCAAACGCGATCACCGCCAGCAGGCCAAGCGTGGCGGCCGCCATCAGGGCAAAACCCGCCCGCTTGCGGGCCGGCGAGATCAGATCGGCTGGGCCGGCGTTGGCCGGCCATGCATTGGTGGTCTGGTCAGCCACGCGTCCCCGTCCGTTTAAAAAATCAAGCCTGCGACCGGCCCGAGCCGGTCAGGTCCGGCGGCTTGCACCGCCGGACCTGTTGTCACGATAGGATCAGCCTACACGCCGAGCGAGGCCTTGTAGAGCTTGATCTGGTTTTCGCGGCCGATCTGGTCGGTCAGCTTCTCCCAGGCCGCGGCAATGGCGTCGGCGCCTTCCTGCGCCTTCATCTTGCCGGCGAATGTGTTGGCCAGAATGTCCTCGGCAGCCGAATAGTACTGGAAGATGCCGGGGATGCGCGGCTCGATCGCCGCGTTCGGATGGTTGTAGCTGTCGGCTTCCGACTTCAGATACGAGGTGATGAACGCCTCGTCGTAGCCTGCCGCCACCCATTCGGGAATGTCGAAATGCGAGTTGCGGTAGGGCTGGAAGCCGGACGGATACATCGCCGTCCAGATTGACAGGTCCTTGCCGCCGAGATGAGCGGCGGCCGACCATGCCGCTTTTTTCTTCTTTTCGTCCGTATCGACGCGGGCCATGACGTAGACGCCCCAGCCGAGATAGGCGCAGTTCGGCGCATAGTTCGGGCCGCTGGCGAGTTTGTCCCAGGCGCCGGTCTTGGCATTGTAGACGTCGTCGGACCCCGGCAGGATCGAGAAGCCGGTGACGTCGCCGATGACCGAGCTATCGTTGGTCTTGACGTTGGAGCCGACGTCGCCCCACCAGGTGACCATCGAACCGGTGCCGGCCAGGAACTGCTGGAAGGCTGTCGTGTTCGGGTCGGCGTTGATCTGGTCGGCGGGCTCCGACGGCAGCGCGTCGATGACGTCCTGGATGGCGCGCACCCAGGCCGGATTGTTGATGCGCGGCTTCATCGTGTCGGCATCGAACAGCCAGGCCTTGTCGTCGGGATGCTTGGCATAGGCGGTGGCGCGGCTGCCGAGGAAGTAGAAGCCGAAACCGCCCCAGGCCTTGGGCGCATCGAGATAGCCGAAGACGTCCTGGTCCTTGAACTTCTTGCCCTTGAGGAATTTTGTGACGGCCTGGACTTCCTGCCAGGTCTTCGGCACACCCCATTCGGTGGCCGCGCCGCCGTCCTTCCACGCCTTGGCGAGGTCGGCATCGGCAAAAACGTCGGTGCGGTAATTGAAGTTGTGCGCATCGCCATCGACGGTGATCCGGTACTGCTTGCCGTCCCAGGTGCCGACCGGCGGCTGCAGATAGGCCACGACATCCTTCATGTCGATCTGCTCTTTGACCCAGTCGGGCATCTCGGACGTCAGGCCCTTGCCGCAGACATCGCCTTCGAAGGGCGCGCCCATCTCGATGATGTCGAAGTCGACGGTGCCGGTGGCGATCGACTGCTGCAGGCGGGCATTGTAGTCGGCCTGCGCCAGGTCGATCCAGCTGATCTTGGCGCCGGTATAGGCCTCCCACGGCTTCAGGAAGCCGCGGAACAGCACATTGTGCAGGTTCTGGTTGTTGAGGCCCATGAAGGTGAGCTCGACGCCGGCGAATTCGCCTTCCTTGACGTTGGCCTTGGTGGCTTCCAGGCAGAGTTCGCCGACCTTCTGGAAATCGGCATCCGTCGGCTGACCCTTGCCGACGCCGGGGATCTGCAGAATTTTGGAGCGTAGCTCGCTGGCGGCTTCAGCCGGGCGGGTGAAAGCGCCGAGCCCAGCACCCGATGCGGCGGCGATCGCGGCCATCGAGGCCGCGCCTTTGAGTATGTCACGCCGGGTGGCACCCGCGCGGACGAGTTTTTCGTACAGACCGACTCTCATCTATTCCTCCCAGAACAACAGTCGTGAATTAAAATGCCAATCCCTCCGACGCCGAAACGTCGGCGGTTCTCCTTTATCATACGGGGACGTGGGACCCCACCCTGCGTCGCCTGGAGCTCCGATTTTCGGATAAAAATCCGACTGCCGGAGTGGCAACAGCCAATATTTGCGTAATCGATTACCTTGTCAACACGATGGCTTTTTATCGATAACATACCGACTTGCCCTTGCCGTTGGCAATGGCTAGCTTCACCGCGAGAAAAGGGGGGACGATGGCTCAAGTCGCGATCAGCAATGTGGCCAAGGCGTTCGGAACCGTCAAGGTCCTGCACGAGGTCAGCGTCGATATCGCCGATGGCCAGTTCGTGGTGCTGGTCGGCCCGTCGGGCTGCGGCAAGTCCACGCTGCTCAGGATGGTGGCCGGGCTGGAGACCGTGTCCGGCGGCACGATCGCCATTGGCGAGCGCATCGTCAACAATCTGCCGCCGGCCAAGCGCGACATCGCCATGGTGTTCCAGAACTACGCGCTCTATCCGCACAAGACGGTGGAGCAGAACATGGCGTTTGCGCTGAAGCTGCGCAAGACCGATCCAGCCGTGGTCGCCGAGCGGGTCAAGCGCGCCGCCGACATTCTCGACCTCAATCCGTACCTGAAACGTTATCCGCGCCAGCTATCCGGCGGCCAGCGCCAGCGCGTCGCCATGGGCCGCGCCATCGTGCGCAATCCGCAAGTCTTCCTGTTCGACGAGCCGCTCTCCAATCTCGACGCCAAGCTGCGCGTGCAAATGCGCACCGAGATCAAGGAACTGCACCAGCGGCTGAAGACCACCACCATCTACGTCACCCACGACCAAATCGAGGCCATGACCATGGCCGACAAGATCGTCGTCATGCGCGATGGCCGTATCGAGCAGGTCGGCGCGCCATTGGAATTGTTCGACCGGCCGGCCAATCTGTTTGTCGCCGGCTTCATCGGCTCGCCGTCGATGAACCTGCTCAAAGGCGTGGTGCGCAAGGGCGACAAGGTCGAGATAGCAGGCACGCTGTTCCCGGTCGCGGCCGGCAGCGCCGCCAAGGAGGGCCAGGCCGTGGTCTATGGCGTGCGGCCCGAGCATCTCGAAATCCATCCCGACGGCGTGCCGGCAAAGATCTCGGTGGTCGAACCCACGGGTTCCGAAACGCTGGTCTTCGTGCGCTTCGGCGACAGCGGCGAGATGGTGGCGCTGTTTCGCGAGCGCCACGACTTCAAGCCCGGCGACACGCTCAATCTCAAGCCGCGCCTCGACCAGGTCCATCTCTTCGACGCCGAGACCGGCAACCGGCTCTGATTTCCAATCGACTTTGACCAAACTGTTTGACGAGGACTGCCATGCTCAAAGGGATCAACCCATTGCTCAATGCCGATGTGCTCCAAGCGCTCAGGGCAATGGGACACGGCGACGATCTGATCATCGCCGACACCAATTTCCCCGCCGATTCGGTGGCAAAGCAGACCGTGCTCGGCAAGCTGCTGCGCATCGATGCGCCGGCGGCCGATGTCGCCAAGGCGGTGCTGTCGCTCTATCCGCTCGACACTTTCGTCGACGACGCGGCCGCGCGCATGGAGATCGTCGGCAAGCCGGACGAGATTCCGCCGGTGCAAAAAGAGGTGCAAAAGGAGATCGACAAGGCCGAGGGCAAGGCCTGGCCGATGATCTCGGTCGAGCGCTATGCCTTCTACGAGCGCGCCAAGAAAGCCTATTGCGTCATCCAGACCGGGGAGCGCCGCTTCTATGGCTGCTTCGCCTTTCGCAAGGGCGTCGTGCCGCCGGACGCCGAGTAGGGCCATGGCGTCGGGCAAGCCTGTCGTCATTCTGGGCGTTTTCGTCGCCGACACCGCTTACCGGGCCGATCGACAGCCGCGCATGGGCGAGACCATTCTTGGTAATTCCTTCAAGCTGGGACCTGGCGGCAAGGGCTCGAACCAGGCAGTGGCGGCAGGCAAGCTCGGCGCCGACATCACTTTCCTGACCCGGCTTGGCGTCGATGCTTTCGCCGACATGGCCAAGGCGACCTGGGCAGAGGCGGGCGTGAAATCCGCCGTCATCGACACGCCGCAAAGCTATACCGGCGCGGCCTACATCTTCATCGAGGAGACGACCGGCAACAACGCCATCATCGTCAGCCCGGGTGCGGCGATGCTGATCTCGTCTGAAGACATCGAGGCCAATGCCGGCCTGATCCGTGGAGCCGGCGTCTTCGTCACCCAGCTCGAACAGCCGATCGACGCGGCACTGCGCGCACTCGAGATCGCGCGCGGGGCAGGGGTGACCACCATTCTCAATCCGGCGCCCGCGGCCAAGCTGCCGGACCGCATCTACACGCTGTGCGACTATGTGACCCCCAACGAAACCGAGGCCGAAGAGCTGACCGGCATCAAGGTTTCTTCGATCGACGAGGCTCGCCGCGCCGCCGACAGCCTGCTCAAAAAGGGCGTCGGCTCGGTCATCATCACGCTCGGCGAAAAAGGCGCGCTGCTGCACACGGCCGCTCGGTCCGACCATGTTCCCGTGGTCAGTGCCGGTCCGGTGGTCGAAACCACCGGCGCGGGCGATGCCTTCAATGGCGGCCTGGCCGCCGCACTCGCCAAAGGCGTGGAGCCGCTGCAAGCCGTCCGCTTCGCCTGCGCCGTCGCCGGCATTTCGGTGACGCGGCCGGGTACGGCGCCATCCATGCCGACGCTGCATGAGGTCGAGGCGCTGCTGGCCGAGGGGTGAGGTCGTTGCGGGAGAGATCGAGTTCAGATCCGACCGGATCTGAATTGCCTCATGCAAGACCATGATTCTAGACGATTATGTCACATTTCTCCTGAGGAGAAATGGCGCGAGTGACGGGGCTCGAACCCGCGACCTCCGGCGTGACAGGCCGGCGAAAACGCCTGATTAATCAACGAATGGTTCCAATTCCTCACGCTCTCGAATTTGCGGGAAAAAGCGCGAAATTGAAACTTGCTTATCAGAACTCCTCGTAAACTTGCGAGGTATTCACTTTGATCGGCGCCTCCGCTGCTGCCCCTAGCGGCTGGACCGGGACAGACTGCTCCCGGCAAGAGACACAGTATAAAAATTTGAAAACTGCTCTTATTCACGCAAGATCTGCTTGACGACTGACGTCCAGGCTAGAAGGCGGACGTCGACATTTCGATTTAGGCCCTGATCGGTGACGCCGGTTCTTCCAAGTCGCGTCTGGCCATCGAGCGGGGCTGAATAGTGTAAAGTCGAGGGACTGGACGACCGGCTTCCCGATGGCTTCCGATCTTCAGCTTATCGGCGACGCCGCTGGTCGTGCACGATCCTTTTGATGAGGGCAGGCACTGCGCGCACCTATTTGTGGCAAGCCGCCTCAGTTTTGGACAGGCTGAAGCTACACAACCGCCGGGCGTCGAACTGCCTCCGATTATTGGGAATTTGTCGCTAGCGTTGGATCAGGCCGTAGGGGCGGACCTCTTGGAGTTTGTAATGCGCGGCAGTAGCCGGGGCGGGCGCAGGTCGCCTTCTTGAGATCGCCGGCGTTCGAGGGTCCGCTCTGCCTGGTGCTGAAGCTGGCCGGCGCCGGCCGGCAGATGCCAAGGCTGGGGCCAGGAACCGGCAAGATCCTGGTTCCGGTCAACGGCACCGCAATCGCGCGTCGGGGCGCCGAACTGGCGCTGGCGATTGCCGCCGTGACCGGTGCGCCGGTCAAGATGCTCTATGTCGCGCGCGTTGGCCGCGACGAACGGCGCGATATCGTATCGCATCGCCGCAGGGAGGCGGTGCTGAAGGATATCGTAGCACTTGCCGACCGCTATGGCGTCGAAATCGAGACCGCCATCCGCAGCCGCGCCGCCGCCGATGCCATTCCCCGCCAGGCGGGCAGGGGAGCGCTGATCGTCATGGGCGTGGCGCGGCGCACCGGCGAGGAGCTCTTCTTCGGCGAGAGGGCCACCGGCCTGCTGCAGCGCTGCCGTGCCCGGTGGTGCTGATCTCCGATTCCAGGCTGCGCCGTGATGACGAGGGTAGGGAAGAACTGCGGTCGGGAATGGGTGGAGCGTGATCTCCCCCTTGAGGGTCCCTTGAGGGGTTGAGGAGTGGTCCGCGTAGCGGACAGAAAGCCAATTGCTTGGCTTTCTGAATGACGAAAGCCGACAGGCCAGAGGGAGTCGCCGCGTGTCAAGCGCTGGCCTCTTCTCGGCAATAAACTCTCGATATGTGACCGATCTCGTGATGCGACAAAATCGCACCAAGGGAGGAAAGAGACGAAGCCTTCTGTCCGCCTTGGGAAGCCAACCGGAACGTCTGCTTTGCGCCTAATGTCGGCCTTTGAGTTGAACTTTGCCCTTGCCTAAAAGCCGACATTCGGCATGAGCACGGCAAACGTCTACTGTTTCTTCCCCTCAAGGGACGCAATCAAAGAATCCATCTGCGGGAAAGCTTTGAACGAGATAGCTGACATCGCCCTCGCAATCGCACGCACAAACACGCCCGCCGGGGAGAAACTCGGCCAGCTACTGACCGCCGTTCACCACCACAAGAAGATGACGCTGGTCAAGGAAAAGCGCATGCACGACCTGCTTGTCGCCGGCATGCAGGAGAACTGGGCGACCATCAAGGCGCATATCGAGCACATGGTAACTACCTTAGGGGTATCATCCGCGAGGGCATCGAAACCGGCGAATTCAACGTCGATGATTCCGCTACGGCGGCGCGTGCCGTCCACACCGCGTTCACGCCGTTCCTCCATCCGATTCTGATCGAACGCTGCCTCGAACATGGGGAGATGCCGAAGTGGGCTTGCGCGCGCAGATTGGATTTTGCCTGAAAGCTCTTGGTAAGTCAGCCTAACATGCCAGCGCAGACCTGCGGTCGCTGTGTCTCGTGAACGTCCGAGGAATGTCGCCAGGCGTCCGATATCGCGGTGATAGTTGCGCGCTGTCTGTGTCTCCCCTGAGAAACGCCGCGTGTTCAAGGTCGACGAGCGCCGCGAAACCAGCATGCCCGGCATCTACGCCGCGGGTGACCTCGCCAACCCCCTCGCGCCGCCATCGGTCACCCTGGCAATATCGCACGGCGCGACGGCTGGGATTTCCGCCCAGCAGTCGATGCTGGTTTGAGAGCACAGATTGGAGGATGAGCATGGCCGTCGAACCGGACAGCGCGGGTGTGCGGCGAACTGCGCGGCATCTGCGCGCCGTGGAGACGTTCGGGCTGGCTTGAAGCCGCCAGGCACACATCAATTTTGCATATGTAAAAGTTACTTGTCTATGTGAAAATACCTGCTAGGACTCGGCGGGCCGGGTGCATGCCCAGTCCAGGGAGGAATTGCCTGAAATGACAAGACTGCGCGGTCTTGCGTGGGATCATCGACGCTGCTGGGGTCCGCTCGACGCCAGCGTCGGGCCCTATTGCGCCGGCAATCCCGGCCTGGAAATCGAATGGGACCGCCGCAGCCTCTATGAATTCGGCGAGGGCGCGCTCGGTCCGCTGCTCGCCACCTACGATCTGGTTGTGTTCGACCATCCCTTCATCGGCGACATCGCGCAGGATGAACTGATGGTGCCGTTCGACGCCCATCTGTCGGCGCGGCAGATCCGCTTCTTCGAACAGGATTCGGTTGGTGCGTCCTGGCGCTCCTATGAAAAGAACGGGCGCCAATGGGCGTTGCCGATCGATGCCGCTTGCCAGGTCGCTTCCTACCGCCCGGATCTTCTGGAGCGCTACGGACAGGCGCCGCGCAGCCATGACGAGGTGCTCGAGCTCGGCCGGCAGGCGCGCAAGGACGGCAAGTGGCTCGGCCTTCCCTGCGTGCCGACGGATGCCATGTGCCTGCTTCTGACGCTCGGCCATCCGCAGGAAGACGGCGAGCAGTTCATTGCAAAGGAAATGGTGGAGCAAGCCATCGGGCAATTGCGCGAGCTTGCGGCACTGTCGCATCCTAACTCGCCGAAATGGAATCCGATCCGCTGCTACGACCACATGATCGCGCATGACGATGTGGTCTATGTGCCGTTCGCCTTCGGCTATGTAAATTACGCCTCGAAAACCAACAGGCCGCATCTGCGCTTTGCCAACGTGCCGACTCCGCACTCGGCCGGTGCCCTGCTCGGCGGCGCCGGCATCGGCGTCAGCGCCCAGTCGAAGCACAAGCAGGCCGCGATTGACTACGCGCTGTTCCTGTGCTCACCCGACTATCAGCGGGGCGACTATGTCAGGGCAGGCGGACAGCCGGGGTCACTGGCCGCCTGGAAGGACGCCGGGGTCAACGATTTTTCCGGAGATTTCTTCAGCGCGACGCTGCAGGCGATAAGTTCCTCCTATCTGCGTCCGACGCATCCCGGGTTCATGGCTTTCTTCCGGCAATGCGCGCCGCATGCGGCCGCTGCCATCGCCGGCGACATGACGGCCGCCGACCTCGCCGAGCGCGTCAACCGCCTGTACCGCGACACCAGGCAGGGCCAGCCGCAACGGAGCGTTGCGTGATGGCCGCCAGCGTTGCCGAGATGATCGACGAAGCCGAAGGCGCCCGCAACGGCTACCGCGTGCCGGCGGTGGAGAAGGCGCTCGACGTTCTGGAGTTCATGTCCGCCAGCGCCGAAACGCTGACTCAGACCGAGATCGCGTCCGGCCTCGGTCGCTCCATCCACGAAATCTACCGCATCCTGCTTCTGCTGGAGAAGCGCGGCTACATCTTCCGCACCCAATCGGACCGCTTCCGGCTGTCGCTAAAACTGTTCGAGCTGGCGCACATGCATCCGCCGGTGAACCGGCTGGTCGAATGCGCGCTGCCGGTGATGCGCGAATTGACCGCCAATGCGGATCAAAGCTGTCACCTCGTCGTGCGCGAAGGCCAGAACGCGCTGGTGGTGCTGCAGATCGATTCCCCGCTGCCGATGCGCTACTCGGTTGCGCTGGGTTCGCATTTTCCGATCCTCGAAACCAGTTCCGGCGCAGTGCTGCTCGCCCATTCGAACCGGGCAGAGCGCGACCGCATCGTCGAGGCGATCGTCGTCGCCGGCGAGGGCCAGGGCACGCGGGCGGAAATCGAAGCGCGGCTGAACGAGGCTGCAAGGCTCGGCTACGAGATGCGCGTCTCATTGGCCGTCGAGGCCTGCACCAACATCTCGATGCCGGTGCGCGATCACACCGGCGCCGTCATCGCCGCTCTCACGGTGCCGCTGCTGCCGCAGAAGGCGGCGCGCTTCGACCGCGAAACGGTTTTCGAACGCACCCGGGCCGCCGCCGAAAAGATATCAGCGGCACTCGGCTGGGGCGAGGCCACCACCTCTTCACGTGCCGACCCGGAACGGCGGGACTACCCGTTCAGCGATTAACAAAAGCGATAAAACTGGGAGAGAAACATGCACTGGTACAAGTCAATCCTGTTCGCATCCGCGGCTCTGCTGGCCATGGGCGCGGCGGCGGCGCATTCCGAGAACATGCCCAAGCGCATCGGCTACGTCACCAACTACGCCACCCATGAGTGGTATCAGAATGTCATCAAGGGCATGAAGGCGCACGGCAAGGAACTCGGTATCGAGGTCGAGGTGCAGGACGCCAATCTCGACATATCCAAGCAGGTCGCGGCGGCTGAAGACTTCATCGCCAAGGGCGTCGATGTGCTGATCATCACGCCTGTCAACGAAGAGGGCGTGGTGCCGCTGCTGCGTCAGGCCAAAGCCGCCAACATCCCGGTTGTGCTTGAAGGCAACCCGGTCAAGGGCATGACCACAATGGTCGCCATCTGCGACTATGACACCGGCTATTTCTCCGGCGTCGAGGCCGGCAAATATGCCAAGGAAAAGCTCGGCGGCGTTGCCAAGGTGATGAATGTCGGACTGCCACTGCTGTCCGCCACGGTGCTGCGCTCGCACGGCTTCATGGACGGGCTGAAGACCGTCATTCCTGACGCGGTTATGGTCCACGACCTTGACGGCGGCGGCAATCCGGACCGCGCGCTCGAAGTGTCCTCGGCGGCACTGGCCAAGAACGCCGACATCAACATCATCTACGGCATCAACGATTCCTCCTCGCTCGGCGGCCTGCAGGCCTGGAAGGCGGCGGGGAAGTCGCAGGATGGCCTGTTGACCGTCGGCACCGGCGGCGAGGGGCTTGCCTTCATCAACGCGATGCAGAACGAGCCGTCTTATCGCATCGAAGCCGCGATGTTCCCCGAGAAGGAAGGCTTCACCGCCATCGATGCCGCGGTGAAACTGTTCAACAACGAGGAAGTGCCGGAGCACATCGTCAGCCCGACGGCGCCGATGAACGGCGAGGACTGGAAGAAGTACTACGATTACGACGGCACCACCCGCACCGTCAAATGGGACGCCGTCAACGCACTGCAGCCGCCGGCAAAGTGCATGAAGACTTCGGCTGACCTGAAGAATTAGGTTGGTCGGCATTGCCCTTCCCGCGCCGCGGGAAGGGCAGACAGTCAGGTGCCGCTGGCGGCATGGACAAGGCGTCGGGTTCCGGTGCCTGACGCAAAGCGGTTCGGGAATGGACTGAAATGAGCGAGCTAACACACGCCTCCGCGCCGAAGCGGTTTATCGGCGGCCAGCTGCTGGGCAGCAGCCAGCTTGTGCTCGGCGTCATGCTGGCGGTGCTGTGCGTCGCCATCTCGATCGCGGCGCCGCAGTTCTACTCGGAGGCCAACATCATCGCCATCCTGCGTCAATGCGCGCTGGTGCTGATCGTCGCCTCCGGCATGACCATGCTCATCATCACCGCCGAGGTCGATCTGTCGGTCGGTGCATCGATCGCCTTTGTCGGCTGCATCGGCATGGCGGTGCTCAATTCGACGCACAGCCTCGCGCTCGGCGTGCTGGCGGCACTGGCCTTCGCCGGCGGGGTCGGCCTGTTCAACGGGCTGGTCGTCACCAGGCTCAGGGTGAACTCGCTGATCGCCACCATCGGCACGATGATGATGCTGCAGGGCGGTGTCTATCTGTTCACACGCGAGGCGGTGCAGAACCACAACCAGCTGACCAGCTTCACCGATCTCGGCGCCGGCTATGTCGGAGCGGTGCCGGTGCCGGTCATCCTGGCAGCGCTGGTTTTCGCGGTCGGCTATGTGGCGCTGCGCTTCACCACGCTCGGCCGTTATCTCTACGCGGTGGGCGCCAATGAGAAAGCCGTGCGCCTGTCGGGCGTGCGTTCCGAACGCCTCAAGCTGTTTGCCTTCATCGTCACCGGCCTCTGCGTCGGCGTCGCCGGCATGATCCTGTCCTCGCTGATGAATGCCGGCCAGCCGACCGCTGGCCGTGGCTTCGAACTGACGGTGATCGCCGCCGTCATTCTCGGCGGCACCAGCCTGCTCGGCGGCCGCGGCTCGCTGTTCGGCACACTGCTCGGCGTGCTGGTCCTGAAGGTGATCGACAACGGCATCATCATTCTCGGCTGGAACCAGGACCTGCAGATGGTGGTGCCGGGCGTCGTCATCATCCTGGCA
Organism: Mesorhizobium sp. M0062; assembly: GCF_040323125.1. Lineage (NCBI taxonomy): Bacteria > Pseudomonadati > Pseudomonadota > Alphaproteobacteria > Hyphomicrobiales > Phyllobacteriaceae > Mesorhizobium > Mesorhizobium sp. M0062. The sequence goes on from NZ_JAMYUO010000012.1 coordinate 61,108, forward strand.
ACCTATCTCGACATCATCCGGAACAGAGCCAATGTCCGTTGATTTTCTGCATCCCGGCGAAGGCGCTGCCATCGACAAGAATGTGCCGGCACTCGAACTGCGCGGCATCGACAAGCGCTTTCCGGGAGTCGTGGCGCTGGACAATGTCGACTTCACCCTGGAGCCCGGCAAGATCCACGCGCTGATGGGCGAGAACGGCGCCGGCAAGTCGACGCTGATCAAGATCATGGCCGGCGTCTATGGCAAGGACGCCGGCACCATCCGCCTGCGCGGACGCGAGGTCGACATCAAGTCGCCGCGCGACAGCCTGAAAGAGGGCATCAAGGTCGTGTTCCAGGAGATCGCGCTGATCTCCGAATTCACCGTTGCCGAGAACATCTTCCTCGAGGGATATCCCACCGGCAGAGCCGGCTCGATCGATTGGAAGAAGATCCGTGCCGATGCGGCAGCCCTTTTCAGCCGCATCGGCTTCAACGTCGATCCGGCGGCGCGCACGGGGTCGCTGCCGGTCAGCCAGCAGCAGATGGTCGAGATTGCCCGTGCGCTCGCCCACGAGGCCCGCGTCGTGGTGATGGACGAGCCGACCTCCTCGCTGACGCCCAAAGAGGTTTCGCTGCTGTTCACCGTCATCCGCCGGCTGGCCGCCCTCGGCATCGCGGTGGTCTATGTCAGCCACAAGCTCGACGAGGTTTTCGAGATCGCCGACACGGTCACGGTGCTGCGCGACGGCCGCCACATCTCGACCAGGCTGATCGGCGAGCACAGCAACGACACGCTGATCAAGGACATGATCGGACGGCGCATCGACAATCTGTTTCCCCGCCAGCGCGGCGCGGCGGGCAGCAAGGTCGCGCTGTCGGTTGAAAAGCTCAGCACGGCGAGGAAGCTGACCGACGTATCTTTCGAGGCGCGCGCCGGCGAAGTGCTCGGCTTCTTCGGATTGATGGGCGCGGGCCGAACCGAGCTTGCCAAGGCAATGGTCGGTTACGATCCGATCACTTCGGGTACGATCACGGTCGACGGCAGTCCCCTGAAGCCGCACGACACGCCCACCGGCGTCAAGCTCGGCATTGGCCTGCTCACCGATGACCGCAAGAACGAAGGCCTGATGGGCGACCTGCCTGTCTACCAGAATGCCAGCCTCGCCTCGCTCGGCGCCTTCGCGCGCATGGGGTTCGTCGACACGGCAAAAGAACACAAGGCGGTGCAGGACTATGTCGACCGCTTCCGCATCAAGACCCCCAGCCTGTTCCAGCAGGTCAAGAACCTGTCGGGCGGCAATCAGCAGAAGGTGTTGATCGCGCGCTGGCTGATGCGCGGCCTGAAGGTGATCGTCGTCGACGAGCCGACTCGCGGCATCGATGTCGGCGCCAAGTCGGAGATCTTCGCGCTGATCGACCGGCTCGCCGGCGAAGGCCTGGCGGTCGTCATGATGACGTCCGAGATGGCGGAGCTGCTCGGTCTTTCCGACCGGATCGCGGTGATGTGCGAAGGCCGTCTCACCGCGATCATGTCGCGCGACGAAGCCACCCAGGAGAAGATCCTCAATGCGGCGATCGGCTAAACCATGACGCATCGCGTCAGCGTCCCGAGCGATCCGGTCCACCTCCTCGAATGGAGCAAGCGATGAGCCTTGCCAGCACCGCTTCCGTGAAAGCCCCGCCCTCCCTTTTGGCTCGGCTCTTTGCCCGGCAGGAACTGGCGCTGCTCGTCTGCCTTATCCTGGTGATCGTTTTCTTTTCCGTCACGGCGGAGAACTTCTTCTCCGTGCGCAACATCACCAACGTGCTCGGGCAGGCCTCGCTGGCGCTCACCGCCGGCATCGGCTGCGCCATCGTCTTCATATCCGGCGAGGTCGACATTTCGATCGGGTCGCTGCTGGCGACCATTGCCCTGCCGCTGATCATCATCATGAACGACACCAGTTCGCTGCTGCTCGGCGTCAGCGGCGCGCTGCTGTTCGGCCTGATCATCGGTGCGGTCAACGGCTACCTCACCGCCTATGCCGGCATCAACTCGCTGATCGTGACCCTGGGCACCATGTTCATCATGCGTGGCGGCGTCTATCTCTACACCGGCCAGCGCGCGATTCCGGACAATGCCTCGCTCGACAGCTTCATCGCGCTGTCGGATGGCCGCCTGTTCAACATCATCCCGTATTCGGCGGTCATCGCCATCGTCCTGCTCACAGCCTTCACCTACACGATGCGGCACCGGCCATTCGGACGGCAGATCTATGCCGTCGGCGGCAATCCGGAAGTGGCGCGGCTGGCGGGCTACGATGTGCGGCGCGTCAAGTTCATCTGCTTCATCACCAGCTCGCTGCTCGCGACGGTTGCCGGCATCATCCTCGCCGCCCGCGTTGGTTCGGCGCAGCATACGGCTGGGCTGAATTTCGAATTCCAGGTCGTCGCCGCGACGGTCCTCGGCGGGGTCAGCCTTGCCGGCGGCATCGGCAGCCTGACCGGCATGGCGCTCGGGGTGCTGATCCTGCAGTTCCTGTCCAACGGCCTGCGCGGACTTGGTCTGCCGACCGAATGGCAGCTGGTCATCACCGGCATGATCATCATTGCCGCGGTCGCCTTCGACGAAGCGAAGCGCCGGCGCGCGATTGGAGGCTGACATGGCTCGTCTTGAAGGGAAGATCGTCGTCATCACGGGTGCTGCTGACGGCATCGGCCACGCGATCGCCGAAGCGATGGCAAGGGAGGGCGCGCACGTCTTCCTCGCCGACATCGCCGACAGCGCGGGCGAAGCGTTTGCGGCCGCACTGCGCGCCGCCGGCCACCGTGCTGACTACGTGCATTGCGACGTGTCGCAGGAGGCCGACATCACCGGCCTCATCGACAGCGCCGTCAAAAAGACCGGGCGCCTCGACGTGCTGGTCAACAACGCCGCCATCGCCATTGGCGGCATGCCGGTGCATGAGATGACCGACGAGCAGTGGCACCGGCTGATATCAGTCAACCTGACCAGCGTCTTTCGAGGCTGTAAATACGCGCTGCCGCACTTGATCGCGCAGAAGTCTGGCTCGATCATCAACATGGCCTCGGCGCAGGGCCATATCGGCCTCGACGGCTGGACCGCCTATGCCGGCGTCAAGGGCGCGGTGATGGCGATGACGCGGCAGATGGCGGTCGAGTTCGGACCGATGAACATCCGCGTCAATTCAATCTCGCCGGGCACCATCAACACGCCGATGAACGACAAGCTGATCAAGGAGATCGGCGGCAATCTCGCCAAAGCCTGGGTCAAGATGCATCCGCTCGGCCGCATCGGCGAGCCTTCCGAAGTGGCGGAGGCCGCAGTCTATCTCGCCTCCGATGCCGCCGGCTTCACCACCGGCACCGACCTGCGTGTCGACGGCGGGCTGACTGCGGCACCGCGCTACGTTCCTGAACTGCTTTAAACACGAAACGAGACATGAAATGAACAAGGCCCTCGAAGGCGTCCGCATCCTGGATTTCAGCCATCTGCTGCAAGGGCCGTTCGCCACGCAGCTGCTCGGCGACATGGGCGCCGACGTCATCAAGGTCGAGCGCGCCGGCGCCGGCGACATGTTCCGCGGCATGACCTTCTTTGCCAAGTGGGTGGGCGGCTCAGAAAGCCCGAATTTCCTCGCCTGGAACCGCAACAAGCGCTCGATCGCGCTCAATTTGAAGAGCCGCAAGGTGCACGCCATTCTCATGGAGATGGCAAAGAGCGCCGATGTGGTGGTGCAGAATTTCCGCCCCGGCGTGCTGGCCAAGCTCGGCTACGGCTATGAGGACTTCAAGGCCGTCAATCCGCGCATCATCTATTGCTCAGGATCTGGCTATGGCGAGGAAGGCCCCTATGTCGAGCGCCCCGGCCAGGACATGCTGATCCAGGGGCTTGCCGGGCTGATTGCCAACACCGGCCGCGGCGACCAGGCGCCGGTTCCGGCCGGCGCTGGTCTCGCCGACCAGATCGGCGCCATGAACATGGTCTACGGCATCCTGTCGGCGCTCTACTATCGCGAGAAGACCGGCAAGGGCCAGAAGATCGAGGTCAATCTGCTGGCTGGCCTGCTGGCGCATCTCAACCAGGAATATGTCGCCGTGCTCAACCTCGGCCAGGATTTCGTCCGCCCGAATTCCGGCATCGGCCACCCCGGCATGCAGGCGCCGTTCGGCATCTACGAGACGAAGGACGGCGGCTACATCTCGATCGCCATGAGCCCCTTCAAAACGCTGTACGAGGTGCTGGAGGCGCCGCAGCTTGCCGTCTACGACGACCTGAAGACGCTGTTCGACAAGCGTGACGAGGTGTTCGAGAAGGTCAATGCCGAGACCAGGAAGTTCGCCTCGCAGGATTTGTTGGCACGGCTGCTGGCAGTCGACATCTGGTGCGCCGAGGTCAAGGATATCCGCCACGCGGCGGAGGATCCGCAGGTCAAGCACATGGGCATGATCACCAGCTACGATCATCCACGTGGTGGCACGGTGCGGGTGGTGGCGCCCGCAGTCAGGATGAGCGAGACGCCAGCGAGCATCGATCGGCCGGCGCCGCTGGTCGGCCAGCATGGCCGCGAGATCCTGGCCGAGTTCGGCCTCTCCAAGGAAGAGATCGCAGCCCTTGAGGCGTCCGGCGACATGACCGTGGACGCGGCCTGACGATGACAGCCTATCAGACACTCACGGTCGAAATCTCGGGTCGCGTTGCCATCGTCACTTTCCGGCGCGCTGACCAGCTCAACGCCATGAACCGGCTGATGCAAGGCGAGATCACCGAGGCTTTCGAGACGCTGTCCGGCGATGCAAGCATCGGTGCGATCGTGGTGACCGGCGAGGGGCGCGGCTTCATGGCCGGCGCCGACATCAAGGAATACGCGGCGCAGACCGCAGCGGAGTTCGACATCTTCCAGGCCGCCGGCACGCGCATGTACGCGGCGATCGAGAACAATCGGAAGCCGGTGATCGCGGCGGTCAACGGTTTTGCTCTTGGCGGCGGCATGGAGCTGGTGTTGTGCTGCGACGTCGTCATCGCCAACCCGTTCGCCAAACTCGGCCTGCCGGAGATCAAGCTCGGGCTGATCCCGGGCGGCGGCGGCACACAGCGCAGCGTCGCCGCGCTCGGCCGCAACCGCGCCAATTTCCTGCTGATGACCGGCGCCATCGTGCCGGCCTCCGAATTCACCGCTGCCGGCCTGGTCAACGAGGTCGTCGATGTCGACAGGCTGATGCCGCGCGCGCTGGAATTGGCTGAGATGATTGCCGCCGAGCCCGCCGAGGCGATCGAAGGGTTGAAGGCGCTGACCGCGCATGCCGTGTCTGGCAATCTGGCCGAAGGTCTCGCCACGGAACGCGACATATTGGGCGACCTCTATCGCAGCGAGATCGGCCAGCAGCGGGTCAAGGAATTCGCCGACAGGAGCACTGCGCGGCTGAAGAAGGCCGGGTCGTGAACAGCGACGACGACCATCGCGGGTTGGGCTGGGCGCATGGCGCGCTGACCGTCCACCGGCTTGGCGCGATGCTCGCCCCCGTTACCTTTCTGCTGGCGGATGGCCGGCAGGTCTCGCCGATGCACATCGCACCGTGGTCGAGCGAGCCGGAGGCGGCTGCGCTGCCGGGCATGCTGCGCAAGCTACGCGGCGAATGGCCCTGCGTGCCCTTCGGCTATTCGGTGCCCGCCGAAGGGTGGCCCGAGACTTGGGCGCGGGTTATGGGGCCGCCGGGGCTGGACGAAGAAGTCCACGGCCACAGCTCCAACCATGACTGGACCTGGCGCGACAGCGAGAGCGGATCGCTGTCGCTGGTCTTGGACTATCCCGAGGGGAGTCCTGTCGAGCGTGTCGAACGGACGATTATTCCCGATCAATCGGCACCGGCAATCGACATTGAATTCAAGATCGTCGTCCGCCGAGCCTGCCGCTTGCCGATCGGCCTTCATCCAGTATTCCGGCTACCTTTCGAGACAGGCGCCGCTATGTTGGAACTCGGCAGCTTCGATGAAGGCCGCACCTATCCACACGATGTCGAAACCGGCGCGGAACTGTTTGCCCGGAACAAATCTTTCTCCGACCTAAGCAATGTGCCGGCGCGAGCCGGCGGTGTTGTCGACGTCTCGCGATTGCCTTTGGCCGCCGACACCGAGGAATTGCTGCAAATAGAGGGGCTCGATGGCGCGGCTGCGCTCGCCAACCACGCGGACGGCTATCGGGTAAAACTCTCCTGGCAGAAGGAACATTTCCCCAGCCTTCTGCTCTGGTACTCCAATCGAGGCCGCAGGGCCGCACCCTGGAATGGGCGCCATGTCGCCATCGGTATCGAGCCGATCTGCTCACCTTTCGGCCTCGGCCCGGCGACCGCGCTGGCCGACAACCCAATCGCCCAATCCGGCATTGCGACGGCACTGGCCTTCTCGCCGGAAAAACCGTTCGTGACCCGCTACCGCATCGAGGCGTCCGCGCTGTGAATGATCGTGCCGCAATGTCCCTGGTCAAGTCGAACTGGCCGCGTTTCACTGATGTCGAAGGGCTGGCCGCAATGGTCGGCCAAGGCGACTCGCTTGGCGTCGGCGGTCACCATTTCGCTCGGCTGCCGATCGCATTACTGGGTGCGATAGCCCAGTCGGGCGTCAAGAATTTGCACTATGTTTGCTGGGCGGGCGGCTTGCCGCTCGAGCTGCTGCTCGAAGCGGATGCGGTGGCGGAAGTCGACCTCTGCTTCTCCAGTCTCGATATTTTCGGCCTGCCGCCGAGGTTCCGTGCCGCCGCCGAAAGCGGAGCGATACCGGTTCGCGATTGGACGGCACTGGCCATGATCCAGGCGCTGCGGGCGGCACAGCAGAATCTGCCGTTCATGCCGTTCCAGCTTCCGGAAGGGTCGGACATGCTGTCGCGTTTGCCGGGTGCGAACGCCATGCCCGATCCGATTGCCGGAACACATATGGGATTTATCCCGCCGCTGCGTCTTGACACGTTCGTCGTCCACGCACAGCGCGCGGACGAAAGCGGCAATGTGCAGATCATTGGGCCGCGTGCATTGGACTTCGCGATGGCGGGTGCAGCGCGCAAGGTGCTGGTCACGGTCGAGGAGGTCGTCCCGGTCGGGGCGCTGCGGCAGGACGGGCGCCAGAGCGTGCTGACCCGCAATCAGGTTTCGGCCATAGCGCTTATGCCGAGCGGTGCCTACCCGGCCTCGTGCCTGCCATTCTATGTCACCGATTATCAGGCGCTGTCGCAGGCATTGGCGGCCAGGGAAACGCCCTTGGCGGACAGTCTGCGGCTGCCCTCTGATGGCGTGCCGAAGCCGCTGCAAAAGGCCGCGAAGGTTCGCGCCAAAACGGCTCTCGCAATGCCGGCGCTCGCACATGGTGAGGAGAAAGCATCCGTCGACGAGATCATCGCCGCTCGGATCGCCGCCGAGCTCGACAATGAAAGCTTTGCCAGCGCGGGTGCCGTCTCGCCGCTGGCCAATGTCGCCTACCGGCTGGCAAAGGCGACGCACGCGCCGGACATGATCATCGCGACGATGAGTTGCGGCCACCTCGACATCGCGCCGAGCCCGATGATCCTGTCGCTGATCGAAAGCCTGGATTGCGAAACGGCGGCGGCGCATGCCGGTGGCGACGACACCTATTCGACCTACTATCAGGCGGGTGCCGTGACACATGAAATCGTCGGCGCAGCGCAGGTCGACCGGCGCGGCCGCGTCAACAACATCGCGCTGCGCAAACCGAGCGGCGGCCTGATCCGGTTGCCAGGGCAAGGCGGCATGGCCGATGTCGCCAACATGCACCGCGACTATTTGCTCTACATTCCTCGTCATTCGGTCCAGTCGCTGGTGGATGAGGTGGAGATCGCGAGTTCCGCCCGCGGACTACTGACCCCGGCAGAGCGGGAGCCGATGGGCTATCGCACCGGCCAGGCGCTGGTGTTCACCGATCTCTGCGTCTTCCGCCTCGACCGGATATCGCGGGAATTGATCGTCCTCGAGACCATGCCAGGTGTCACGCGCCAGCAGATCCGCGACGCCACCGGGTTTGCGGTGACCTTCGACGCCGATTGCGGGGAGGTCCCGCTGCCTTCGAGCGATGCGCTCGCTGTTCTGCGCAATCGCATCGATCCGCTTGGCCTGCGTCGCCTCGAATTTGTCAGCGCCAAGGAACGCGGTGCGCTGATCGCCGAGATCCTCACCGCCGACCGCGCGATGGTCGATCGCTGCATCGCCGCACAGAGATCGCAGTCTTAAGCTGAGGAGCGCTTCATGGCAAAGCCATTGCTCGACATGTCCGCCGCGCGCGTTTTCTTCGACGGCATCTTCACCAGCCCTCGCGTCGCGCATCCGGAGGGCGTGGCCGTTCACCAGGATGGGTCGATCTGGTGCGGCACCGAAACCGGCGATCTCCTGCGGCTGGCCGCCGATGGCGGCGCGGTCGAGCGCATGGGCGGCACGGAGGGCTTCCTGCTTGGCATTGCCTTCGACAGCGCGGGCAACTGTTTTGCCTGCGACCTAAGGCATGCCGCGATCTTTCGCCGGGATGCGGCGAGCGGGCGGATGGAGCGCTTCGCCTCGTCCGGCATCCGCGTGCCGAACTATCCCATCGTCGACGAAGCGAGGGGTTGGCTCTACGTGTCGGACAGCGTCGGCGAAGACAGTCTCTCGGGCATTTTTCGATACGACCTGAAAACGGGCGAGGGCGGCCTGTGGTGCGGTCAGCCCATGTCCTTCGCCAATGGCATGGCCATGGCGCCGGACGGCAAGGGCCTCTATGTCGTGGAAAGCAACGCATCCTGCATCAGCCGTGTGCCGATCCTCGCCGACGGCGCGGCAGGAGTGCGCGAGGTTGTCGTCGAAGGAGTGCACAATGTTCCCGATGGCGTCGCCTTCGCGCCTGACGGCTCGCTGTTCATCTCATGCTATGAGCCGAGCCGGATCTATCGCTGGCGAAAGGACAGAGGACTCGAAGTGCTGATCGAGGATCCGGCGGCGACCACGCTGGCGCACCCCACCAACATCGCCTTCAAGGGCGAGAAGCTCTATACCGCAAATCTTGGCCGCTGGCACATTACCGAGATTGATCTAGCAGCACTTTCAACATTTGGCGGCACATAATTCGCAAAAAAATGGAAGTGCTAATCTAAGAAATGTCCGATTGTTTGCGCGGCAGCAGGTTTGGTCCGCGCGATCACGCACCAATGGACAATCTGCCGGCGGCGCAAGGGGGGCCTACTCAGGCCAGACCCGCGCATCAGCTACCGCGGCAGCGGTTTAGTTCAAGCTGATTTGCCTAAGGGGAATCCCGCCGATTCAGCCTCAGAGCTCTCGGGCGGCGGATCAGCCCGATCGCATTTGTTATGTTTATAAATAAACAAAATTGCCCTGTAATTTAGATAAACATAGACATATTGCGCGAGGTGGCATATCGTCATACGGAGGCTGACGTCGGGAAGAGGCCTCGACACCCAGGGAGGAGATATCAAAATGAGATCGAAGCTGGCTTTGCACGCTTCCGTTGCGACCCTGCTTGCAGCAGGCTGCTGCGTCGCCTTTAGCGCTTTTGCAGGGGATAAGCCCAAAGGGCTGATGCTCTTTTCGTACCTCGGCGATCAAGCCTATGTTCGCCAGTACAATGTTGCCAAAGGCCGGGCGGGCAAGATTGAAGATGTCCAAATCGACGTCAAATCGGGCACCTCGCGCGGCGACGTTAATTTCTTCATTCAAGAGATCGTGAACGCTCCCGCTGAAGGCTACAAGGTTATCGGCGTCAATACCGGTGCCACCTCCAAGGAACTGGTGAGCGCACTCAACGATGCGACCAAGCAAGGCATCAAGGTGCTGTCCTTCGACGGAGCGCCGCCGCCGATCGACGACCTGACGGCACAGGTGAATTATGATCCGGTCGGGGCCGAGAAGGCAGTCGTGCAGGAGTTTGCCAAACAACTCCCCGCGGGAGGCGAGATTGGCGTCATCCGCTGTATCGCGGGCCTGGCGGATACCGACGCGTTTATCAATGCTTTCAAGGACGCGTTGAAGGGGACGAAGTTCAGCATAGTTGCCGAGGGCGACGCCCGTTGCGACCCAGAGAAATCGCGCACGATTGCCGAGGGCATGTTGAACGCGCATCCAAATCTGATCGGCATCTACGACATCTTTGACGTCTCGGCACAGGGCACGCTGCAGGCGCTCGAGGCAGCTGGCTCCAATGTCATCGTTGGTTCGGTCGGCGGCCAGGAGTATGCGCTCAAGGCGATCGCTGCGGGCAACAAGAACTGGAAGTTCACGGTGCCTTATCCCTTCGAGGTGATCGCCAGAACAGCCACGGACACCACCGCTGACCTGGTCCGGGGCAAGAACGTTGAAAAGGTTGTGGTGGTGCCGGCGCAGCCCGTCCAAACCTCGGAGAATGCTGGTAGCATGCTGAAGACGGTCTCCGACGTTGTGGCCGGCAACGTTGATGACGTCGTGAAATAAGCGCCACCGATGGAAGCGCATGTCGACAATGCGGGGAAGTCGCCTGGCACGGTGGGACGCCGCGACCACCTCTCTGTCTTGCTATGGCTGCTGCAGGCCGGCCCGATCATAATTCTCGTAACCCTGGTCGTGGCATTCGGCTTGCTTGCCCCGCATTTCATATCGGTGCGCAATCTCCAGAATCTCCTGGCCCAAAGCGCGATTGTCTGCGCCTTGGGCCTGGGGCAATTCCTCGTGATCCTGGTCCGCGGTGTCGATGTTTCCGTCGGCAGCGTTATAGCGCTGAGTGTCGTAACGGTTGCCACGTTGACCGGTGTCGATCAGCCCAGCTCTGTTGCGCTGGTCATCTATCCGCTTATTGGTCTGATTGTCGGACTGATCAACGGCTTCCTCATCGTTAAAGGCGGCATTCCGCAGCCCCTCGTGGTCACCGTGGCGATGCTTGGCATCGTTGCCGGTGTCGCCTTGCTCATCAGTGGCGGCAACACGCTCGTGGGTGTTTCGCCTGCCGTGCACTGGCTGGCAAACGGCAAGGTGCTGGGCATACCTGCCGGTGCGTTGATGGTCCTGATCCTTGCCGGGCTGTTCTGGCTCATGTTGCGGCGGACGCAATGGGGCCGCTGGCTCTATGCGGTTGGTGGCAATCCCGATGTCGCGCAATGGGTTGGACTTCCGCGCGACAGGCTGATCATGAGCGCCTATGCCATTTGTGGCACCACAGCGGGCATTGCAGGCATGCTGTATCACGGACGGACAGGGTCGGCTTCACCTCTTTCCGGCATCGGCTACGAACTGGACGCCATCACGGCGGTGGTTGTCGGCGGGGCAAGTCTCTTCGGCGGTCGCGGCAGCATAACCAATGTGCTGTTCGGCGCGCTCATCATCGCCACCATCCGCAGCGGCCTTCAGCAACTCGACGTCTCTCCGTTCTGGTCGTCGGTGGCAATCGGCATCGGCATACTGCTGGCTCTTGAGCTCGATGTCTTGCGCAAACACATCGAGACGCGCATTCGAACGCTGCGCGCCAGGCAGGTGAGCCAATGAGTGTCGCCTCGTCCGACAGCATTTCCAACATGGCCACCGATGCGCGTCTGGTTCTCTCGGTGCGGGACGCGCGCAAGGCCTACGGGTTCGTCACGGCGCTGGCTGGTGCGTCGCTTGACCTTCATGAGGGCGAGATTGTTGCCTTGCTCGGCGACAACGGTGCCGGAAAATCGACACTGATCAAGGCGATCACCGGCATCGTGACGCTGGATTCCGGTGACATCGAGCTTGACGGACGCCCACTGCGGCTGCGTTCGCCCGCCGACGCGCGTGCATCGGGCATCGAGACCGTATTTCAGGATCTTGCTGTTTTCGACAATCTGACCGTCTCCGACAACTTCCTGATCGGACGCGAGCAGACGTGGCCACGCTGGCTTGGTCCGCTGGGCTTCTTTTCCGCCGGACAAGAGCAGAGACAGTGGCGGGAGCATGCGAGCGCGCTAAGCGTCAGCCATGTCTCACCCTCCCAGGAGATCGGACTGATGTCGGGCGGCCAGCGTCAAGCTGTGGCAGTTGCACGGGCGGTGGCGTTCGCCCGCCGAGTGGTCATTCTGGATGAACCCACGGCGGCACTTGGTGTGCGCGAATCCGACGAGATATTGACGATGGTAAGACGCCTGCCGGAGCGAGGCCTGTCAGTCATTATTGTAAGCCACAACATGGACCACGTCGTGCGCGTGGCGGATCGTGCTGTCGTCATGCGGCAAGGCCGAAGCGTCGGCGAGATGACTGTACGCCAAGGCGTTCAGAAGGATCTTGTCGCGATGATCATGGGCGTCACCTGAAAAAGCGTCATCCGGAAATCCTGCCGCTTTGTGAAAGTGGATTGGCGCGGCCGATGGCAAGTCGATCGATGAGTTCCTCCACTTTCCCGAGGCTGAAGATATCCTCAAGCGCCAGATAGGCAGCGCCAAAAAGGGCACTATCCTTCTGCGGGTTGGCAAGCACGATCTGCAACTCGCGCGTGGCAAGTGGAAGGCATCGCTGGTAGACGAGTTCGCGGATACCCGACAACAGAAATTCTCCACCCTTGGCGAGTGTGCCGCCCACCACGATCAGGTTTGGGTTGAGAATACTGACGACATCTGAGGCGACTTCGCCGATCACCCGCCCAGCGCTGCGCAGAAGCATCAGGGCTTCCGGCTTCTGTATTTCGACGAGCGATATGACATCTCGTGCGTTCTCCGCCTTGAAGCCTTTGCTCGAGAGATCCCGGGCAATCGCCCAGCCGCCGGCGCGGGCTTCGACACAACCGAGCTTGCCACAGCGGCACAAGGGCGGGTTCTCGGAGTTGAACTGGATATGGCCGATGTCGCCAGCCGCGCCCTGGGCGCCACGAAAGATCGTGCCGCCGGCGATGATGCCGCTCCCGATACCCGTTCCAGCTTTGATGAAGAACATGTCATCGACATGCGGAAAGTTCTGGCGATGCTCGTGGATCGCCATGAGGTTCACGTCGTTTTCGACATAGATTGGCACATCGAAGCGACCGCGCAGCCAGCTGATGATGTCGAATTCATCCCACCCGTGAAGCACCGAAGGACCGACGACGCGGCCGCGTTTGAAATCGACCGGCGTGGGCATGCTGAGGCTGACTCCAAAAAGCGAGCCATGGCTGGTCCGGGCCTTCGCTGCGAGGATGTCGAACCCGTCGGCAATCTGCTCAAGGGAAACCGCCGGTCCGTCCGACGCGTTAAACGGTATTGTACTTTGCGAGATGACAGCGGGTTCGAGGTCCATGGCGGCAAGATGGATGTAGGTTTCGCCGATATTGGCGACGAGAAAGAAGCCCGCCCGTTCATTGATCCCCAGCACGCGCGTTGGCCTACCGCCACTCGGCATAGTGCGCGCCGTCTCGCGGATCAGACCTGCGTCGATTAGCGCATTCAGGCGCTGGGTGACGGTCACTCGTGACAATCCCGACGCGTCGAGCAACGCCGACCGGGACGTGGCGGCGCCGGTGGCAATCAGCGAGAGAATTTCACCGCTGTTTGCAAGGGCGGGATGCTCCGCCGTACCATTTGTCCTGACCATTCCGCACGTCCCCGTTTGCCCTGAGATTTAGCCATAAACCCACAGGAGATAAAGGTGTGTTCTCAACAAAGTGGCATACCTTTTGTATAGCATTATACAATAATACGTTGACTTGAGGATTTATCGATGGGTAAGAGGATGTCATCTGGAGAAACGGATGAACTTGCGTGGAGGGACCCCCGCTGTTCGGATGTTTCTCCGTCACTCGATCGACGGAGTCTCACATGTTGTCAGCGCAAAAGGACTTCGCCCGCCCGGATCTCCTGGCGAATGCCATCCGTGCGCTGTCAATGGATGCCGTCGAGAACGCCAAGTCCGGCCACCCGGGCATGCCAATGGGCATGGCCGAGATCGCGGTCGCGCTCTGGCATCGTCACCTTCGTCACAACCCATCCAATCCGGAATGGACCAACCGCGACCGCGTTGTGCTCAGCAATGGCCACGGCTCGATGCTGCTCTACAGCGTGCTCCATCTCACAGGATACGATCTCTCGATCGACGATCTGCGGCATTTTCGGCAGCTTGGCAGCAGGACGCCGGGCCATCCCGAATTCGGGTATACGCCGGGCGTTGAAGTTACGACCGGTCCGCTCGGGCAAGGCCTTGCAAATGCGGTCGGCATGGCAATCGCCGAAAAGACGCTGGCCGCCGCCTTCAACCGACCCGGACACGACATGGTCGACCACCACACCTTTGTCCTGGCAGGAGACGGTTGCCTGATGGAAGGCATTTCGCATGAGGCTTGCTCGCTTGCCGGAACGCTCGGCCTTGGCAAGCTGATCGTGCTCTACGACGATAACGGCATTTCCATCGACGGCCATGTCGAGGGCTGGTTTTCGGACGATACGCCCAAGCGATTCGAGGCCTATGGCTGGCAGGTCATTGCCGATGTGGACGGGCACGATGTCGAGGCAGTCGACCAGGCGATATCAGCGGCAAAGGCGCATGCAACCCGCGCGACGCTGATCTGCTGCAAGACCACGATCGGCAAGGGAGCGCCGACGAAGTCGGGCAGTCACGATTGCCATGGATCTCCGCTGGGCGCCGACGAAGTCGGCGGGGCTCGGCTTGCTCTCGACTGGCCGCATGCGCCGTTCGACGTCCCAAGAGAGATTGGCGACGCGTGGAACGCCTCGGCCAGAGGGGCTATCTCTGAGGCCGACTGGCGCCGCCGCTTCGAGACATACCGCGAGGTCTACCCCAATGAAGCGGCGGAGTTCGAGCGGCGAGCCAAATGCGATCTTCCCACGGCCTTCGCCGCCAAGGCGGATGCGTTCGTCGCGCAAACCGTCGAAAAAGCCGAAACGCTGGCCACACGCAGGGCAAGCCAGAACGCCATTCAGGCCTTTTCCGGCTTCCTTCCCGAGCTGATCGGCGGTTCGGCAGATCTCGCCAGTTCGAACCTCACCCTTTGGAAGGGGGCCGAGCCGATCACCTCCGTCTCGGGCGGCAACTACATTTACTACGGCGTTCGCGAGTTTGGAATGGCCGCGGTCATGAACGGCCTGATGGCGCATGGCGGGTTGCGCCCATTCGGCGGCACGTTCCTGATGTTTTCGGAATATGCGCGCAATGCCCTGCGGATGGCAGCGCTGATGAAGCTCGGCGCCATCTATGTCTTTACCCACGATTCCATCGCGCTCGGTCAGGACGGTCCGACGCATCAGCCCATCGAGCAGTTGGCTACGCTCCGGCTGATGCCCAACATGGACGTCTGGCGACCATGCGACACCGTTGAGACGGCGGTTGCCTGGCAGGTTGCGCTGGAGCAGGTGGCGACGCCGACAAGTCTCGCGCTTAGCCGCCAGAACCTGCCGTTTCAGCCGCGCGACCAAGCCCAGGTTCAAGCTGTGCGCAGGGGCGGGTATGTGCTGCGCCGGGAAGATGGCCCGCTGGATGCCGTCGTCATCGCGACAGGATCCGAAGTACAGCTCGCTGTCGCCGCCCAGGAGCAGTTCGCGAAGCAAGGGATCCAGGTTCGTGTGGTCTCGATGCCGTCCACCAGTGCCTTCGACCGGCAGGATGACGGCTACAAGGCCGAGGTGCTGCCGCGCGGCGTTCCCCGTGTCTCCGTCGAAGCCGGCGTGACCGACTATTGGCGCAAATATGTCGGCCTTGAGGGTGAATGTGTCGGCATCGACACGTTTGGCGAATCGGCCCCGGCCGAGATGCTCTACGAACATTTCCGCTTGACGGTCGAGGCGGTCGAGAAGGCGGTCTACAGGGCGCTTGAGAAACATCGCCGCGCTGTGTCGCCGGAGTTGGAAAGGCAGCAGGCGAGATGACCGGGACCTACGTTATCGGGCTGGATTACGGCACCGGTTCAGCTCGCGGCGTCCTTCTGGATGCAGCAACCGGCGAGCAGATCGGCAGCCACACGCATGCCTACCGCCATGACGTCATGACCCAAAGCCTTCCTGATGGCACGCCGTTGCCGCGGTCATGGGCGCTGCAGAATGCCGCCGACTATCTCGAGGCGACGGAAGAAATCCTCGGCGTGCTTGGGCGTGGCCGGGTCATCGAGTCGATCGGGCTCGGCTTTTCGGCAAGCTCGCCAATGCCGACCACCACCGCCGGCACGGCCCTTTCTGACCTTCACCCCGGCGAGCCTCATGCCTATGTCAAACTGTGGAAGCATCGCGCCGCACAGCCATACGCGGACGCGATCAACCGTCGTGGCGGAACCTTCCTGCGAAATTTCGGTGGCAAGCTTTCAGGCGAATGGCTGCTGCCGAAGGCCGCTCAGATCGCGGACGAAGCGCCGCACATCTGGAGCGAGGCCGGCCGGTTCATCGAATCCGGCGATTGGCTTGTCTGGCAATTGACTGGCCACGAAGTGCGCAGTCTGGGTTTTGCGGCCTACAAGGCCCAGTATTCCGAGGCGGAAGGCTATCCGCACGGGATCGTGCCAGGTCTTTCCGAAAGGCTGTCGGAGCCGCACCGTATTGGCACTCCGGCTGGAAGCCTATCCGAGCCATGGCGGATGCGCACGGGGATCACTGGCCGCGCGATCGTCGCAGTGGCGGTCATCGATTCACACGTCGTGCTGCCTGCGGTCGGGGCCGTATCGTCCGGTTGTCTCGTTGGCGCGCTGGGAACATCGGCGGTCTATCTCTTTTTGAACGAGCAGTTCCGTCCATTGCCGCCCGGCGTCGAAGGCGTGGCCAAGGATGGATCGGTCCGCGATCTCTGGTGCTACGAGGCCGGACAGGCCGGGTTTGGCGACACGCTCGCGTGGTTCGTGAAGGCCTTTCCGCGTGGTGCGGACGAGGCGGAAAGTTTCCGTATCTACAACCGCGAGGCAGCCGGGCTCGAACCCGGCGCCAACCATCTCGTGGCGCTCGACTGGTGGAACGGCAACCGGGTGCCGCTTGCGGATTCAGACCTCAGCGGCCTGCTTCTCGGTCTCACCACCGAAACCACGGGCGTCGGCATCTACCGTGCGCTGATCGAGTCGCTGTGTTTTGGCGCTCGCACGGTGGTCGACCTCTTCGAGGCCGGCGATTTTGCTATCAACCGCGTCATCCTGACGAGCGGGCTGGCCCAGAACAATCCATTGCTGGTGCAGATCATGGCCGACGTGCTGGGGCGCGTCGTGGAGGTTCCAAGCATTGCCCATGCAACGGCCGTCGGCGCGGCGGTTCATGGCGCGGTCGCGGCCGAACTGGTGAGCGGCTTCGCCGAAGGCACGGCCCGGTTCGGCGCGCGCACCTTTACGCCCTATCAACCCCGCCGCGCAGGCGCGGCCGCCTATCGGTCCCTCTACAAGAATTACAGGCAGCTCAGCGACAGCCGGACCGTACGCAACGCCATGCACGATCTGAACAGGGCGGCGTCGGACGGCCGGCCGGAAGCGAAATCGGTGGCCTGAACAGAGCGATTGCCAGCCTCGTCGATCTCTTTTGCGGAATCCCCCCCTCGTCGCGCAGAGCACGCCGATATATGGCGCCTACCACGGATATTATGTATGAAAATATACATAAACGGCGACATAATGTTTGACTGTATGCAAAACATATGCGTAACTCGGTGAGCCTTTGAGGAGAAGGGTTCAACAACTTGGGAGGAGTTCATGTCCAGTTTGCCTGTGTCCACCGGCACCAAATCCGGAACCATCGCGAAATCAGCCGTTGCGGGCCTGTTTTTCTTCGGGACCGCCTTTGCAGTGACCGGCCATGCCTCGGCTGAAGAAGTCATTGTCGGCCTCGTCACCAAGACGGAGGTCAACCCGTTCTTTGTGAAAATGCGTCAGGCTGCCGAAGCGGAGGCCAAGGCCAAGGGCGTCAAGTTGATCGCCCGTGCCGGCAAGTTCGACGGCGACAATGAAGGCCAGGTCACCGCGATCGAGGATCTGATTAGCGCCGGCGCCAAAGGAATATTGGTGACGCCGAACAACTCGACCGGCATGCTTGGCATCATCAAGAAGGCGCGCGATGCAGGGGTCCTCGTGATCGCGCTCGATACCGCGACCGATCCGGCCGACGCCGTCGACGCGACGTTTGCTACGGACAATTTCGAGGCTGGCGTGCAGCAGGGCGCCTATGCCCGCAAGGCGCTCGGCGACAAGAAGCCGGTGCTGGCGATGCTTGATGGAACGCCTGGCGGCACGGTCGATACGTTCCGGCACAATGGATATCTGAAGGGCTTCGGGCTTGCCGAAGGGGATCCGGCCATTGCCGGCTCGGCCATCACCAATGGCGCGCAGGACAAGGGCCAGGTCGGCATGGAAAACCTGCTCTCCAAGAACGGCGAGATCAATGCGGTCTACACCATCAACGAGCCAGCCGCCGCCGGCGGCTATGCGGCGTTGAAATCCTTCGGCAAGGAAGCCGATGTCATGCTGACCTCCATCGACGGCGGTTGCGCCGGCGTTCGCGACGTCAAGGCCGGCAAGATCGCCGCGACGGTCATGCAGTTCCCCTACAAGATGGCGGCTATGGGTGTCGATGCGGTCGTGGACTATGCCGCCAGCGGCAAGAAGCCGAGTGGATTCGTCAATACGGGTTCGTTCCTGATCACCGACAAGCCTATTGAAGGGATCGACTCCAAGGATACCGAATGGGGCCTCAAGAACTGCTGGGGCGACTGATTTCTGAATCCTCCCGGCGGGACCATGCTGGACAGGCCGTCGACAAGACGGTGTATCTGTATCGGCACGGTCCCGTTCGTTTTCGGCCCAACCCTTGAGGCAGGCAGACATGGCGACCGTTCCAGAGGGCACTATGAATTCGCCATCGGCACTCTCTTTCGGCAGGATGTCCAGCATTGCCAAGAAGGTGATCGGCACGCCATCGGTGGGCCCATTGCTGGTACTGCTTGCTTTCGGCGTGATCTTTTCGCTGACCAATCAGCGGTTTCTCGCCACGCAAAACCTGTCGATCATTCTCCAGCAGACGGTAATCATCGGCACCTTGGCCATTGGCCAGACCTTGATCATCCTGACCGCCGGCATCGACCTCGCAGTCGGAGCGATATGCGTACTGGGCACCATCCTAGCCGGAAAGCTGGCGAACAGCGGCTATGACCCGATCGCGGCCATGGCCCTGGCAGTTCTTGCCTGCACAGCGGCCGGAGTCGCGGCTGGGAGCCTGATCAGCGGCCTGCGCCTGCCGCCCTTTATCGTGACCCTCGGCATATTGGGCATCATCACCGCCGCCCTCAGGCTGATTTCGGCGGGCGGGGCTTTTGCGGTCACCGACGACTTTCTCGGCTGGACGGGAAACTCCATCCGCCTGAACGGTTTCATCGTGACCTACGGCGTCATCGTCATGCTCCTCCTCTATGGAATGGTCTGGTTCCTTCTCAACCAGACGCAATGGGGACGGCATGTCTACGCGGTCGGCAACAATCCGGAAGCCGCCCGGCTTGTCGGTATACCTGTTGGCCGGCTCCTCCTGTCGGTCTACGTCCTAGCGGCGTTCATTTACGGGATCGCGGCCTGGCTGGCGCTCGGCCGAATCCCCAATGCCGACCCCAATGCCTTGCAGACCGCCAATCTCGATTCCATCACCGCCGTCGTCATCGGCGGCACCAGCCTGTTCGGCGGCCGGGGCGGATTGATCGGCACACTGATAGGCGCGCTGATCGTCGGCGCCCTGCGCAACGGGCTGACGCTCGCCGGCATTGATCCGCTCTGGCAGGATCTGATCACAGGCATTCTCGTGATCGTGGCGGTCGCGCTCGATCAGCTGACCAGGGGGAGGCGGTGATAATGCCTGTCGAGCCGAGAGCGCCAGTGGTGACCACCCCGAGTGGCGTCATCCTCGAAGCCCGCAACGTGGTCAAACGCTACGGCCACGTCACCGCTCTCGACGGTGTCGATTTCGAACTGCGCGCCGGCGAAATCCTGGCGGTGGTCGGTGACAACGGCGCTGGAAAGAGTTCGCTGATCAAGGCGCTGACCGGCGCAATCGTCCCCGACAGCGGCGACATTCTGCTGGACGGCCAACCCGTCCATTTCAAGGGTCCGCTGGAAGCACGCAAGCTCGGCATCGAGACGGTCTACCAGGATCTCGCCGTTGCGGCCGCGCTCCACATCGCCAGCAACCTGTTTCTCGGCCGGGAACGCCGCCGCCCCGGCTTCCTCGGCAATGCGCTGCGCATGCTCGACAAGAAGAGTATGCGCGCGGAGGCGGAGCGCAGCATGGCGGAACTGAAATTTCGCCTGCCGTCGATCGGCAGCGCCGTGGAAGCGCTATCAGGCGGTCAGCGCCAGGGCGTCGCTGTCGCCAGGGCGGCACTGTTCGCCAAGAAGCTTGCGATCATGGATGAGCCGACGGCAGCACTCGGCGTGCGGGAAACTGGCCAGGTTCTCGACCTGATCCGGGCCATCCGCCAGCGCGGATTGCCGGTGGTCCTGATCAGCCACAACATGCCGAACGTCTTCGAAATTGCCGACCGCATCCACATCATGCGCCTCGGCAAACGTGCGGCCGTGGTCAGTCCGAAAACCCACACAATGGGCGATGTCGTCGCCATCATGACCGGCGCGGCGAAGTAGGCCAGGTTCTGGCCGGTCACCAGCCCGTCAAGGACAGCGTGAGCTGGAAATCTGGTCCGCTCCCATAGAGTGCGCCAAGGTCACGAATGCGGGTTTCGGGCTGCTATGGTGCCTGGTCCGGTCAGCCCTGCTGCGTCTTCTGCCGAATTTGTGAATGCGCTGACATACCGGTTGGCAGACGACCGGCGACCGGCCACGTCCGTGGCATCACGAGCCCGGCGGCCCGCAACAGACTGCGGCATTGCGCCGGCAGTTTTCTCTCCAAAGACTGTGTGAGCGGAAAGTACCGCCGCCAAGGAAGCGAATCCGTGAATTTGAAGTTCAGCGTCAAGATCTACGACAACGACTGTTTTCTCCGTCATGGAATGAGCGCCGCGCAAGCAGATGTTGCGCGCGGGATTGACGTCAGTCCGTTGCCTCGGATCGGCGATCGGGCCGGACGTCAGGCGCGCGATCGACGATGGGTTGGCCGAGCGCCCGCGCTTGAAGGTCGCCGGCGGCTTCATTTCTTGCACCTCAGGTACCTGGGACAGCCGGTCGCTCCCGCTTTCCGCGGCCAGGTTGCGCGGTGAGTGGCGGATGGGGCCGACGGCCTGGTTCAAGCCGTGCGCCAGCGCGTGCGCGAAGGAGCCGGCGTCATTGCTGAAATTCGCGAGCTGATCAATCAGCTCGCGGACAAGGGCATGGCGATACTGGTCATCGTCCTATCTGCAGGAGATCATGTCCGATCGAATCCTGGTGTCGCGGCTCGGCCGCATCGTCGAGGAGTTCCGCCGCCCACCGCGACTGACGCAAGGATTATGTACGCTTCGGTCACTCACGTCACCGGTTTGTTCCGTGCCAACAATGGTGACCCCGTGATCGCCATGGCGAACGTCGAACATGGCGTCGCATACCAGCTTGACTGTCGATGACGATCTGCGGAGTGGGCGCTCGTCGCCCTCGGGCTTGACCACACTACCAGCATCATTCATGCCTGATGTGACATCGCGGGAGTAACCGGAAGCGCCCCACTGCGGACGTTTGTGTGTTCCATCGGCGACCCATATGCTGACACGGTCGGGACGGCAGTTTATAAGTTCAATACCGATGAATGCTGACAGGATGATCGATCATAGTGGTGAAATCCTGATCCTGACCGGGCCCCCGGGTGCAGGTAAGACGACCGTGGCTGCAGCGTTAGCGACGTTGGGAGGGTCGCGAAAAGTGCATCTCCACTCCGACGATTTCTGGCACTTCATCAAGCACGGTGCGATCGAGCCGTACCTACCAGAGGCACATCAGCAGAACGTGGTGGTGCTCAATGTGCTGGCGAATGTCGCCGCCGGCTATGCCAAGGGCGGTTATTTCGTCATCCTGGACGGCATCGTTGGCCCCTGGTTCCTCGATGCATTCGATCCGATCGATAGCCCGATCCACTACATCGTGCTTCGCCCGCCGTTGGATTTAGCAATAAAGCGCTGCCGCGCTCGTGGCGGAAATACGCTATGCGACCCAGGGCCGATTACGGCTCTGTATCAACAGTTCTCCACGTTGGGATCACTTGAGCGTCATGCCCTCACAACCGAAAATGATGGTCCTGAGGGATTGCTGACGCGTGCGCTGGATGCACTTAAAGGCGGCCGGTTTCGGCTTGCCATATAGGGAAGAACGGAGATTCTCCATTCCAGTTGTGACCCGATTATTCTTAATAATCAATATGGTCCCCTTCAACGGTTCTGCATCCACGAGGTATCCAACGGCCGCGCTCAAATTGGTGAAAGCAAATCCGCCGCCGAGGCGGTATCAGCGCCCCCTCTACTATCCCAGCAAGTAGCTGTTGAAGCTTGAGTATTTCTGCGTCTCTTGATGTGCCCTGACAGCCGGGTGGCGGTTCCCGGCCTATCAAGGGCCAGTGCCTCGACCGTCCAGCCGATCCGAAGGCCAAGTCCCGCGGTGCGCGGACGCTAGGCACGGCGCTGGAGCCGACGACGAGGACGACGTTACTCTGATCGCGACGAAGGTGCCAGTAGCCAGCTCTCGCACCGGGATTCATTGACCAGCGTATCGGTGAAGTCGAAATCGTCGATGTCCTTCGCGAGACGGTTGCCAGCGCGGTCACCTTACTCAAAGCGGCTGTTGCCCATTGCCGAACCAGGCCATACACGCCAAAGACCAACGGCAAGGCCGAGCGCTTCATCCAGCCGCCCTGAGGGATGGGCATCGCGCGCGCCTATCAACCCTGAGATCGGCGAGCCAAGGCTCTTCCCGTCTGGAGCCGCATGTACAATTGGCACAGGCCCCCATGGCAGCTTAGGCTCAAACCGACCAGTCGCCTCCTTGAAACCGAGGACAACCTGTTGACGCTCCAGATCAGGCGCGTAGGACTGGAACACCATCGCAATGTCGCGATATTGGGTAGCACGTGGTGTCACATCGTGCTCACCGATACGCCCGGACGTCACCGACTCCTCCAATCCGGCAACCACGCGTAGCGCCGTCGTGTTGCCGCAGCCGACATGGCGCGGTTGCCAGTTGCGAGGTCAATTAGGCTTGGTGGGATCATCCAGTTTGTTGACCCTCATGATCGTCTCACGGTTCAACTCATCTCGCTCCGGATATTGGGTCTCTTTGAGTGGAGTTGCATAGCCGTCATGGAAGCGCATAAACGTGCCATCAACCGGTTGTGGCCATTCCGTCAGGCCCTTACCGTTGGGGTTACCCGTCTTCACGAAGTTGGCGAGGTATGAGGACATAGTGTCGGCCATGCGGAAGTCGGCACTCGTCCAGAACCTTTGTCCTTGCTTGTTGCGAAGAGAGTCGAAGAAGTACCAGAGGTCGGAGGAGTGGAAGGATCCGTAAAATTCGGAGTTCCTGCCGGGTGGGGCGTGGTTGAAATAGAAGGCGTAGATATTGAAGTCTTTGTTGCGCCTCTTCGCAATCTCAGCCGAAAGAAGGTAACCCTGCAGGTTGTAGTCCGCCTTTGCCCGCAGGCTCATCCGGTAGGCTTCTGTTGGATCCGAAGGACGGTAAACCTGCTTCCAGGCCTCGTCGTATCCCAGCGTCTTCATGGCAGTTGCAAGCTCAGCATCGTTCAGAGACTTGTCTGGCCCGCCGGTAAGCGAGGTGTACTCATCGGAGGTGCCGCCAATCATGATGTCGATGCCATCTAGCGCATGCGGTCTTAGCAGATCCACAGAATCAGTGGTGAACACGTATCCGTCGATCGTGTGCTGGGCAGGAAGATTGGTCGCCTTGTGTAGGGCTTCGTAGAGCTGTGTCTTGCCGTCCGCGGCGTTCGTCCTGATGAAGTCATCGCTTGGGATCGCGCGAAGGTCGGCAAGGCTCATCGGCTTGCCGAAAACCTGCTCGATGGCCTTGGCGTTAGCCTCCTCGCTTTCCTCGAGCGGCTTCATGGGAGATGGCAGAAAGCCGGTGAACCCGCTTTCGATGACTGCTCGGTGGAAGAGGCCCTTCGCGAGCGGTGACCGCAGCAGCATGGTGGAATTGCGGGCGCCTGCGGACTGGCCACCGATCGTGACGTTCTTAGGGTCCCCTCCGAACCCGGCGATATTGTCGCGAACCCACTGCAGCGCCTTGATCTGGTCGAGAATGGCGTAGTTGCCGGACACCTTGTTCGGGCTTTCGGCGTCAAGTTCTGGCAGCGTCAGGAATCCCAGCGGACCTACACGGTACTGGATCGCTACTACGACAATGCCTTTGGCCGCGAGCTTCGAGGCATAAAACTCCATTTCGGAAGCGTAACCGTGATGATTGCCACCGCCATGGATCCAGACATAGACGGGCAGCTTCTCGGCGGGATTCTTCGCTGGCGTCCAGACGTTAAGGTTCAGCCCGTTTTCGCTGACCTTCGGAAGGAACGCCGGATCATAGTAGAACTCGTCACCCCAGAACTGTCCCGTCGGGTTGGTGTTCGGATTCTGCAGCGCCTGATCGCCCCAGCTATCCGCCTTCTTCACCCCCTCCCATTTGATCACAGGCTGAGGTGGCTTGAAGCGGTTCTCTCCACTTGTCGGCGCTGCGAAGGAGATGCCCTTGAACACCTCGACGCCCGCAACGTCGGTCTCCACACCACTGACCTTGCCACCTTCCGTCGATACAACGCCGATGCCCGGTTCCCTGGCGTACCCCGAAGCCGCCGGTATTAATGCAGCCAGCATGATCACAGCCGCGCTCGCGGTTTGCAGGATGTGGTTCTTGTGTCCAAGCATGGGAACTCCTCCTCAGGTTAAGTCGTGAGCACCCCGGCGGGCCGCAGGGGTATTTTCGTTAGCTCGGAATGTCACTTGGCTGCCGCAGCAAAGAGGTCGCAGTGGCGGTTCTTGCGATAGTCGAGGTCCGAGACGATGTCGGTCTTGCCGCCCTCCCTGAAGACGATCCTATTTGGAGCGTTGGAAGAGTAGGGAGGCCATTCCACCGGCCCCTTCGGGCCTTCCGGGGAGGCCAGGCTGGTCCAGAACGCCCTCATGGTTTGGGCGAGCTTCTTCTGGTCCGGAGTCAAGCCGTGAGGAACCGTGTCCTCGCCCCAGATGTAGGGGAGCTCGGCGCTGTGCGGCACGCCGAGGTCGAAGGAGGAAGGAACGCTCGCATAGGAACGAATGGGAGCCGTGACGTCGGCAAATTCGTAGGCATGAACCGGCGTCCACTTCGACAGCGCCTCGATGGCAAGACTCGTCGGGCAGATGTACTTCTGCTCGGCGTCGAGGTTGCCCAGCGCCAGACCCGGCGACTTCTTGGCGTCCGCGCCATAGATGGCGAACGCCGCGTCGGCCCTCGCGCCCATTCTCGTCTTAACCTCGTTCTCCCACTGCGCCTGGTCGACCGGCTGGTCGACCAGATCGTTTGCCTCATAGATAAAGACACGGGTTTCGTCCCTGGTGTTGCCGACGATCAATGGCACACGGTTGAAGTCGCCGCTCCTGAAGGCCTCCATGGCAGGCTTGGGCTGGGCCGATCCCCCATAAACCGTGGCGATCGTCATCTTCGACTTCGTTTGCGCGTCAAGGATCTCCGCAGGCGTCTTCGAGCGCAGGCAGGCGAGCCTGTCTGCCGCATCCTTGCAGCCGATCGCGTCCGCGAATTTTTCGCCCGACTTGACCGCTTCCGCGTTGGATATGCTCGGGCAGTCCCGGCCACTCTCCATGACTGCCGCTTGAAAGAGACCCTTCGCCTCCGGCGAGGCCACCGCATAGCAGACACCGCGCGCGCCGGCCGACTGTCCAGCGATCGTCACCCTGTCGGGGTTGCCGCCGAAGGCGGAGATGTTCTTCTTCACCCAGCGAAGAGCTTCGAGCTTGTCGAGGTCGCCGTAGTTGCCGCTGCTTTGTCCGTCCTTGGATTCCTTGTTCAGTTCGGGAAGCGCCAGGAAGCCTAGTGCACCGAGCCTGTAGTTGACCGTCACAACGACGTTTCCAGCGGCGGCCAGTTCACGAGGATCCCAGTCCGTCTTCGCGCCGTTCACTGATCCGCCACCGTGAAAGCCGACGAACACCGGAAGATTGGAGCCATCGGAAGCCGGAACGTAGACGTTGAGCGTCAGGCAGTCCTCGGTCCAGCTTGCCGTCTTGTCAGGCCTCCAGAAGATCGCCTTCTGGACGCATTCGCCCCCCGCGCTGCTTGCTTGGACTGGCTGCTGGAAGGCTGCCACAGGTTCGGGGGCAGCCCATCGCAGGTTGCCAATAGGGGGCTTGGCATAGGGAATACCCTGGTAGAGCATCAAATCTCCATCCCTGCCGCCGACGATCTGCCCGACAGGCGCTATGACTGTCTGGGAGACAGCCGCGCTGGTGAGTCCAGATGCCGCTGCGAACGACAGTGAAGCTACCGCAAAGGCGGTCCATGTGCGTTGGTTTGGTCGCATCCGAGTCTCCTATTGCTGATTACGGGCTGCCGGACGGGCTCATGTCCGGCAGCCATGCGTCTTGTTGTCGTCTGGAAGGTCGCCCACCTTGTTGAGGATGATGGTCCCGAACTCGCAGAGCGTGTTGCCTGCCGCGTTAGTTCAGCCACCTTCCGCGATGACGCCTCGTCCACAAGCGGATCCACGCGCGACCCACTCTGCACAATCGCCTTCTCGAACAGTCCTTTCGCTGCGGGAGCGCCCGTGAGGGCCTGCATCTTGTTTGTCATGAATTCCTCCCTTTTCTGTCGGCGCGGGTTAGCGGCTTCTGAGATTTCCGGCCAGGCCTTCCATCGTATCTTCGCGGATCAGGCCGAGCGCTCCGGCAACGTGCCACCAACCGTGGTCGGCCTGCCGGACGATCATGCATTCCGTGCTGACACCTATATGATCGCCTTCAAAGGAATGCCCGACGGCAATGTGGGCCACCTCGTCAGGCAAGCCGACGACAAGACAGACATGCATGCCGAAGACAGAATGACGGAAGGTCGGAGCGCCCGCCTGGGCTGGTGCCTCGGCCCAGCGCTTGCGGTTGCTTTCGTCGAACTCATAGGGTTTGCCAACATCATGGCAGGCCGCCCCCGCGAGTAGAATGTCCCAGTCGATTGCCACTCCCGGATAAGTCTCCTGGAAGTCCCGCGCGACGACGCGGGCATAGCGGAACACGCCCCGCACGTGATCCGACTGTGTTCCCCTCTTGAATGCCGGGGACCCCGGATTGCCATCCGGGGGTATGTCGGTGATGCGGTGAAAGCCTGAGCAGCAGAGCGCATAGCTCCAGGCATCGATTACCTTCTCCCGAAGGTCGGGGGCCTGGATGAGCGAGATCTCGGGGAAATCCTCGCTCACCCAACGCCGAGCTTCTTCGGTGACCGGGCGCCTCAAAAGTGGCGTAGTGGTAGTTCATGCTCGTACCATGTCCTGTGGAAGTCGGGTCAAGTCGGCTTCTGGACTGAATTCCGGTTCGATCGGCTTGCGGGTCAATGTCAGCGTGGCGACGGCGCCGACCAAGAGCAACGCAGCAGCGACGCCGAAGGCCCAGTCATAGCCGCCGGTGGCGGCCACGACATAACCAGTGATGATCGGAGCAATGAGACCAAAAAGGTTGCCGCCGAGCGCGGTGATGGCGATGACGCGGGATACGTCGGCCGGATTTCGCAGCAGATCGCTCGCAAGCGAGAAGTTGAGGCCGGCGCCCGTGGTCGACCCAGTCAGTACCAGAGTCAGCACCAGAAGCAGTTCCCAGAGATCGTGGACAATGGGGGCGTACAGGATGAGCAGGGACAGGACCGCCATCGCGGCGATGAAATTCCGCCGACGGCCGGCGCGCACGCCTTCAGAAGAGAGGAGCTTGTCGCTCGCCCAGGCAATCGCCGCCCCGAGCACGAGGGTAATGAAGTAAGGGACGGCGGTTAGGTACCCGGTGTTCATCGTCGACAGTTCGTGGGTCGACTGGAGGAAGCTGGGAAGCCAGGTCAAAAAGAGATAGGCGGTGTAGACGAGGCAGGCTTGGGTGGTGACGAGACCCCAGATGCTTCTTTGGGATAGCAGGTAGCGAAGTGTAGAAGGCGGAGCGGCGGCGACGGGAGTGGTCTGCCTCTCGTCGCCATCGCGTTCGCGGATGATCTTCTGACGTTCTGCCTGCGACAGCCAATTGG
This sequence comes from Mesorhizobium sp. M0062, assembly GCF_040323125.1. Lineage (NCBI taxonomy): Bacteria > Pseudomonadati > Pseudomonadota > Alphaproteobacteria > Hyphomicrobiales > Phyllobacteriaceae > Mesorhizobium > Mesorhizobium sp. M0062. The sequence continues at coordinate 89,182 of NZ_JAMYUO010000012.1, forward strand.
CTTTGCCTGGTGATGCAAACCAGATGAGCCACGCGGCGAGCCAGACGTAACCAACGATGCCGAGGACGACGAAGGCCGCGCGCCAGCCAGCGTATTCGACAAGACCGGCCGTGGCGATGGCGCCGATAGCCGGACCGGCCGAAGAGCCGCCGTTGAACAGCGTCGTTACGAGACCGCGCTCCTTCTGCGGAAACCAGTCGCGAATGATCCGGCCGCAGGCTGGAAAGGTGGACGCCTCACTCGCGCCCATTACCAGGCGGGCAAAGAAGATGGAGGCAAAACCGCTCGTCGCGGCCGTCAAAGCGGTTGCCGCAGACCAGATCGCAATGCCGCCGCCGACTATGCGCTTTGGGCCTACTCGCTCTACGAGCAGCCCCAATGGGATGAGGCAGATCACGTAGGTCCACAAGAAACCAGAGAACAGATACCCCATTTGCACGGGGCTGAACCCGAATTCGGCAGCGATGGGTTTAGACGCGACTGACAACGCAATGCGGTCGACATAGTTGATGACCACCGCCGTGAAAATGAGGAGTGCAATCCATATGCGTCGTCTGTTCATCCGGGCTCCTCCCTTGAAACCGTGAACTGCTCCGCATATTCAAGTCATAGGTTCGTTTCGTCCAATTGGTTTGAATCGTCCGCTCAGATAGGTTTTCTCAATGAGTCGTCCATCGGTGCCACAACTGGAGGCATTCTTCTGGACAGCCGAGCTAGGAAGCGTCCAGCGGGCGGCGGAGGTGCTAAACGTAACCCAGCCCACATTGTCCCTCCGGTTGAAGCAGGTTGAAGCGACCGTACGCTCGCCGCTTTTGGAGAGACATGGGCGGGGGCTTCGTATGACACGCCATGGGCAGGCTTATCTGGCTCGGGTGAAGATCGTCCTTGATGCCTACAACTCGCTGCTTATCCGATCGGAGGTTCCGGATATCGGGGGCTCGATGCGGATCGGCATGGCCGAAGGTTTTGCGGTCGCGTGCATGGCGGCGATGGTTCAGGATCTGCAGGCCGACTTTCCTCAACTGCGCCCGGAATGGGTGGTCGCGACGAGCGCTGGCCTGGAACAGCTACTAGCGGACGGCCATCTGGATCTAGCGATCTTGGTGGACCCGCTAAGCCTGAAGGGAATTCGCCTTTCGGCGCTGGGTGCCCAGCCGAACGGATGGGCGGCTCCGGCGGCGTTCGGCGAAATCAAGGCCACCCCGAGAAATCTTGCGAAGCTTACGGTGGTAGCGACCCCGCCGCCGACGGCGATGTATCGCGCAACGCTCGCCTGGTTTGCCGAGGACAAGGTCACTCCGCGGCAAGTATGCGTCTGTTCCAGCCTGAATGCTGCATTGCAGCTAGTTGCTGCTGGGCTAGGAGTTGGCATCTTTCCGGAGAAGGTGATCGAGGCGTTTCCGGTTCAGCCTGCTCTTCAGAAGCTGAGCCCTGAACCCACTCTCCGAGATGGGCACGTATATCTCGCTGACCGACTTTCTGCTGACGAATGGAGGACCGCATCGCTGCTGCGAACGATCGAGCGAACCTGCGACAGGCTGGGGTACTTTGAAGCGCGGACTGAAACCGGTGGGCCACGCTGATGGTGGACCGTACTCAACGTGTTTGGATGGAAGATGACTGCACTCGACCTCCGTTTCGGCGAGAGTATCCACAACAACGACTGGATTCTGCACCATAGCTTGAGCGCCATCGCCCGGAGCAATGTCCTTCCGATGCCGGTTTCCGCCGTAACGAGCTTGGTGTCTGAGGAAGACAGATGGCTTACGAGGGGCTGGATCAAGTATGGTTCCGGAAGGGTCTTGGCGAGCGTTTAAAGCTTCTCGTTCCCATCCTCGAGCCCGGCGACATCATCGTCCTGGACGACCTCGGCTCGCACAGAGCAAGGTCGTCCGCCGCGCCCCCTGGTGAGCCGGTGCTATTCCTTCTGCCGAATTACTTGCCCGACCTAAACGCCGTCTTCGCCAGAGCCAAGCAAGCACGCTGCGCAAGGCTGCAATCGAACAGTGACGCGTTCTATCAACCAATCCTGCGCCTTGACACCCGCGCGATCGTCGGCGTCGAGGCGCTGTGCCGCCCTCGCAAGCCCGATGGCGAGATTGTTTCGGCCGGTGCTTTTCACCAGCCGACCTCCGATGTCAGCGTCGCCTCGCATCTGACGGAGCGCATGATGGCGATCGTCGCAGCGGACGCGCGCTCGTGGCTGCATCAAGGAATTCCGCTGCAGCATGTCGGCATCAATATTTCTTCAGCAGATTTTCACAGCGGAACCCTCTATGGGCGTCTTGAAGCGGCGTTTGGGCGAGAGAACGTTCCGTTGAAGCATATCATTCTGGAGGTTACGGAGTCGGTTTATCTCGGCCAGCGCGATCCAATCAGGCGCTCGCCAAACGCTCCTGCCACCGCAAGGCTTGCGTGGCTGTGGCGCGCAACCTGGCGGTGATCATGCACGCCATGTGGAGCGACGGCACGTTCTTTGTCGGCGATCCGGCGGCAAGCCAGGCGGATGCCGGCCGGCGTGCCCATGACAAGGCCCGCAAGCTGCTCGCAGCGCATCGATGAGCAGAACACCGAGAGTTGGAACGCATGGCGCCGGCACGCTGACGGGCGCCATCCGACACAAGAGATCCGCTCCGGCGGATGAGGACCAGGAACGACGGAACGAACGTTATCATGCCTGCGGCCGCGCCGATCGCGAGACGGCCGGACCGCGCCGGATTGCCTGTGACGCTGCTCCGTCACTCCGATGGAAAACTGCGCCACCACGGCTCCAGTGCTGCGAATAAGCAGCGCAACTACCCCGTCGCAGAGCACGGAAGACTGCAACGCGCATCGGACCTCGACGCAAGAGTACGGGATCGGGGTGTAGCGCATAGAATAGTGCATTATCGTAGATTTGAGGAGGAAAGACGACGGCAATCAAGTCTCGCAAAATGCGACCGATTAAGATGGAAGATAAAAGGGCGAACATTGTGATCGGCGGTTGTTCTTGCAGATTTTTTGCGCCATCGGAACATTGTGAGGTTTTGCCGCAATGTGCACTTCGATGGTACATAATTGTATTGGTTAAACGATTTACAGCGTGCCCCTCAATGGCGATCGCGACTGCCCGCGGATATTGTGGAAGCGGTTCTGCACCGCTGTCAGGTTTGGCCCCTTGGATGGCTGCCTCGCTGACATGAGGGCAGCCTGCACCCTGGTCCACCAGGAATCTTTGACCGGCAGGGGAACAATCGCGAGACGCTGGAGCGCGAAGCGAAGGTTTTGGGGAACGGTAGGTAGCCAATGCCAGAGTACAACGTGGAGGAATGGCAGGGAGAGGAGTGTGTCTCATCTCACGCCATTACGGCGGATCACCCGCTGTCAGCGGTTGAGAAAGTTACTGGTCAACGAGTGTCGCCCAGGGCGCTCCAGGAGCATTGGTTCCGTGTCGTCGATGAGGATGCGCGGAGCACGAATGCAGTCTCAAGGATGGCGTGCACAGGGACTTCGCCAAATGACGAGAATTGCGGACCTTGGACCACCTAAGCCCGGCAAGCCTCACGAGCCGAAGGCGGACGGCCAAGACCATTTTCACACATGCCCCTTGCGAACAGACGAGGCTTTATGGATCGGGGTCACCGACGAACAGCGCGATGTATTCCGAGCCCTCAAATGCGATTTCGATCTCCTCCGATGTGCAATCCTGGCCAACGACGCTCGGCATTCTTAGTTGCCGTCAACATCTCGCCGAGCAATTCGTCAACGCCGATCAGCCCAAGGCCATTCTGGCCGCGCTGGTTCACAGCGACCTGTGACCGGAACGTCTGGAGCTTGCGCTGCGACAGGGTCGGCGATCTTCGTTGACAGGGAACGGTCACTGCATGTTCTAAGGCAGTTCAAGGCGCCGGGCGCTAGTGGCGCTGTCGACGAAGGCTTTGCCCGGGGCTCTACAGCAAGAAAATTCACGACCATCCAAAGGTTTTCCAACATGGCAACGTCATAGCTCTGGGATGGCTGCGAGGGCCGAACAATGACATTTGCCGATTCTTCTTTCTACCTATTCACCTGTTTCAACGGGATACGCATAAGGTCATATCTACCTCAGATGATAGCGGTCGCGGGACAGGAATGGCGCGTCGGCGATCTCTTACGCCAGCTGGGCAATGTGGGTGGCCGCAAATGGTTCCACAGGTCTGTACGCGCTGGTCAATCTGCATGACCCAGTGATGGCCGCGATCAATTTCATGAACGCCGGCTGCTGCCTAGTGGTCGTCGCAATGACAGCGTCCAAGCGCCGACGAAGTCGGTTCAACGCACATCCATTTGGAGTGATGAGGCCACAGTAAGGGCCAGGGCCACTCTGAGTTGACGTTCATGCTTCAAAAGTCGCATAAGTTTGCTGACATCAACGGTGCCAATCTGCCGACAGTCTTGCCCATGCCGAATTTGGACGCAACTTGCCGTACAGTTCATCGGGGTTTTCGCATGAGGGCCACTATACCGTTTCTTGTCCTTGTGGCCGTGGCTTTCATGGTTCTGGTGGACAGTGTGTCGGCCCAGGGTGATGGGAATCCGGCACGCCCCGGAGATGGGCATTGGCGCGAATTGGCCGCACAGCGCCTTGCAGATGAATCCGTCGATTTTGCTGTCGCGGGGGATGAGGCATTTAGGTACCTCCAGCAGGAGTTTGCCGACAAAGCGGGTAAGGCGCTGACCGCAGCGATCAAGCGCGCTCGCGCCGAGCGGGCGGGGCTGTCCGCCATCAAGGATGCTGCCGGACGGACCCTCGCCATCCGCTTCGATGACGGCAAGGCGGGAAAGCTCGATATGGGACCTATCCCGATTGATCGGGTCAGGCGACTTCTTGAGTACGATGAGTCACTGGCGTTTATCGTGCCGGACAAGAATGGTGGGTTCCTCTATGTGCTCCGCCCCGATGCCGCCGTGTTCTTCTCCTTGCCGCCTGAGCCCGATCCGGGGCGGTTGGCCACGACCCTGCGGTGCATGGCAGCGGCAAGAGTGGATCCTGCCTGCGGCTCTGCCGCGAAGCTGAAGGTGCAGGCCACGACGAGCGATGTGTCAAGAGGCGCCACTTCCCTTACCGCTGCCGATACCACGGCCTTTGATCTCGACGCCTCCTACGAGATATTCGCCCGTCTCATCCCTGCCGATGCACTCGCCAATCTAAAATCCCGCGATGGCCTTGCGACGCAAGATAATAAGCTGATCATCGTCTCCTCAAAAGAGTTGCTGGGCCTTCCTTGGCACCTTCTGGTCACCGAGCAGCCGGATGACTGGATGCGCGATCCGCAATATCAGGTGGAGGCCAACAAGAAAGCGGCATGGCTGTTCAAGAGCTTCGGCTCGGTTTCCGTGCTACCCGACCTGGCTTCGCTGGAAGCTCTGCGCGGTGAGCGATGGGTTCATTCCGGCCTGGACACGCCGTTCCTGGGCATTGCCGACCCCCTTATCGGCCGCTCGGCCGCTGAGAGAAACGCACCGCCGGCCAAATGCACCAAAGACCAAACCGTGGCTTTGGCTTCCGGTGTTGAACCGGAACGTCGCGCGGTTGTCGATCCCGGCGTGCGCGTGACGGAAATGTCTTCGGGAAGGCAGGCCTATGCCGATGTTGAGGCCATCCGCAACCTGCCGCGCCTTGTCGACACACGATGTGAAGTTGAAAGCGCTCAATGGGGACCGGGAGCGGGATCCTTCCGGTCATCATCGCGAACCCTGCTTTTCGGTGCGGACGCGACGGAGACCCGCCTCAAGCAAATGAATGTCAGCGGTGAACTGGCCCTCTACCGGGCCATACATTTTGCCACGCACGGGCTGGTGGGCGGTCAACTCGGAGTTGGTGAATCGGGGTTGATCTTGTCTCCTCCCGGCAATGCGTCGGAATTGGACGATGGAGTGCTGACCGCGCCGGAGATAGCGTCCTTGCGGCTGAACGCCGATCTGGTGATCCTGTCGGCTTGCGATACAGCGGCAGGCGGGGGAGGAGCAACCGAACCGTTGTCAGGCCTTGCCAGCGCGTTTTTCGCGGCCGGCGCGCATACCCTGATCGTCTCATCCTGGCCTGTTTACTCGAAGGCGGCGACGGACCTGATGACCAGTGTGGCCACAATCAGCATGAGCGATCCGACGGCCGCCTCGCCCGGCGAGGCACTGTCAAAGGCGATGTCGCGGATGCTGGCCTCCGCCAACAATGAGTTCACTGCAAGCCCAGCCTATTGGGCGCCGTTCTTTGTCGTCGGCGATCCGCGTCTTGTAGACGATATGATATTCACGGGCGAAGGCCCGGAAGGGACGCCTGATACCGTTACAGCCAAACGTAATGCGATGGCCAATGGCGAGGGAAGTGAGGCCAAATAGCTTCAACGGACCCAGACCGCGTACATATGGCCGGTAATAATCGGCATCATGGCTTAGCTTGGTGGATCCCGCTCGACCGTCTGCACTTCCGACGATTGGGCGGCGGAAAGCAACAATTCAGACGGCCAGCACGATCTTGCCTTGAATACTGCCCTCGGCGGCGCGCTCATGTGCGCGCGACGCCTCGGCCAGAGGGAATGTGCTGTCGATGACGATACGCACAAGGCCGTCGTCGAGCAGGCGGGCGGCTTTTGCCAACTGCGCGCCATTGGATCGGACCTGTGCGGATGAGACCGTGATCCCCAGCCTCTCTGTCTCTTCGTGACCAGCGAAGCCCAGCGGGTTGACCAGGAACAGCGCGCCGCCCGGCTTCAGAACCTGGAAGAAGCGCTCCATGTTCGCGCCGCCCACCGCGTCGAGGACAAGGTCGACGTCTCGGACGACATCTTCCGCACCGGTTGTCTTGTAGTCGATGAACTGATCCACGCCGAGATCGCGCATCAGCGCCTCGTTCTTGGCCGATGCCACCGCGATGACGCGAGCGCCCCGCCATTTCGCCAACTGGACGGCCAGATGCCCGACACCGCCTCCGGCGCCATTGATGAGCACCGTCTTGCCGTCGAGGGGCACCGGCTCATGCCGGAAGGGCTGGAACGGATTCGGCTCGTCGTGGCCAAGTTCGATCAAGAACTGCCATGCCGTCAGAAGCGACATCGGCGCACCAGCCGCATGAATATGGTCGATGCCGGCTGGTTTCAACGCAACATGCGATGCCGGCACACTGACATAATGCGCGTAGGCATTGCTACCCGTCATCAAGTTATCGGGGAAGCGAACCATTGCGTAGACCTCGTCACGGATGCTGAACTCAGCGACGTCAGCGCCAACCGCTTCAATGACGCCCGACACGTCCGTGCCGAGAATCAGTGGGAAGGACGCGTTGGGTCGCCATTCTGGCGGCAGTGGGCGATAGCCATCCCGCAGATACCAGTCGGGCGGATTAAGCCCGGCAGCCTGGACTCGGACAAGCACCTCGCCGGGCTTCACACCCGGCCTAGGCGCGTCTTCGTACACCAGCATCTCGGGACCACCGAATGCGTGCAGACGGACTGCCTTCATCTTATCGCTCATTGGTGAAATCTCCGCTCATCCATGTCATTGGAGCGAATCTAGCGGCATGACCGCGGGTTGATAATCGGTGCCGATGGCGGTTAAGTAATGCCATGGCGGAACATATCACTTTGGATCGGCTCACTGGCATCATCGCCTTCGCGCGTGCGGGATCGCTGGGCAGCTACACGGCAGCGGCGCGCGCGCTGTCGATTTCCCCGTCGGCGGTCAGCAAGAGCGTCCAGCGGCTCGAGCGGCATTTAGGAGTGTCGCTGTTTACCCGTACAACGCGCTCGCTCACCTTCACGCCGGAAGGGCGCGACCTGCATGAGCGCGCGCTGCGTCTGCTACGCGAGGCGGAGGAAATAGAGCAGGCGGCAATGACCGCGCGCTCCGAACCATCGGGCACGTTGCGCGTGGCCGCGTCGCTGCCGATCGGACTGCATCTGATCGCTCCGGCTTTACCGGCTTTCCGTCGGCTCCATCCGAACCTGATCGTCGATCTCAGGCTGGGTGACCAGATGGTGGACATGATCGAGGAAGGGATCGATGTCGCCATACGCATCGGTGATCTGGCTGACACCCGGCTACTATCACGCAAGCTCGCACCGCATCGGCTTTGCTGCTTCGCCTCGCCAGCCTATCTCGAGGAACGCGGCACACCGACCCATCCCGATCACCTGGAAGGGCACGACACCGTCAACCTTCGATATCAGAGCACAGGCCAAGCCTTTCGCTGGCCCTTCCGGATTGGCGACCGTGAAATCGAGATCGTGCCCAATTCCGGTGTGGTCGCCGATGCCAGCGATGCCGTGCTCATCATGCTGGCAGCCGGCGGTGGGATAGGCATAGGCGCCTCCTTCATGGCGGCTCCCTATGTGAAGCGCGGCGAACTGGTCCCAGTGCTGTCCACGTTCGCGGTCGAGCGAAACAATGTCACCGTGCTCTGGCCGGCAAGCCGACGCGCCAACCCCGCCGTGCGCGCCTTTCTGACCATGCTCGACGCCGCTTTCACTCTGCGAATGGCAGCTTCAAGCATCGACTGATCTGGCGCGGAAGGGTCGCTAAAGGGCGAAAGCGGTCAATCACTGCTGATTGGCTGAACGGCAGCTATTCCGGGCACAACGTCCAAAAGCTGCTATTCCGTTTCGGCCCCACTACAGGCCGCCCCTCCTCGTCGAATAGCATTAGACTAGTTGATCGGCTACAACGACCTAGAGTGCTAGCAACGGGGAGGGCACATGTCGGCGAGTGCTTACGCATTGACTGGCTTCATCTCGTGGGCGCTGGCCCTGCTGATCGTGATGGAAGTTATCCGGAGCTACCTGGTGATCTCTGGGCAAGTCCCGGCAAACGGCTTTACGCCAGATAACGGAGCCCTCTCCCCGTTTATGCGGAGGTTAGCCCGTGCCCACGCCAACTGCATTGAAGGGCTTCCAATCTTCGGAGGTCTGCTCGGAGTCGCGATCATCATTTCAAAGACAGATGTCACGGATCCCTTGGCCTCCACGATGTTAGGCGCACGTATAGTGCAGTCGGTGATCCACCTCGTCTCAACCAGCCAACTCGCGGTCAGTCTCAGGTTCACCGCGTTCGCTGTGCAAATAGTGATTGGTGCGTATTGGTGCTGGTTGCTGTTGATCTGAAGAGTGGCGGAGCCCCGACGCAAAAGTGGGCCACCTCGATTCCGGGAGCCTTGGCAAACCCACTCCGGATCGTGACCCGAAAGACTGTCCCTTTTGACAGGCGAGCGAACCGCAAAACTGGCAGTGGCAAAACCGCCGTTGAGGCATGATATTGCTGTTGGATTTTGGGGCTACTCCCCAGCTTCGGAGAAGGATCGGCGTTCAGAGAGCAATTTGCACGCCTGGGCGCTGCGGCGCTCCCCAGCTTTTGGCCACACGCACGCCCTGCAAACGCTCGGGCTCCAGAGCGCCTGGCAGCGGAGCAGAGAATTGTTGGACTTTGTGAGTGTTAGAGGGAGAGGAACTGAGATTCAACCTTCTCCACCTGCACTTGTTCCTTGCACGCTGGCCTCAGCAGCACCTAATCCTGCCACGCAACCTGGAGGAGCAAGCCAGTGCTACCGAGCTGTTTAGACACCGATCGGCTCGCGCTGTAGCCATAGGCCTCCGCCCGTCGGGGTTCACCGGCGCCGGGGTGGGGGCCGGCCTAGGGGGGGCCCAGCAACGCGCACGTCAGCCTGGCTATCTTTCGAGTCGCCGGGTCCGGTGACCGCCAGATCGTCAGGCTGGATTATACCCGACAAATCTTGGTAGGCTGCCGTTCTGGGGGTCGCACGATGAACGAGGTTGAAAAGCTGGCCGTCGAGGTTGTCGCGACCGGCCTTGGCTGGCCCGAGGGCCCGACGGTGCTGCCCGATGGCCGAATTGTCATCGTCGAAAGCTATCGCAGCCAGCTGACGGCCATAGATCGCGACGGAAGTGCTCGCCAGTTCGCGTATGTTGCCGGAGCGCCCAACGCCTGCGTTCTCGGATCGGATGACCTGCTCTATGTCTGCCAGAACGGCGGCACGACCGGACCTTGGCGGGCCGCGGACATCACGACGCCATCGATCCAGCGGGTTGCCGAAGGCGGAAAGCCGGAAATCCTGCTGAGCGAAGTCGCGGGCATTCGGCTCAATGGGCCAAACGATCTTGTATTTGCTGCTGACGGCCGGCTCATCTTCAGCGATCCCGGCACATACAACCCGGGGAATCCGGACCCAAGCTACATCTTTGCCGTCAACCCCGACGGCAGTGCGTACCTTGCTCTCGGCTTCGACAAGCCGACCTTCCCCAATGGTGTGGCGATCGAAGCCGACGGCTCGATCATTTGGGGGGAGTCCTATACGGGGCGCGTCAAGCGGCAGCGTCCGGATGGTTGCGTCGAAGACCTGGGCCGCTTGCCTGGGCCCAATCCGATCCCGGACGGGCTGAAGGTCGGAGCCGATGGCCGCCTTTATGTCACGGATATTGCCGCCAACGGCATTCACGTTCTGAAGCCCAACGGCACAGCGGAAGGTTTCTTCGTCTGCGGCAAGGCAACGACCAACTGCGTCTTCTCGGGCGAGATGCTTTGGGTGACAAATGCCGGCGTGCTGGCGACCGGCAGCGATCCCTCCTTTGAGGGAACACTCTCCTGCGTGCGTGTTCCGGGAGGCGGTGGACCGACGCATCATGGTCGCATCGGCGGAAAGCAACCGTGAGTAGCTCCTCGTCCGCCTCAAACACAGGCGATGACCCCGGCGCCGGCGGTGCGGCATCGTCTGCTTCGATGGCGGCGTTGAAGCGCCTGTACAGCGTGGCCGCGGTCCGCATCGCCGCGCGGCGGACTTTGCCACGCCCGGTGTTCGACTTCGCCGATGGCGGTGCCGAGGATGAGCGAACGCTGCGCCGGAACGAGCAAGCTTTCAACGAGGTTGCCATTCTGCCGCGACCGCTCAACGGTGCAACGACGCGAGACCTTTCCCTTGACCTCTTCGGCGCGAAACTTGCCATCCCGCTGGGCATCGCGCCAACCGGCCTGGCTGGGCTGTTCTGGCCCGACGGCGAGCGCGCAGCCGCCCGAGCCGCAGCGGCCGCAGGGACATTCTACTGCGCCAGCCACGGATCCGTCTGCACGCTGGAGGACATAGCAGCCACCGGAAGTAGCCCACGGTGGATGCAGGTGTTCGTCTACACCGATCGCGGCTTCACCCGAGAAATGGTGCATCGGGCGCGTGCCTCAAGCTACGACGCGCTGGTGCTCACCATCGACAACCAGATGCTTGGCAACCGTGAACGCGACATCCGCAACGGTTTTGCCATCCCGCCGCGCTTCGGTGTGGCCGGAACCCTCGCGACCGCCACCAAGGCGGCGTGGCTTCTTCGTATGCGCACCCGACTCCCGAAACTGACCTTCGGCAACTACGCGCGCCCCGGAGATACGGCGACGGTCGGTGCATTGGCGGGCCGGATGGCCGCAATGCTCGATCCCGGACTCTCCTGGGCCGATGTCGACTGGCTGCGCACTGTCTGGTCCGGACCGTTGTTGCTGAAAGGCGTCCTGCATCCCAGCGAAGCCGCCGAGGCTGTAGCCCGAGGAATCGACGGCATCATCGTATCCAATCATGGGGGACGTCAGCTTGACGGCGCCGCCGCATCCCTGGACGCGTTGACGGCAGTTGTCGCGGCTGTCGCCGGCCGCGTACCAGTGCTTATCGACGGAGGCATCAGGCGAGGCTCTGACGTCGTCAAGGCCCTGGCGCTCGGCGCCTCGTGCTGTCTGATCGGGCGGCCGCAGTTGTGGGGGCTCGCGGTCGCCGGCGAGGAGGGGGTACGCCACGTGCTCGAACTCTACCGCAAGGAAATCGACCGCGTCATGGGACTGATGGGCGCGCGGAGCCTGCGCGACCTCGGGCCGGACTGTATTTCGTTCGTTCAGGGAATGGGGCCGCTACATGATTGAAGACCCACCACTGCTCACCATCAAGCGCCGTTTCGAACGGCCCGCAGCAGAAATCATCAGTGCTTTTGCGGGCGTGCCGGTTAGCCAGGTCGTAGACGCGATGGGGGGACGCGGCGCCTTGCATTATGCGATCAAGCCACTGTCGCCAGCTACTGCGACGATGGTCGGCGTCGCCGTGACCTGTCACTGCGGTCCCGCCGACAACCTCGCCCTGTTTGGAGCACTGGATGCCGCAGCAAGTGGCGATGTCATCGTCGCGGCCACCGACAGCTTTGCCGGTACGGCGGTAACTGGCGATCTCGTGCTCGGCATGGCGCGCAACAAGGGGGTCGCCGGCTTCATCACTGACGGCCTCGTGCGCGACGTTGTCGGGATCGAGGCGGTCGGGTTGCCGGTTTACTGTGCCGGGATCATTGCGAACTCGCCTGCGCGCAATGGTCCAGGCACGGTCGGATTCCCGGTGGTAGTGGGAGGAGTGACTATCTCGCCGGGAGACATACTGGTCGGCGACCGCGACGGTCTCGCCGTGGTGCCTCGCCTGGAGGCTGAGACGGTGCTGGCCCGGCTCTCCGCCATCAGGGCGGCTGAGAAAACTCTTGATGGCCTGGTGCGGCAAGGTCTCGAGATGCCCGACTTCGCCAAGGTCGTCCTCAAATCGAACAGGGCGCGCTTCGTTGACTGAGATGTGAGCTTCTCTAGCTGCGGGACATATGAAGCGCAACACGATTTCGTCCTTCCGATTTGGCACGAAACAGAGCCAAATCGGCGGCATTGACGAAATCGTTTGGCGTCTCGTTCTCGGTGGGCACCGCTGTTGCGACGCCGACGCTGATGGTCACGCGATCCGGGCCGTGGGGTATGTTCAACTCTCGCACGCTCTGGACGAGCCGCTCGGCGATCGCACTGGATTGTTCCAGTATAGTGTCGACCAGCACGATGACGAACTCTTCGCCTCCGTACCGCGCAGCGAGATCGGTGGAACGGCCGGAACCGCTCTGGATTACGCGGGCGATTTGCTTGAGCACATCGTCGCCGGCCATATGGCCATAGGTATCGTTGTATCGTTTGAAGTTGTCGGCATCGATCATCAACAGCGACAGTGGGGACTGTGCGCGAAAAGCGCGTTTCCATTCAGCCGCCAGATATTCGTCAAAATAGCGCCTGTTACCGAGACCCGTCAGGCCATCGATCCGCGTCAGACGTTCAAGCTCTAGATTTGCACTGATCAGCTGTCGCTGGCTTTCCCTCAGCGCTCGGTGTGCCGAGTCTCGCTGGACGTGATCCAGATAGGCCCGCGTGTGATATCGAATGCGTGCAATCAACTCGATACGATCCGGCAGTTTGACGAGATAGTCGTTCGCGCCCGCAGCGAAGGCTTCGCCCTTGGTGGCTGGATCTTCCTTGCTCGACAGCACAATGACTGGAACCGCGCGTGTCGACGCATGCTTCCTGTATTCTCGCACCAGATGTAGCCCATCCACCCCGGGCATGACGAGATCCTGCAGGATAACGGTTGGCTTTACCTCATCCGCGACCGTCATCGCTCTCAACGGGTCGGTGCAGAAGTGTAAGGATATATCGGGCTCGTTGGCTAGAGCGCGCCTGACCGCCTCGCAAACCATGATCTGATCATCGATGAGCAGAACCATGGATGAATAGTTATCTGCGAGTGGCGGGACCAACTCTGGTTCTTGCGTCATCGGAACGGGCCTTTCACGTGGGGGCGCTCGCAGGCTTCGATTATACGTGAGCCGATCGCACCCAAAGGAAGAATATCAACAGCCGCGCCGATGTCGGCGGCGGCCTTCGGCATGCCATAGACGGCACTGGTTGCTCTATCCTGCGCGATTGTGAGATGCCCCTTGTCACGGAGCTGTCTCAGCCCGCGCGCACCATCCCTGCCCATGCCTGTGAGCAGAACACCAATCACTGAGCCAGGCCACCATTGCGCCGCACTTTCGAAGAACACATCTACGGACGGCCGATAAACATTGTCCTTGGGGCTGGGCGTATAGCCAAGTTGCTGAGCTGACTTGAAAACCAGATGATCCGCAGAACTGGCAACGAGAACGGTGCCCGCTTGAGGACTATCCCTTTCCCCCGCCGGACGGATCGGGAGACGCGTATGCTGCCCTAGCCAATCAACAAGGCCTGGAACGAACTGAGCATCGAGATGCTGGACGAGCACAATCGCGCCGCCAAAATCAACGGGAAACGCGCTCAGGACTGCGGCAACGGCAGCCGGCCCGCCCGCAGAGGCGCCGATTGCTATCAGGCGTCGAGTTGACGGCTCAGCCGCACGTGACATCCGCCTTTTTGCCTGGGTAGGCGCATCACCGATCAGCTTGCCTATCGTTCGTATCTTGTTCGTCAAAAGCCGGGCGGATTGCGAGGACGCGTTGCCTTCGATGCCCACCGACGGAATATCGACTGCGTCAAGCGCGCCATGACCCATTGCTTCGTAGACGCCGGCGAGGTTGGCTTCGATACTGGCGGTCACCAGCAAGATTGAGCACGGGGTTTCCGCCATGATTCTGCGCGTCGCTTCCACGCCGTCCATCTCTGGCATCGCTAGATCCATGAGTATCAGATCCGGCAGATCACGTCTGCAGACCTCGACCGCCTCACGCCCATTGGTCGCGATCCACGCGACCTGATGTTCGCCGGTCGACAGGACCAGTCGACGCAGAAGTTCAACCGCCATCGGCATGTCGTTGACTACGCCGATTCTCATTCGCTGGCTTCCAATCTCGATCTCATTCAGCCGCCTCGCCAATCATGTCCACGACGGCATGGATCAGCGCCTCGTCCTGAAAACTACTCTTGGTCAGATAATAGTCCGCACCTGCGTCGAGCCCGCGCGCGCGATCTTCTTCCCGATCCTTGTATGAAACGATCATAATGGGTGTGTTCTTGAGATCAGCGTCCTTTCTGATCAAACTCACCAGCTCGATGCCATCCATGCGAGGCATGTCGATGTCGGTGACGACGAGATCGAAAGGACCAGACCGGACGGCATTCCACCCGTCCATGCCGTCTACCGCCACTTCGACCTCATAACCGTAATTGCCGAGCATCTTGCGCTGGAGTTCGCGAACCGTCAGTGAATCGTCAATCACGAGCACGCGCTTGCGCCTGCTCGCTTCGGGACCGCCCGCGGCGCGCCGAAGAGCTCGAAATCCGCTGGACGATGCAAGCTTTTCCACCGATCGGATCAGATCGTCGACATCGAAGATCAGAACGGGCGAACCGTCTTCCATCAGGGCCGCTGCGCTGATGTCCTTGATCTTGGCAAACCGTGGATCGAGAGGTCTGATCACTAACTCGCGTTCCCCGAGAAAACGGTCAACGATCAGGCCGTACGCATCGCCCCGACCCGCATCCACGACGACGACCGATAGTTCGTTCGGTTCCGATCCGGGCTCACCTCGATCGAGCACCTCGCGAGCGGTGACCAGCCCGATCTGTCGATCGTTCAATCGAAAATGCGGCCGGCCCTGCAGGACGTTGATCTCCGTCCGCTGCAGTTTCAAAGTCTTGGAAATGGCAGCGAGTGGAAAAGCATAGGGCTCTCCATCGACATCGACGAGCAGCGTGCGCAGGACCGACAGTGTCAGCGGCAATTGCAGTTGAAATCGGCTTCCGTGGCCAAATTCTGAGGAGACGCTTGCGACTCCCCGGACTTCCTTCGTCATGGCTTGCACTGCATCGAGCCCCACACCGCGACCTGAGACGTCGGTAAGGCCCGCTTTCATGGAAAAGCCTGGCAGAAACAGAAACGCGAGCAATTCGCTTTCGCTGAGTGTTTCAGCACTTTCCCTGGTTGCAAGTTGCCGGGCGACGACGGTCTCGCGCAGCTTCGAGAGCTCTACCCCCCTGCCGTCGTCCACCACGGCTATCTGCAGCAGCCCGGCATTGTGCCTCGCTTCGAGCCTGATGAGCCCCTCTTCGGGTTTGCCCATCGCGAGGCGCTCCTCAGGCGGTTCAAGCCCATGGTCTACAGCGTTGCGCAGAAGGTGCCCCAAAGGGGCATCGAGCTGCTCGAGGATATCGCGGTCGATGCCGGTCGAGCCGCCTACGATCTCCAGTCGCACCCGCTTGCCAAGGGTACGACCGAGGTCGCGGATCATTCTCGCATAGTGTCGCACGCCGTCCTCAAAAGGCCGCATCCGGCTCGCCAACGTTTCGTCGTACAATCTGTTGGCAAGATCGGTCGCTTTCCGATCCACTGAATCCAACTCATCGAAACGCTGCGCCAGGAACGCTTGGCTCAAGCGAAGCTTTCGCTGCGCTTCAGCCAGCGCCTCCACCACCGCCGCATCGTTTGAAACCGGCGGCAGCACTGCATGAAGATTGTCGAACGCACTTGCGAGGTCCGATTGAAGTCGCTTCAGCCGTAGCAGCCCGTCAGCGAATGGCCTGAGCCGCCGAGCTTCCATCAGCGACTCGCCAGCCAGCCCGAGCAATCGGTTCAGGCTGTCTGCCGTCACCCGAACCATTCTATCAGAGCCGATGCTGCCGTGGGCTTGCGGTCCCGCCCCAACGAGGAGGTTCGCTGAAGAGGTCGTCGCCAGTTGCTCCTGGGCATGATCTGGAGTTGCGAAATCAGCTGCAGAATCTTGGGGCCAGGGCTTAGCCTGGGGGAGGGACAACCCCTCGAACTTGGCGAGAAAGGTTTCGACTTCTGAGTTGGCGCTCTCGCTCGATGATCCCGATGCGATCAATTTCAAAAGGTCAGAACCTTGCAGAAGCGCATCTATATGCTCCCGTCGCACCCTCAGATGCCCGCGTTGCGCTGCGACCAGGCAGTCTTCCATCGCATTTGCAACTTTGACTGCGGGCATCAGGTCGATGATGCGGGCAGCTCCTTTCAGAGAATGCGCGGCACGCATGCATGCTTCCAGGGCGTCGGCGGCGATAGGATCGCGTTCGAGTGCCAGAAGTCCAGAGGTTAGAGCCCGTGACTGCGTCTCCAGTTCGGCCTGGAAGAGGCTGAGCATCGAAACCTGGCTGAAGTCTTCATCTGTCATGCGATGCTCCGATCCAGCATCGTGAGCAGTTGTCGTGGATCGAGACAGCCAACGGCTCGTCCTTGCCATGGCAGCACGGCAACCGTAGCGGCCGACAGTGCCTTGCCAATCATGGCCGGAACAGCGAGAGTGTCGCGTTCCTGGTACCGATGTAAGCCGTGGATCTCATCAACCATAAAAGCAACCCGCTTGTCGCGCTCGCCGACCACGACAAGGCGGCGAAATACCTTGGTTCGTGTGCCTTGTTCCCCTTCCTTGCGCTCGTCTATCCCGAGCAATTCGGCCAGGGACAGGCAAATGAGCAATTCACCACGGACATTCGCAATGCCGAGCAGTGCACTGTTCCTGCGATGTGGAAGTGAATGAACGCGACGAGATTCAGCCACTTCATGAAAAATACCGACCGGAAGTGCCAGCCATTCCTCCCCCAAACGGAAGAGAACGGCCGTCTGCAGCGCGTCGCTGTCTGCCGAATCGATCCCTGCACGACCAGCGTTGTCAGGCCATTCGTCGCGAGATGCCGAGGGAGCTGCACGGTCGAGGAGGCGTCGTGCGATCTTCTTGTAGGTCGGGCAATTGCGGCAGTGGAGATGCTGCTCTAGTAGCGGACATGACTTGTCACCCCGTACGCCTATTTGCCGCCAGCAGTCGTTGATTTCGATCTCCTCCACCGGCTGAGCGATCGTCGAAGCCGCCATCAACTGCCGCTCCTTTTCTGGACCCGACCCAGCCGGCCGGCCAGCGCCTCGGCGCCGTTATGGTCGCCTTGCTTGCTAAGCAGCAAGGCCAGATGGACAAGAGCTTCTCGATGATTTGGCGCGAGATAGAGCGCCTTGCGATAACTTTGCGCGGCTTCGGGTGCAGAACCATCCGCATCCTGGACGAGGCCCAGCAGGTAGAAGATTTCTGCGGAAGGACCGAACTCCTTGAGATGCGCCAGGGCGACCTCCTGTGCCTCCTTTACGCGTCCTGCATTGGCGATCCGTTCAACCGCGATGAGGCTTTCCGAGGCGTGTGCAAGCGGCTTGGCCGGAGCCTGCCCGCGGCCTTCATTGCCAATTGTCGGTCGGAACGGACGAAGAGGCTCGCTCTTGTTGACCTTAGGGCTTGGCGTCCGCACCGGGACGGCGGCCGAAACTTTCGGCGCCGTGGTCTTGACGGGCTCCGATTTCAGAAAGGCGAAGGCCAATGGCCATTCAGCGGAAAGAAAGCCATGCACCCTTGGAAGAGCTGCTTCCGCCGGACCGACCAGAAGAAGTCCGTCTTTGGCCAGCAGGTCCTTCAGGCAGATCAATGCGCGATCCTGCAGCTCTCGATTGAAATAGATCAGCAAATTGCGGCAAAGCAGGATGTCATAGACCTCTTGCCCGAAAGGCGCGTGAGAACCGAACAGGTTTCCTACCATGAACCGAACCTGTTTCAGCACCCCAGCAACAGGCCGCAACCCGCCCTCGGTCGCTTCGAAATAGCGATCCTTGAATTCGAGATGGCTGCCGCGAAACGAATTGCGGCCATAGATGGCGCGTTCAGCCGTCGCGATATTGCGGCTGCTGACGTCCACGCCATCGATCTTGAACTCATGCGCCTCAAAGCCGGCATCGAACATGGCCATGGCGACCGAATAAGCCTCTTCGCCGGTTGAACATGGCAGGCTCAGGATTCTTATCGGCTGAGCAGGCTTGTGCGCGCGCGCATGCCGCGCCAGCATCGTGAACGCTTCTCGGTCGCGAAAGAACCAGGTCTCTGGGATCACCACCGCATTGATCAGCTCCTGCAGCTCCTGCGAGGAACCGGCCAAGTGTTCCCTATAGGCCTGAGGGTTGGTTATCCGGCATGCTTCCATCCGTTCTCTGACCGCCTGACGAACCACTGTCGGACCAACGCTGGCACTGTCTAGTCCAATGGTTTCCGTCAGGAGCTTTTCTATTGCTCCGGTCATTGATCACCTATTGCCGCCTGGCGGAGCAAAGCGGTACGAATCTCTTCCGAAAGCAGCGCTTCCACTTTGACCCACTGAATGATCTCCGAACCATCGGAAGCCACCGGCCCAAGATAGGGCGGGGTTCCTGGTTCCAGTCCGAACGGCGCGAAATCGGCCGGGTCTCGCTCGATCGTATCCGTCACCCGTTCCGCGATCAGCCCCAGCAGGCGTCGCTCGCCATCATCCGCCGGATAGCGCGTCACAACGATCCGGGTGCTCAACAGGCGCTCCGATGGTCGGCCAATCGCAAGAAGGGTGACATCGATCAGGGGGATGGGTATTCCGTTATAGCTGACCAAACCCACCACACCAGTTGGCGCACCCGGAAGAACTTTCACGTCGATATAGGGCAGCACCTCTTCAATTTTGTGGACATCGATCAAGTAGCGATCCGGACCCATGCTGAAGGCGAGGAATAGCATTGTCACATCCTACTGCCGGCTCGCTATGCTCGTAGCTTGAACCTCGATATGCTACTTCGCATGCCGCCTGAGACTTGATTGAGCTCGTCGATCGCGAGCGTCGATTGCTGAAGGGACTCGACTGTTTGCTGAGCTGCCTCGCTTAGCTGGGTTAGCGTGTCGCTGATCTGCCCCGCGCCGGTCGCCTGTGCTTGCATGCCTTCATTGGCGACTTCGAAACGTGGCACCAGCCCCTGAACCTGCTGAATGATCTCGAAGAGTTGCCCGCCGACCTGCTGGATGTCCTGCATACCCCGACGGACCTGCTCGGAAAACTTGTCCATGCCCATCACCCCGGCCGCGACTGCCGACTGGATGTCCTTGACCATTTGCTCGATATCGTAGGTGGAGACAGCTGTCTGGTCCGCGAGCCTTCGGATTTCCGTCGCCACCACTGCAAAACCCCGGCCATATTGGCCTGCCTTCTCCGCCTCGATGGAAGCGTTGAGCGACAACAGGTTCGTCTGATCGGCCACTTTGGTGATGGTCGTCACCACCTGATTGATGCTGCCGGCTTTCTCGCTCAGGATCGCCAGTTTGGAATTGATCGCGCCAGCCGCTTCCATGACCTGCTGCATGGTTTCTTCCATACGGGTCAGCCCCGCTTGCCCCCCGCCAGCCACGGCAGCGGTTTGTTCGGCAACTGTGGAGACCTCGTTCATCGTGCGGACCAGTTCGTTTGATGTGGCGGAGATTTCCTTGGCTGTCGCTCGGATTTCTGTTGTGGTCGCTGCGATTTCAGTCGCAGTTGCCTGCTGTTGCTTGGAGGTGGCGGCGATCTCAGTTATCGACGTGCCGACCTGTATGCTGGACCTTTGAACCTGACCAATGAGGGTTGTGAGATCGTCCGCCATTGCGTTGAAGCCGTCGGCAAGCACGCTGAATTCGTCTCGGCGCCTCAGATCGAGCCGTTCGCTGAAGTCGCCTTGCCGCATCAGTTGAACCGCGTCGACCAAACGGGTGAGCGGACCTGTAATGGCGCGAAACAGCTGGTAACCCAAAAGAAGGGCTAGCCCGAGGGCTATCAACAAGCCAACGCTCAAACCGACTTCGGCCGTTCTGACGATCGAGCTGATCCGCTGCGTCGCGCTGTTTGCCTCGCCTCTGTGATCCTCAACCATGGCCTGCAGAGCGGACTGCAATTTTACAAAGATCGGCTCTACTTCGTTCTTGATAGCTGGGCTTTCATTGGGAGTTTCACCTTTCGACAAGGCAGCCCGGCTTGTTTCCAGCACAGCAGTTTCAGCCAGACGGAATTGGTTGGCGAGTTGTTTGACGGCTGCATAATTCTGCTTGTCGATATCGGAGACGATCGTTGCCTCATAGTCGTCCATCGACCGCTGCACCTGGTTGCGATTGGTCGTGATCGCGTTTTCAACCGTGCTTCTGTCTGACGGGTTGTCCTGAAGGGCATATTCCTGAAGCAGACTATGGGCCGCCATCTGGCCCGTCATGATCTCGGTACTGTGATAAAGGTCCGGAAGGATGCCCTTCTCGACCTCAGTCGCCTCCTCCCCCGCCTGAAGAAACCAGGCGTACGCGATGAGGGCTATCACGGACATGACCACCAGAACGGCTGCGAAACTGACGAGGATGCGGTGGCGTATTGTCAGACTCTTCATGGAACCGGTTCACCAATGGGGGGCATCGTGGGCTGCGCGACAAGCGCTCGTTCCGACATATTCGAAAAGGTGCGTCGAAAAGCGGTAGTCTGATGCTGAATGGTTTCTTTTCCGTTCCATAGCTAATGATGGCGAGGCGGCTCGCCAATCGGCGCCGCCAGAAGCGGTGGTCAAAGGACGACTGCCGTCCACGCACATCAGCCCGAGATCGGCTGGATGGCACGCCGCGTCAGGAGGAGCGTGGATGAGCTGCTTGAGGCCACGAATTGAATGACTGCTTAGGCCAGGTCGAGGCAAGAAAGCCGAGGTCCTGCTTGCTGCCCCTAAGCTGCCAGGCGGGAACGCGCCTCATATCAGCCGTCCAGCATGATCGTCGCTACTGAAAGCGGAATCGCCGAAGCCAGATGTCGCAAACTGGCCAGCGCGTAGATTGGCGTCGAGTGCGGGTTCGGCATTTGCAGGTGACGATAACTAAATGGCAAGCGCCCCCGCCTGAGGCCCTCAGGACTAAAAGATCTTGAGAAAACCAGTTTCAAATGCGCATCCTCAAGCGGCGGCCGCCCACCGCACGAGGATGGGCACAACGTGACGAGCGCTCTGGAGCCTAGAGAGAACTGACCCGACACCACCTTCCTTTGCGGCATTGCGGCGGCGCAAAAAGATTACGAGATGGAGCAGGCGTATTGCCAAATGGGTCCACCAGCGAGAGTTCGCGTTTTCCGCCTCGGCTGTGAACCCCACTTCCATTCGCGGGTCTTGCTCAGGTCGAGGTCTACTTTGCCATCGAGGGCTCATGTTGCAGCTCATAAGCAGGCGGTTGGGTAGGTCTCGGCCAGCACACGGCCCGGTGGCACTCACTGCGGTCCACACCGCAGTTGAAACTGACCACCCGACCCAGGGTTCGAAGACGGTCCCCGATCGGAACACCGAGCAGAGTGTGCTCGCGCTCCTCAAGTCACCGATATCCTTGGTGAAGACGTTGAAGGCGTGTGCAAAGGACGCCTCGACATCGGCGGAGCGATTAAACGGCTCGGCTACCGGATGCTTAGACATCGTTGACAAGGGTGCTATGGGATCATAACGTACCTGATTGGTATAACAGGTATGCCACATGATCGGAGTTCTGATCAAGCAGCGGAAGCTTTCGGACGAGGTGGCAGCGCACCTCGAACGGATGATCCGAGAGGGAGAGTTGGCCGAAGCCGACCGTCTCCCATCTGAACGGGAACTCATGCGGCAGTTCGGGGTAGGGCGGCCTTCCATCCGTGAGGCGCTGCTGCATCTGAGCAAAATGGGCCTTGTCGAGGTAAAATCGGGGGAGCGTGCCCGCGTCACTCGACCCACTCCTCAATTCGTGATTGACGCCCTTTCAGGGCCGGCTCGGCACATGATTTCGGCACCGGGAGGGGTTCACGACTTCCAGAGCGCGCGCTTGTTTTTCGAGGTCGGTCTTGCCCGCAACGCCGCTGTGCATGCTACCCCGGAAGACATTGACAGCCTCAAGGAGGCGCTCGAACTCAACCGGCAGTCGATCGGCGATCTGGCGCGCTTCGAGCGCACGGACGTAGACTTCCATTACGTGCTGGCGGTAATCACCCGCAATCGGATCTTTACAGCTATTCACGCGGCCTTGGCTGAATGGTTGCTCGAACAGCGTCGCACCACATTGGCCAATGGTGAAGACCGCAAGGCTTACCAGGCTCATCGCGAAATCTTCGAGGCCGTCGCCGCGCGCGATCCAGACGCGTCAGAGACGGCCATGCGCAGCCATCTCGAATATGTGGCCAAGCGGTATCTGCAACTTGCGAGGCCCAAGTGATGACCGGATTTGTCGTCTGGGTCGATTTCCGCCTGAGGCCTGGTGCCCGGGACAGATTCCGAGAACTTGTCGACGCCAATGCGACCGCCTCGATGCGCACCGAGGCCGGCTGTCGCCGCTTTGACGTGACGGAGGCGCGCGGCGAACTGGATCGGGTCCTGCTCTATGAGATTTACGATAGCGAGGCCGCATTCGAGGACCACTGCCGCACCGCTCATTTCGACGAATTCAATACGCAGAGCGCGCCGCTCGTCGTGACCAAGTTGGTGACGACCTGCGACCTCGTTCTTGAAGCCACGCATTGAAGCGAACATAGGCGGATTGGCCCATTGGGGCGAACGGGAGGAAGTGCATGTCGGAGCCAAGTCTCAGGGCGTTAGCTTCTCACAGGCGGGTCAAGCTCGGTACGCTCGTCGCCGAGTTCGCCACGCCGGGAATCGGTCACATCCTGAAGTCCGCTGGCTGCGATTTCGTCTTTTTCGACATGGAGCATTCGGGATTTAGCTTGGAAACGCTGAAGAGTGCGATCCGTTATTTCGAGGCGGCCGATCTGCCGGTCATGGTGCGTGTGCCGTCGCAGGACTACCATTTCCTCGCCCGCGCCATGGACATGGGCGCCGAAGGCCTGATCGCGCCGATGGTGAGCAGCGTCGAACAGGCGCAGCACATCATCAACTCCATGAAATACCACCCTGCCGGCGCCCGCGGCGTGGCGCTGCAGATCGCTCATGACCGTTACCGTCCGGGCTCGGTCGCTGACAAATTCGATGCCGCCAACAAGCGCTCGACGTTCATCTGCCTGATCGAGACCGCCGACGGCGTCAAGAACATTGACGGCATCGCGGGACTGGACGGGGTCGATTGTCTGTGGGTCGGACATTTCGATCTGTCCGTCTCGCTCGGCATTCCTGGCGACTTCGCCCACCCCACTTTCACTGCTGCAATGGCCAAAATCGTTGCCGCCGCCAAGAAGCACAACAAATCGCTTGGACGCTTGGTGCCCAACGTCGCCCAGGGACACGAGTTCTACGCACAGGGCTTCGATTTCATTTGTTATTCAGGCGACGTTTGGGTCCTGCACGACGCGATCGCCGACGCGGTTTCCAAGATCCGGGCCGGGTGCCAATAGGAGCGGAGGAGACGATGGACAGCGTGAAATTCAGGGTGGCGCTTTCCGGTGATTTCCGCAGGCCGGACGGCTCGCCGACCTACCCAGATTTCGATCTGGAGCCGCTGCGCAATGCGACAGCTGTCGAGATGGTGTTCCTGGAGTCAAACAGTCCGCTTCGCGCCGACCAACTTGAGGATTTCGATGCGCTGATCCTCCTCGCCCATCGTTTCGATGCCACGAGTGTCCCCAGGAGCGGCCGCCTGGCCGTCGTTGCCCGCTTCGGGGTCGGCTACGACACTGTCGACGTTGAGGCATGCACCGCAGCCGGTATTGCCTTGGTCATCACGCCCGATGGCGTGCGACGGCCCGTCGCCGTATCCGTCGTCACCTTCATGCTGGCGCTGACCGGCAAGCTGCTGACAAAGGACGCGCTCACCCGCAAAGGGTCTGTTGGTTTTGAGAAGCGCTCCGAACATATGGGGGTCGGCCTCGTCGGGCGTACGCTTGGGTCGCTGGGCATCGGCAACATCGGTGCCGAGGTCTTCCGCTTGGCGAAGCCCTTTGACATGCAATTCATTGCCCATGACCCGTTTGCCGACAAGGGGGTCGCTGCCGACCTGGGCGTCGAGCTGGTAGGGCTGGAGGATCTGTTTCGCCGCGCCGACGTGCTGTCGGTGAGTTGCCCCCTGTCGTCCCAGACCCACCACATCGTCAATGCCGAGCGGATCGCCCTGATGAAGCTGACAGCTTACCTGATCAACACCGCGCGCGGCCCGATCGTCGACCAGAAAGCTCTGACGCAAGCACTGCAGGAGCGCCGCATCGCCGGCGCCGGTCTCGACGTGCTGGAACAAGAGCCTCCCGACGCAGACGATGCGATCCTCAAACTCGACAATGTCATCCTGGCGCCGCACGCGCTTTGCTGGACCGACCAGTGCTTTGCCGGCAACGGTGCCGCGGACGTCAAAGCGGTAATGGAGGTGCAGCGCGGTCGCGAGCCGCGCGGCGTGGTCAATCGCGAGGTGCTTTCGAGCGAGCTGTGGAAGACCAGGCTGTCTGGGCTCGCCGCCCGCTTTGGAACCTAGGAGGACACTGATTTTCGGCGCGCCGCCGCGGCCTGTTTGCGGCGACCTTACGGGAGGAAATGCTTGACCGCTGCGCCGGCGGACGAGTGAAGCAAAAGGAAAATGGGAGGACCAAGCACTATGAACGATCGTGAAAAACGTGACTTTCAGGCAGGTCTCGAAGCAGAGGTCGACGCCTTCATGCGCGGCGAAACCACCCGCCGAACTTTCATCACCCGCTTCGGTCAGATGACCGGCATGTTGGCCGTGTCCGGCCCGCTGCTGGGGATGATGACCGATTGGGCGCTGGCGCAGCAAACATTGGAATTGGCGGACGGCACGTCGCCGCTCGGCCAGGCGCAGGCCGCAGCCCTGAAAGCATCGAAGGAAGGGCCTGCGGACGGTTCCGCCTTTCGCGCGGCGGAGGCGGCCAAGGCGCATTCGGGCGTCACCCTCAACATGACCTACGAGGCTGGCCTGCAGGCACTCGACCCGCGCAATTTCAGCGGGCCGATGTGGGAGCAGCTTACCGGGATGAAGTCGAATGTCGTCGAGCTGTCGAACCCGGACCAGTACTCCAAGGCGGTCGCCGAGCACATCGCCGGCTCGGGTGCCTATGACGTCCTCGACATCTCGCCGGCCTGGACGCCGTCGCTTGCCGATGGCGGCGTCATCGCCCCGCTAGACGACTACATCGCCAAATACATGAACCCGGCAGACCTCGAGGACTATCATCCCCTGTACAAGGCGCTGCCGACCTACAAGGGCAAGATCTGGGGGTTCTTCGACGACGGCGACATGTTCGCTCTCTACTACCGCAAGGACATTTTCGAGGATCCGAAAATGATGGAGGCTTACCAGGCGAAGTTCAACACCAAGCTTGGACCGCCCAAGACATGGGAAGAATATGCCCAGATCGCCCAGTTCATCACCGACCAGATGGCGCCAAAGGTCTATGGCGCGGGACATTTCCGCAAGGCGGGCAGCCCCGGCAATCAGTTCGACTTTCTGCAGCAGTACCGGGCCAACGGCGGAAAACTCTTCGGCGACGACATGAAGGCAGGTTTGGTTTCGGATGCCGGCGTCAAGACGCTGACAAACATGCTCGCCGCAAACAAGGCCTCGATCCCCGGCAACAACGAGCTCGACGCCGTCTCCTTGTGGGCGGCTTTCCTGACCGGCAAAGTCGCGATGATCTATTCCTGGCCTCCTAGCGGCCGTATGGCGGCGAACTATTCGCAGTCGGCCACGGCAATCAACTTCATTCCGCAGTCCCAGATCGCCGGCAAGGTCGGCTATGCCGTGGTTCCGGGAAATCCGGAACATGCCACCGGCTACAACAAGGCACTGTCGGCCGACTCGCCCAACCCTGAGGCGGCGTATCTGTTCATGCAGTGGGTATGCTCGCCACCCGTCTCGCTGGCACGTTGCATGCTGCCCTACGCGCTACGCGACCCGTACCGCATCTCGCACTTCAAGTCCGAGCTCTACGGCGCGCTCTTCCCGAGTGCCAAGGAGTACCTTGCCAACCTCAACAACTCGGCAAACGTCGGTCTGCTCGACCCGATCATGCCAGGCGCGCAGGACTACTTCTTGAGCATCGATCGCATGTGCACGGCGGTGTGGGCTGGTGCGGATCCGAAGGCGTCGCTTGAAACGGCGGCCGCCGAGTGGAACGAGACGACCGACCGACTGGGTGTGGATTCGCAGAAGGGCTTCTACACCGAGTTCTTGAAACTGCCTGGCGCCACCGCCGACAACACGGTGGAAAAACTTGGCATGGCGGTCACCCTCTGAAGGGAGGCGGACTCTCTGGAGCAATTGGTGTTGCGGGCGCTTGGCTCGCAACACCTCCCCGCTAAGCGGCGATTGGATACGCCTATGCAGCCCACAGCCACGATCCGCCATTTGAAGGCCGCCGGCGCACCGCCCCGGCTGTCTGCCTTTGCCCAATGGGCTGACCGTCATTTCAAGTGGCTGCTGGTCGCCCCCGCTGTGCTGCTGATATTGGCACTGTCGATTTATCCGCTTCTGTTCTCGCTGGTGGTATCCTTCATCAACTACGACTTCCAGGTGCCGGGCCACGCCTTTGTCGGATTGAAGAACTTCGAGCGGGTCGTGTTCGATCCCGTAGCACGTTGGTCGCTGTTGCTGACAGCATCGCTGTCGGGCATCAGCGTCGCTATAGAGTTCGTTCTCGGCCTCCTGGTGGCGCTGACAATGGTGCGCAGCTTTCCGGGCCGCGGTGTGATCATGTCGATCCTGATCGTGCCGCTGTTCATCAGCCCGGTCATCGTTGGCCAAGCCTGGACGCTGCTCTTACAGCGGCCTTTTGGACCGACCAACTATGTCCTGACGCAACTATTGGGGCAGGAGGTTACGATCGGCTGGATGACGGAGCGCCCGTGGCTCTACGTCTCGCTGATCATCGCCGATGTCTGGCAGTGGACGCCGTTCATGTTCGTCATCCTGCTCGCCGGGCTGACCGCAATCCCACCCAATCTCTATGAGGCGGCAGAACTCGACGGCGTCAACGCCTGGCAGGTTTTTTGGGCGATCACGCTCCCGCATCTCGGGTCGATGATGCTGCTGGCGCTGACCTTCCGTCTGCTCGACGCAATCCGTATGTTCGATACCATTTTCATCATGACAGGGGGTGGCCCAGGAACACAAACCTACACGGCCTCCTATTATCTTTATACCATAGGCTTCACGCAGTTTCATCTGTCGCAGGCAACAGCAGGAAGTTGGCTGTTCCTGATCTTTACGGCGCTCATCGTGACGTTGCTGGTGCGTCGGCTCTTGAAGGTGGAACCGGTCTGATGGCCGCCGTCGCGCCCGCCCGCCGCAGGAAACGCCGGTCGTTGCCGATCGGCCGAATTCTGCTGCTGGGGTTCTTCCTGGTGTTCGTGCTCTGGCCGCTCTACTGGATGTTCAACACCTCCATCAAGCCCAGCGACGACTACCTCACCGTACCTCCTGTCTGGTTCCCCGCCGCTCCGACGCTTGTCCACTACAAAGCTGCGCTGTTCGCCTATCGTGGTCTCGACGGGCTCATCAACAGCCTGATTATTTCGCTTTCGGCCACGGTGCTTTCGGCGCTGCTCGGCACGCTGATGGCCTATAGCCTGGCGCGCTACGACACCGGCGGCAAGCATCTGTCTTTCTGGGTGCTGTCGCAGCGCTTTTTGCCGCCGATCGGGATCGTGCTGCCGGTGTTCCTGATCTATCGCCAGGTCGGGCTCTACGACACTCATGTCGGCCTGATCATCGCCTATACGGTCTTCACGCTGCCGGTCTCGGTGTGGATGATGTTCGCCTATTTCCGCGGCATGCCGAAGTCGATGGAGGAGGCGGCCCTCGTCGATGGCTGCACGAGATGGGAGGCGTTCTGGCGCGTTGCCGTGCCGCTCGCAGCACCGGGCATCGTCGCGGCGGCTGTCTTCGCCTTCATTGCATGCTGGACGGAGTTCTTCTTCGCTCTGATCTTGACCAGCCGAACTGCCTTTACACTGCCAACGGTCTTCCGCGCCTTCATCGGCTTCCAGGGCGCGCAATATGGCGAAGCCGCGGCCCTTGCCATCGTCTCCCTTGTGCCATCGATCGCCCTTGGGGTCCTTGCTCAACGTCATCTGGTGCGCGGGCTGACGCTCGGCGCCGTTCGCGGTTAGGAAAGCTCCCGCATGGCCGAAGTCAAAATTACCGGCTTGCACAAGCGCTACGGCGCGTTCCATGCCGTGCGCGGCATCGACCTGGACATTCGCGACGGCCAGTTCACCGTTCTGGTTGGACCGTCCGGCTGCGGCAAGTCCACGCTGCTCCGGACCATCGCCGGCCTGGAGGAGATATCGGAAGGCACGATCGAGATCGGCGGCGAGGTGGTCAATGATTTCCGGCCGCGCGATCGCGACGTGGCAATGGTGTTTCAAGATTATGCGCTCTATCCGCATATGAGCGTGGCCAAGAACATTGGCTTCGGCCTCAAGGCTCGCAAGATGCCGAAGCCAGAGGTCGAGGTGCGCGTGGCCGAGGCGGCACGCATGCTTGGCATCACTCCCTTGCTGGGGCGTTTTCCGCGCCAATTATCCGGCGGCCAGCGCCAGCGCGTCGCCATCGGCCGCGCCATAGTCCGCAACCCGCGCATCTTTTTGTTCGACGAGCCGCTGTCCAACCTCGACGCACAGCTTCGCGACGAAATGCGCGGCGAAATCAAACGCCTTCACCAGGACATTGCGACAACGATGATCTACGTCACCCATGACCAGATCGAAGCGATGACGTTGGCTGACCGCATCGTGCTGATGCGCGACGGGTTGATAGAGCAGCAGGGCGCGCCACTCGAGTTGTTCGAGCACCCGGCCTCAACGTTCGTCGCTGGGTTCCTGGGTTCGCCGCGGATGAGCTTCCTGCCAGGTACCCTTGCCTTGGACGCAGGCGCCGCTGCCATCCGGCTCGCGGATGCACTGCTGCCTTTAGCGCGCGGCAGGGGGCTGAAGGGCGTCGCGGACGGACAGCAGGTGCTGCTCGGGTTGAGGCCAGAACACCTCACTCGTGCGCACACTGCAACGCCGGAGCAGGGCACGTTTCGCTATGAGGCAACGATCGACCTGCTGCAGCCGACCGGCTCGCGCAGTTACGCGACATTCCGACTGGCCGGCGCGCCGGTGATGGCTGAGCTGCAGGCGCACGATGTCAGCCGTCCGGGCGAGAAGCTTGCGATCGACATCAACATGAACCGGGCCTCGATCTTCGACGCCACGACGGAGCGCGCAATTTGACCTCGGCAGCTTCCCTGGCAGTCCGCTTGTGTGGCACCGAAGAGCTCGAGGCACCGCTGCGCACGCTGCGCGCCGGATCCTTGTCGGTCGCGTTCGACAATGGGGCGTTGCGTTACATCCACGTTGGGACGATCGAGGTCTTGCGCGGAATCTCGTTTCTTGTACGGGACGAAAACTGGGGAACATGTACCACCGTTCTCGATGATCTGCGGATCGACGAGAGGCCGGATGCGTTCGCCATTGAATACCGTGCAACATGTGCTGCAACATCCGGCCGCCTGTTTTACCGGGCGCGCGTCTCAGGCCGTGGCGATGGTGCGCTGTCGTTTGTGGCGGAGGCAGAGCCCGAGACCGACCTTTTGACGAATCGGACCGGCTTCGTCGTCCTTCATCCGATCGAGGGCTTAGCCGGCAAGCCGATAAAGGTGCTGCATGAGGATGGTCACGACGAGCTATCGTTCTTGCCGGACCACATCGATCCAAAATGTCCGTTCACCGACATCCGGGCGTTGTCGCACGAGATCGCGCCTGGGATCTGGGCGACATGCACCATGGAGGGTGATGCCTTTGAGATGGAGGACCAACGCAATTGGTCTGACGCCTCGTATAAAACATATGTCCGCCCTCTGCGTCGCCCGTGGCCTTACAGACTGCCCAGGGGCCAGAAATTCACGCAGGCCGTCCGGCTTCACGTGTCAGGAACGCTCCCTGCCGGGACGTCTGAAAATCGCAATCCACTCATCAACCTGACGATCGGCGGACCGGTCGGCCGAGTGCCCCGCACTGGCGTCGGCGTCGCCGCCGACGAGGCAAAGCACGCGCTCGAAACCCCCGAGCTCCTACGACGAATGGCTCCCCAGTGGATGGTCTGCCAGGTCGATCTCCGGATCGCACACGGCCAGGACGAACTAGAAAGCTACGCCGCGCTCGCACGGCTGACCGGCGCTGGAGTGGTCCTCGAGATTATCACCAAGGGCACGCGCGATCCATTCGGCGAATTGGCGCCGGTCGCGGATGCTGTCCACTCACTCGGCCTCAAACTAGAAGCTGTCTCCGTCTTTCCGGCGCAGGACATGACATCCGTACAGCCGGGAGCACCGTGGCCGACTATGCCCAGCTTCCACGAAAGCTACTCCGCCGCTCGCCGGGCTTTCCCGGGCATCGCGCTGGGCGGCGGCATGGCCGCTTACTTCACCGAACTCAACCGCAAGCGTCCGCCAGCCGAAGCGCTCGACTACGTGACCTTCACCACCTGTCCCAGCGTGCACGCCGCAGATGATGTCTCGGTGATGGAGACACTTCAGGCAATCCCCCATCTAATCCGCTCCGCGCATGCTTTCATGGGGGAACGCTTGCCACTGCGTATCGGTCCCATCCAGCTCGGCTGCCGTGAGAACCCATACGGAAAATCCACTACGCCGAATGAAGCGAACGCTCGCGTCTGTCTATCGCGCATTGATCCTCGTCAGCGCGGGCTGTTCAATGCGGCTTGGACTGTCGGATATTTCGCGGCCTGCGCTCGCGAAGGAATCGATGCCGTCGCGTTCGGTGACTTCGCCGGCCCCTTTGGCCAAATCCATAGGAAGGCTGATTTCGTGCAGCCATGGTATGACCAGCAGGATGGCCCAACGGTCTATCCCGCTTTCCATGTCTTGGCTGGTCTCTCAAAGCTCGGCGGAGCCACCTTGCTGTCCGTAGGAACTTCCGGCTGTGACGGCGTCGTGACGATCGCGGCTGAAAAAGATCGCCGCGTGACCCTGTGGGTCGCTAACCTTACCGCCAAGACGCAATCTGTGAGGCTTTCGGATTCGCCGAGCAGCGCCCGCATTGCTCTTCTCGGCGCCGAGCAGTTCGAGCGGGCGGCAACCGATCCCGACTTCATGGAAAGTTCCGCAAGACCGCTGGATGATCAAAGCATCTCGCTTGGCGCCTACGCCGTCGCGCGAGTCGACCTCGATCGATCGTCTTAGGCCTAGCCGACGTTCGCTGTTTGGCCAAACCCCCGTCAAAGATGAGGGTGGTAGTTCCATACTCTAAGGCAGCGCGCGGGATCCATCTCGCTTATACGTTCTACTATCGCGACGCCGACCAGGCTCGCCAGGTTCCGCCTGCCGAGACGCCAAGTTTTGAGGCCGCTCGCGCCGAAGCGATTCGTTGCGTAATCGGGCGATGACGATATGACCGGATGGTTAGTGCGCATGCGCGATCAGGCAGGCAACGAGCTTTGCACGATCAGCGTCTGCGAGGCCGAAGCCGCACCGCAAACGGAAACAAGCCGGTTAGGCAGCACCGCTCACGTCTGTGTCGATACGCCAGGCCTTATTCAATTAGATCGTCGCCGGTCGGAACTTTTGTGATGTTGAGCCCTTGTCCATTGAACAGTGGAGGTACCAATGGCTAACCTGGGAAAATTGGCGATCGCGATGCTCGGCGTCTTGGCATACCAAAATCGCGACAAGATCGGCGACATGATCCGTGGAGCGGGTGATCGCAACCCAAATGATCCGCAAGGCGGGATTCTGGATCAGCTTTCAAAAGGCGTTTCGGGGACCGCGCTTGGCGATATTCTCGACCGGTTCAGAGGGGCAGGCGCCGGATCGAAGGTCGATTCGTGGGTAGGCACCGGGCCGAACGAGCCGATCCAGCCAAGCGAGGTGGAAGCAGCCATAGACGAAGAAACCCTGACTTCCCTCTCGATGCAGACCGGCCTTTCGCGCGAGGAACTCATAAGCCGGATCACGCGAGATTTGCCTGAGGCCGTCAGCAAGATGACGCCTACTGGTGAATTGCCCGTTGAGGCGCCGAAAAGCTCCGGTGAGACGACCTTGCTCGACGACGTGCCATCGCACAGGACGCAAGCGAATTCAGGCGGTCAAAGCGATATCTAAGGTGACGGCTATCCATCAGGGAGAGATACTAAATCGTACTGGCGCGCGAGTTGGCATGATCGGGCAGGGCGGTCACGGTGGTCATACAGCAAACGTACTTGCCGAGTTGGATCTATTGGCCGCGCTACTCGATTCCCGCTGGCGCATTCCAGGCACATCAATTCGTTTTGGACTGGATGCGCTCGTAGGTCTGGTTCCCGTAATCGGAGATGCGGCGACGGGCATTATCTCGGCCTACATCGTCTTGCGAGCTCGAAACGTCGGTGCCGGAAATGGGTTGGTCGCCCGCATGCTAGGCAACGTGCTGCTGGATACGCTCGTAGGAAGTGTCCCAATTCTCGGCTCGATCTTCGACGTCTATTTTAAGGCGAACAATCGCAACATCAGACTGCTGCGCCGTCACATCAACAAGTGAGGCGGATAAGCAATCGTCGCGATGCAATTCTTCTAAAAGGCTCGGAACCGACAGGGGCGCTGGGGCTTGAGTCGCGATTCCTGGAGTCGCGAGCATATGACCAGTGCCATTGACCGGCTTTCGTTCATCGAGTTCCAATCGCCCACACTGGTCGAGAAAGCTCCCGAAGGCGGAGATTGGCTTCACGAGATCAAATATGACGGCTACAGGACGCAGCTGGTCGTTGAAGGCGGAAAGGCGCGAGCATTCACACGACGCGGCCACGATTGGTCCCACCGTTACAAGAGGATTGTTCAGGCCGCGGCAAGCCTGCCGGTCAAATCCGCTATCATCGATGGTGAAGCTGTCGTCCTGGGCGACACCGGCCTGCCGGACTATCAAGCCCTGGAACGTGAGCTGGGCAACCCAAGTTCGCTGCGGATGACTCTCTACGCTTTCGACCTCCTGTACCTCGATGGCCGTGATCTACGGGAACAACCGTTAGTGAAGCGCAAGGCTGCGCTGAAGAAGCTGCTGACCGAAACCGAGCCAACCCTGACTTATGCCGAGCATCTGGAGGTGAACGGCAATGATATGTTCGACCATGCCTGCCGGATGGGCATAGAGGGAATCGTATCCAAGCGAGCGGATGCTCACTACCGCTCGGGCGTCCAGACCAGTTGGGTCAAGGTCAAATGTGTCAAGAGCGACACTTTTCCAATCGTGGCTTTCGTCGAGAAACTTGGCGCGCAGCCGCGCCGCATCGCATCGTTGTACATCGGCAGGCGAGAGGGCGACCGGCTGCTTTATGCCGGGAAGGCCCAGACCGGCTATACGCTGGACGCAGCCCGGCGCGTTAGGGAGCGGCTTGATCCGCTTGTAACCGCCAAGTCACCGCTGTCGGAGCCGATCAAGAAGCCCAAGGCGACATGGGTCGAACCAGACGTTCTTGCCGAGGTGCAATTCAGTGGCGTGTCGGACCGGGGCATCTTGCGTGAGGCGGTCTTCAAGGGACTCCGCGAGGACCTTCAGGCAATCCCGCCCAAGCCTCCGTCGCCCTCCAAGCGGAGGTCGGAAGGCCAACACGGCGTCCCGCGCGAGAACATTCTCCAGCTGCTACCCGATGCGGTTGCACCTTCCAAGGAAGAGCTGGCAGACTATTGGCGGCGGGTCGCTGATCAAGCTCTAGTTGATCTGGTTCGGCGACCGCTGAAGCTGGTCCGCCACGCCTCCGGCGCAACCTTCTATCACAAGGGACCGCTACCTCGGATACCGGCGTCCGTACATCAGCTCCGGGTTCAAAAGCGCGAAGGCGGCGAAGGCATTCGGGTATGGATAGATGACATGGATGGTCTGCTTGGCTTGGTCGAGATGGATGCCGTTGAGCTTCATCCGTGGAACGCGACGATTGATGACATCGAACATGCGGACCGGCTCGTCCTCGACCTCGATCCCGGAGAAGGCGTTCCATGGGACGATGTGATCGAGGCCACGCTGGCGCTACGGGGCATCTTGGAAGCGGCAGGCTTGGAGAGCTGGCCAAAGGTCACTGGCGGCAAAGGCATCCACTTGATGGCCCCGCTCGTTGCGAAGATGACCCATGACAGCGCCCGGAAACTGGCCAAGTCGCTCGCCCACCGTCTGGTTGATACCGATCCTGACCGATACCTGTTGTCAGCTGACCCCGCAGCCCGAGGAGGCCGGATCTTTCTCGACTATCTCCGCAACGGACAGGGCAATACCGCAATAGGCGCTTTTTCCCCGCGAGCGCGGCCCGGCTTCCCAATTGCCCACCCGGTCACATGGAAGCAAGTCGAGGCGGGCATCCGGGCAGACGTTTTCACGCTCGCGCAGCCTTTCAGACCCGCTCGTCGAAAAGCCGCGTGATGCGTCGCGACCATCAGCCGGTATCAGCGAGTTTCCTTGCCTCGCGTCCGAGCCTCTTCCGGTCGTTGCCGTGTTCTCTGATTAGCTCGCGCGTTCTGGCGTGATACGATGCTGTTTGGCGAAATAGCCAACCTCATAATCTTCATCGACTGATCCACGGTTGCGATCTCGAAAATCACGCTTGCTCTTATCGTCTGCCATCATCTTTCCTCCCGATCAGAGAAACAACGACCGACGTTGTATGTTCCCGGCGCCTCACTTCGGCCGCCAGAGGCGCGGGCTGTCCGACCGTACTGGGGCCGCAGCCATTGCGAAGGTGATCTGGCGAAAGTTGGTTGGCCAAAGGCAAGGGTGATTTCGTTTGCTGTTCGGGATAGCTGACCGTCGATCGAGCCTGTCTGCGGGCCTCTTGGTTTTTTACGACGCCAGTCGGAACCCAGACGGGTCGCAGATGATTCAGATGCGCATCCGGGCTATCAACGAGATCGTGAGCAAAATGGCGGGGGGTGACCACGAAGGCGACAAAACTGCGCTCCGGGAGCCCAAGGTTTCGTCTAGGACGCATGACCCGGGTCACAGCGCCGCGGCACGAGTTCGACTTCATCACCAAGGTCGGCCGCATAGACCACGCCGGAGCTCTCGCAATGTTGCAGAGGCATATGGGAGATATAGAGGCGGTCTTTTTCGGAACTGATGTTTTGGCTAAAGCGCTAGACCAGCCTGCCGAGTGACGCTCAGTTAATCCCTATCGCGGCGCCCAGCCAGCCTTTCCGTTGCCGCTCAGTAAGCCGGCACAAGGCGCGTGTTTCGCAACGGCAAGGCCATGGTGAACTGCAAGCCGTCACGATGGTAGTTCAATTCGATCTTGGCGTTGCATTGCACGGTCACGACTTTTTCCAGAAGTGTCGTGCCAAACCCCCGGCGACTGGGCTGCTCGACTTTCGGCCCATCTCGTTCCCGCCAGTCAAGATTGACGATCTGTGTATCGCCGGACCCGCCTAACGACCAGCGGACATCAAGGCGGCCTCCCGTTTGCGAAAGCGCGCCAAACTTCGACGAATTGGAGGCCAGTTCGTGGAAAGCCATCCCGACAGGGACCGCAATGTCGGCGACTAGCGCTACGTTCGGGCCTTCCAGAACGATACGCGGCCTGTCGCGCGTCTCATAGTGGTCAAGCTCGCTTTCGAGCAGCTTGTGCAGGGAGGCAGTCTGCCAATAGTCGTCGGTAAGCATCGAATGGGTCTGGGCCAGGGAAACGAGCCTGGCTGAAAAATCGCGTACGAAATCATCGACGTTGCCGCTCGACTTGGCCGTCGCGCCCATCATGGCGCGAACGTTGGCCAGCGTGTTCTTGACGCGGTGATGCAGCTCGCGGATGAGCAATTTCTGCCGATCGGCGACCTCCCGCTTCTGTTCGATGTAGGACTGGACCTCACGCTGGCGGGCGCGGGCACGCAAGGCGGAGCGCACCGAGTTGGCGAGGCTCGAAGCCAGAAATGGCCGTTCAAGCACGATCAGATAGCGGTCCAGAAATGCCATCCGCGTGTCGACTTCGTTCCCCCGCATCGTCAGAAGCACGATCGGAAAATCCGACCATGCGGGTTGGGCTTCAAGCCAGGCCGCAAACTGCGTTCGATCGGAACTGAGCAGGGCCTCCTCGGCCACGACAAGGCACTGAGCCTCGTCGAGAAGCGGCACTGCCTCTTCCAAGCTGCCGCACACACGCGAGGCAATCTGGTTTGTAGCCAGGATGGAGGCCGCGATCCTCGCGTCACGGCCAAGCGGCGCCAGCACGAGAACGGCGGGGCTGGACGACATCACAGCGCCTTATCCCTCAGAAGGTCTGTCGGCTTGCCTTCAAATTCCGGAGATCCCATCAGGATGCCGCGGAATTGTTCCAGTGGCTCACCTACGGCCACGCCGTTACCGCCGATTTTAAACTCACGAATCGTCTCTTCGTGGGGGCCGACACGTTTCTTGACAACGGAAATCGCGCGTCTCAACTGACCTGCGTTCTCGAAGAAGCGCAGAAGCATGATGGAATCGCAGAGATAGGTCATGTCGACCGGCGCTGCCGTTTGCCCAAACAGCCCGTGATTGGCCAACAGCAGGATCGTCGCCACTGCCTTCTGATTGAGATAGGTGAGGATCTCGTGCATCTGAAGCACCAGATGTTGTTCTTCGGACATGGCATTGAGATAGCCAGTTAGGCTGTCGATCACGACGATCCGCACATTGGATTCTTCGACGGCCGCTTGGATGCGCGAAGACAATTCGCCTGGTGAAAGCTCAGCCGGATTGACAGATTCAAGCATCAGCGTGCCGTCCTCGGCAAACGGCTCCAGGTCCATGCCGAGCCCGGCGGCGCGCGCCAAGAAGATGCGCTTTGTCTCGTCAAACAACAGCACCAGCACACGCTCGCCACGCTCGAGTGCGGCATAGCAATAGGTGCAGGCAATGGTAGACTTGCCAACGCCAGACGGCCCCATCAGCATCGTGCTGGTACCACGGGCCAGCCCGCCGCCAAGCAGGGTGTCGATCCGGTTGTTGCTCATGGCTGGCGTATCATGCTCGGCCACCTCATGCTCGGCTGCAACGAGCCGCGGATAGGCGATAACGCCGCCTGGGCGAATGACGAAATCGTGAAAGCCGCCCCGGATCTGCACGCCGCGCATTTTGATCACGCGTAGCCGCCGACGCTCTCCACCATAGACGGGCGACAGCTGCTCCATCCGAATGACGCCGTGACTGATCGAATGCAAATTGAGGTCATCCTGCTCAGCGGTCAGGTCGTCGAGCATAAGCACCGTCACATTGTTGAGCATGAAGAAGCTCTTCAATGCCAACACCTGGCGCCGATACCGCAGTGACCCTTGCGATAAAAGTCGAATTTCAGAGAGCGAATCGAACACCACGCGATCGGGTCTGACGCGTCCGATCTCGGCCATGGCAGACTGCACGGTTTCGCCGAGTTCCAATTCCGAGGAATGGATCAATGTCTGTAGCTGCGCAGGATCGAAACTGAGCTCCGGCGGCACAAGTTCAATAATTTGCACCCCCTTCAGATCCCAGCCGTGACGGCCAGCAACCGAGAGCAGTTCGCGCTGGCTTTCTGACAAAGTGATGTAAAGGCATGTCTCGCCATTCTTGGCGCCCTGGATCAAAAACTGGAGGCCAAGAGTGGTTTTTCCAGAACCTGGTTTCCCTTCGATGAGATGGGAGCGGTTCCTGGCGTAGCCGCCACGAAGAATGTAGTCGAGGCCGCTAACTCCAGTTGTGATCGCCGAGGCGTCGTCTCTGTCCAACTAATCCCCCAATGTAATTTCGAGAACCAGATAACGACGGGCACCTTTCGCGGTTCCACGTCTCTCGGTGAGCGCCCTTGTCGTGAGACTCACGAAAAGGCGACAAGAGACGCGGCAAAAAAGGGCGCCGTACCTCTCGGAGCCCTTTTTCAAGTTCAGTTTGGAACCGGCGACCTACCAGCCTTGCCGGCCATACCAGTCATCGATGTCGCGCCGAGCGCGGTCCTTCTCAATGCCGTAGCGCTCCTGAATCTTGCCTTCCAACTGATCGCGGTTACCGGCAATACGGTCCAGATCATCGTCTGTGAGTTTGCCCCACTGTTCCTTGACCTTGCCCTTTACCTGCTTCCAATTGCCTTCGACACGGTTCCAGTCCATGGCACCTATCCTTGTTTGTTTCGGACTGAGAAAAACGCCGTAACGCTACCGGAGTTCCTGTCAAGTTTGAGCAGATCGACCGATCGAAGCGTGGCGAGGTAGGCGGCCCCGAAGCAACCCGCTCTGGAACGCGATGATGGCTTGCCGCGCCGGCTGTGTTCTCCACACTCTTGGCCACAGTCGCTCGCGAGACCAGCTTCGTTGGACAAACAGCGACAGGGATAGCGTGAAGCCAACTATGCTGCGTTGGTCATCCAAGCCTGGCGTCAGATACTAATTCTTGCTGTCGGGAGCCATGTTCCCTGCGGCTTTTGCCCTGAAGCGCCTTACCCGGCTGCGTGTGCCGCAGCTCTCATCCGAGCACCACCGTCTGCGCCCGCCACGCGAGGTGTCGATGAAAAGCCAACCGCAGTTCGGCCCGGTGCACTCGCGCACGCGGCGGCGGTCATTCCTGGACACCAAAAACTCGGCTGTCTCAAAGGCCACGCGGTGGCCGATCGTGTTCAGACTGGCTGCGTCGGTCCACTGCCAAGCGAGGCGGTCGCCGGACGGGAAAAGCGAGCGCTTCGGCAGGGCTAGGGCGACTGCATCGCGCACGATTTGCAAGGCATCGTCCGGCACCCGGGCGCCTGCCGCCTCGGCCTGGAGAGCCGCGTAAACGGCCTCGCGCAAAATCTTGGCCTTTTCCAATGCCGCCTCCGCAAGGAGCGGGCGGGCGGGAGCCTCCGCGAGCAGTGCTCGCGCCTCATCGACGTCGATCAAATCGGCACGTCCAGCCCAGACGACCAGGTCGGCATAGGTCTGCAAGAGGTCTGGCCCCCACACATCGCGTCGCGCGTCGACCGTGTTGACGAAGTCCAAGCAGGGGTGACCGCCAACCATGCGCATGTCGACGATAGTCTTCGCACCATCCATCCCGGAAACATCGGTTGGCGGAACCGTATTGGCAAGAGGCCGTTGTAACGAAATAAACGTCTTTTGGCCGTTACGACGAACCAACAACGCCCAGCGAAGGCTGCTTCCGATGAACCGCAACACAGCGACATTTCTGGTTTTATGTGTGATCTGGGGCACCACGTGGATCGGTATCAAGGCAGGGATCGCCACCGTGCCGCCTCTGATGTTCGCAGGCACGCGTTTTACAGTAGCCGGCTTGCTGATCCTCAGCGCGACTCGCCTAAGGGGCGCTGCTCTACCACGGGTGGCGAAAAGGAGTTGGCCGCGTCTTTTCGTTGTTACGTTGTTCATGATTCCGCTTTGCTATGGCCCACTCTTTTGGGGCATGCTCTATGTCGATACGGGCACCGCGGCTGTTCTTGAGCTTTCGCTGACCCCTGTCACGCTGCTTGGATTTGCGTTGCTTCTGGGGGACGAACGCTATGACGGCCGCAGGCTCTTTGCGATTTTACTCGGTGCGGCCGGTCTGTGCATCCTGTTCGGGCCCGAGGCCTATGCTAGTTGGACACACGCAGACCAGCAGGGCAGGGGGCTCCGGCTGCTTGCGATGACAGCGGTGGCGTCGGCAGCTGTAATCTATGCATGGGGTTCGGTGCTCGCGCGGCCGCTTCTTGAGGTATATTCATCGGACTTCATCGCCGGCTTCACCACCCTTTTCGGGGGCGCATTCCTAATTCTCATCTCACTCGTTGTGGAGCCAGGCGCGGCCGCGGCTCTAAAAGGCGATTGGGGCTGGTCGGCCTGGGTCGGGTGGCTGTTCCTCGTGCTGTTTGGTTCGTTCATAGGCTACACACTCTTTATCCGGCTCCTGCACGAAATCGGCGCCTCGCGCGCCGGAGCATTTGCCTTCGTCTCACCCGTCATTGCCGTCGTGCTTGGCATCATCACCTACGGCGAGGAGGTTAGCCTGATCGACATCATCGGCATGGCTATCATGCTCTTCGCAGCGTTTCTTGCGCTACGCGAGCGCAAACAGGAAACATCATCCGCTTCCCCGCCGTTGATTCCACGCTCCGCGCGGGCTGATGGCAGAATATGAAAGACGGCGCGCGCATCCAGCCGCCAATCAGCCTTGAGACGGAAAAGCACAAGGTTCGCGTCTATGCGAAAAGAGGGCTGTCCCGGCAGCGTATCCCGCCTACCACCGGCGGCGAGGAAAGCTCCAGCTCATATGACAACACTAGTCGGCGAGGGATTTTGCCGAGTTGCTGTCAATATTGCAGGCGGGATTTGATGGAAAAATCGCGAGGCTGCAATCAGCGACCTATTCGTTCCGATCGCGATGCAGGCTATCCGCCAACGCGTCGACAAAGTGTCAGCCGCATCGCTTCAGTTCCGCCACCTGAACGCCGAGACGGAATGCCTGACCATCGGCATAAGAACGTGCATAGCTTTCTGCTTCGAACGGAAACGTCAGGGTGCTGCCGTAGGCGGTGATGCGGACCGTCCACTTCTTGTCGCGAACGAGTTCGACCGAATTGTCGGGCGACGTCATGATTTACTCCGGCACCAGCAAGGCGAAGGCACGGATAACGTCGCAAAGGTCGTTTGAATGCAAACAATCCGACACGCTCATGTCGCTTGTTCTATACGCCCAGACTTTCTCTCGATTAGAGCAGCGCCCGGCTGCAATGTCGGTGGCGTTAAGTCCCCTAGCTGCCAAGACCTTTCCCATTGGGTCGGTCCCCTTGCGGCCTCACGCAGCGACCTTTCTGAACCCAATCGCCGAGATCGTCAGCCCGCAGTGTCTTCGAGAGAATAGCCGGCAAGCCGCAGGGTGCGAATGGCAACTCTGCGACGACTGCTTCAACAACTTTCGCGACTGGCTCATGTGAACGTCGACCACCTGGGCGCTCACACTGGCTTTCTGCGACCAGCCAGCTGCGATGAATTCATCACGGCTGATCACCTTTCAGGATTCTCGAGCCATGTGGCGCAGCAACTTGAACTCGATCGGCCCAAGAGGAATTTTCCCCGGTGCTGCAAAGACGGTGGTATCGAGCTCCATCTCGACGCCGCGATATGTCAGTGGTCTGCGCTTCTGCGCCAATTTCGTGACGGTAGCCCAATCGCGAGCCTTCGCAGGTGGTCGAGGAGCTATTGCGGCGCAAATGGTCTGATGAAGCGTTCGTCGACCCCGGGCTGCAACAGCCTGTGCTGACCTTCAGCACCTGGGGATATCAAGGCGACACAGGGCAGGGGGAATTGGTCCGGGCATCCCGCTTCAGCCGGTCGCTCCCGTCGCCAGCTCATTGTCTGGCCGACAGTCCAGCACAATTCCCACGCACCGGCCTTTTCGCGGCAAGACCTAGCGCGTCATCGATCGAGCGGGCCAGCTTGCTGCCGAAGCCATCCACCACCTGCAGAATGTGGCCTAGGAGCAGGTAGAACTCCGCATCCTGCGAGGGAGATGCACCGGCCGCGGCTCCGTCGAACTCAACGAGGGAAACGGAAGTCAGACGTTCCTGGATTGGCCTTGGCACATTTGTGAACGGTCGATCCCAATGGCTGTCAAAGAGTACGGCGCGACATTGAGGGCGCAGCGAACCACCTCGAAACCGGTCGAGCTAGTAGCCGGGCCGGGTCAATCCGAGACAATTTCGTAGTGAAGAAGCTGGGCTTCGTCGAGTGCCGACTTCACTCCAGGCGAGATGACGCCGCAGCCGAAGAGGATAATATCTTCACGGCGTACGAATACTTCATGGCCCAGTCCCATGGACACAAATGTGCCCGAAGAGCTTCGTTCGAGAAGCCGAGCTCTGCCATTCAATATGGTGAAGGCGGCGTGGCGCCTCGATACCCAGGGCCGCTCGACGATGATATCGCATTCCGCCGATCTGCCGACTGTCACGGATTCGCCGTTTCGACAGGATCGCAGCTGATCTCTGTAGCGGATGACCAGATGAATCTGCCGCGGCAGGACCGAGCGTCTATCTGTAGTGGCGCCATGGCTGGTGATCTGCGTACCGGGGCCCCCATCGTCGCTCCACAGGGTATAGACATCGAAGAACTCTTGCTTCCCCTTCAAGGCCATTTTGTCGAGGAGCCGCAGGCCCTTGCGGCTTCTCGGGGAAAGGGCTTCGCAGAAGCTCTGGCTGATCAGCACCTCTCCGGGGTTCGCCGTGGTGGACAACCTTGCGGTGACATTGACAACGTCACCGAATATCGCGCCCCGCGCGCGAATGACCGCCCCGAAATGCAATCCGATACGGGCGCTTAACGGACCTTTAGTCAGTTGGTGGCTGATTTGGCAGACGGCCGTCAGCGCCATTTCCGGGCTCTCGAAGAGGCTGAGTATGTCATCGCCCTTCGAGTAAATGAAATCACCACCGTGTTTGGCGACGATCTCGCGCATCGTGTCCAGGCAATCCGAGACCTGCTGTAGAGCGGCATCGTCTCCGATCCGCTCATAGAGTGGCGTGCTGCCCACGACATCAGCTAAGAGGACTGCGGCAAGAAGCGTTTCCTGGTCCATCGATCTCGTGTCCGACCCAAAAAGTCAGCGTGCGTGTATAACACACGAGGTTGCCTGCGACATATCTGCTCGTGCGCCTGGGGCCGGGGCGATGCCTCAGGTGATCGTCGCGGACGGACGGGCGTATGCCATTCGTCGGCTTCGTGCCGACATCCAGGTCTTTTTAGGTTCGGAAAGGCTGACCGAGTTGCAACGGGCGACGGCCTTCTCATGCACCATCAACCACGACCCGATCTCGGCCCTCCGACTTCGCACGGAATAGTGCCAGATCGGCGGCTTTGACGAGATCATTCGGGCTCTCGTTCGTATTTGGGACCGGTGGCGACGCCAACGCTGTGCTTTGCGATACGATCACGGATCCATTGATCAGATTTCAGGTATATTCTCTTTGAAGATCACCTGAAGTCGTGGTTGATGCGGTTCATAGTTCAGGTGCCTGACAGAGTGGCTTAAAATGTTGAGCGCTTCCCGCGCCTCGACGCGCGGATTTTGATCTATGACCGCATCGAGCGTCCCATCCAACAAAAGTTCCTTGGTGCCGTCTGTCACCTCGTGGCCGAGAAAGAGAATGTCTTTGGCGCGTCCACGCTCCTTGAGCGCCCGAGCGATGCCGGTGTTGCCGGCGCCGACATTGTAGATCGCGGCAAGATCGGGGTGCCGGTCCAGAAGCGCTGATGCTTCCGAATAAGCCTTCTCTCGGTCATCCAGCATTTCGCGCATCTCGACGATCTTGAGGTTGGGCGACTCCTCGGTCAAGATGTGCCGGAATCCCATCTCGCGTTCCTCATGGCCGCGGTAGGACAGCGAACCGGCGAACAGCGCCACCTTGCTTGGGCGTTCGGATCCCATGAAGCGGTTGAGCAGATAGCCGGCCAGCCGCCCCGCGGCGCGGTTGTCGATGCCGATATAGGCCACTCTCGGAACATGCAGGATGTCGGAGGCGATGGTCACCACCTTGACGTCATTGGCTGACAGCGAGCGGATCGCCTCGCGCACCGTTGGATGATCGAGCGCGATCACGCCGACGCCTTGTGTCTGTCCACGCAATTCTTGCAGCAGGCGGGCGAGCCGGTCGGGGTTGAAGCCCTCTATGGTGGCGATGTGGACGTCAAGATCGGGGCGCGCTAGGGCCTGCGCCTCGATGTGTCGATGCAGCATCTTGATGAAGGAATTGGTGCCGGCCGGCAGGGCGAAGTCGAGACGGATGACCTCTCCAGGTGAGGGCCTGGGCGGCGCTCCGTTCGGGCCTTCCGCGATGTAGCCGAGGCGCTGCGCCATTTCGAGCACGATCTCACGCGTGCGCGCCCGCACACCGGGCCTGTTGTTCAGCACGCGGTCGACGGTGGCGGCGGAAACGCCGGCTTCCCGGGCTATGTCAGTCAAGGTGGAACGCACCGTCTTCATCTCCTCAATGCATCAGATCGCACAATGCCGCTAGCCCGTCCGACGGCCACAGCTGCCAGCCATCAGCGATTCTGATGGGAAATGATGTATCGAGCCTTAGCCGATGCGCAAGGAGGTTGGGCTAAATCGCGTCGCCCGGCGTGATAGTCGCGTGCCAGAAAGGCAGATTTCCCATCAAATCGAGGCATTGAGCCCGTGTGTCGACCTTTGCATGAGGTATTTTCTCCGCGGTTGCGGTGTTACGATGTATTTTGAGTATTTATGATGTTGACAGCCTTCCGGTGCTGCCGTCAATATCCCTCAACGGGCTCGTGGAGGAAACATCGGCCCTGAGGGAGGAATTCCAATGTCTGATTTGATCCGCATATCGCGACGCGGCTTGTTGGCGTCCGGAGGGAAGGCGGCGGCGTTCGTGGCTGCGGCCGGTATCGCACCGCAATTCATCCGTCCCGGCCGTGCCGTTGCGGCCGACGCGCTGGCGCCA
The DNA here is from genome assembly GCF_040323125.1 of Mesorhizobium sp. M0062. Classification (NCBI taxonomy): domain Bacteria; kingdom Pseudomonadati; phylum Pseudomonadota; class Alphaproteobacteria; order Hyphomicrobiales; family Phyllobacteriaceae; genus Mesorhizobium; species Mesorhizobium sp. M0062. Next base: position 134,136 of record NZ_JAMYUO010000012.1, read on the forward strand.
GGCATGGTAGGCGGTCCCACCGGTTTCGAGGGCGCCGAGCGCTATCAATATGGCGCCGACACGCCGGAAGCCCGTGCCGTTGAGGCGGCCAAGGCCTTGAAGGGAGCTGGCAAGGCACCGGCCAAGATCGTGCTTGGCCTGTCGGATGGCTCGATTGGCCAACTCACACAGCCTTTCCCTGCGGGTGCGCCGTCGATCAAGGAGCTGTGGGAAAAGGAAACCGGCATCCAGATCGAGATCGTCGGCCTGCCGAACGGCCAGGAATTCACCAAGACGATGCAGGACATCTCCACCAAGGGTGGGGCCTATGACATCTACTCGACGGAATGGAACCGCCTCGGCGACCTTGCCGAGACCGGCGGCATCGCCAAGCTCGACGACTTCGTCGCCCAGTACAAGCCCGAATGGGACGATCCCAAGACCGGCTATGTCGACGGCGCCAAGGGCGTGTCGCTGCTCAACAAATATCGCGGGTCCAACTATGGCGTGTCGCTGGACGGCGACTTCCAGACCTGGGTCTACCGCACCGACCTGTTCGGCGACGCTGCCGAGCAGAAGGCGTTTAAGGACAAATTCGGCTACGATCTGGCGCCGCCGAAGACCTGGAAGCAGCACAGTGACATCGCGGGCTTCTTCCAGCGGCCCGACAAGGGCCTGTTCGGCTCCACCGACCTGCGCAACCAGGGCTGGGGCTACACCAACTGGTATCAGCGCTATGTCTCGATGGCATCGCCCAACCAGTTCCTGTTCGGCGACGACGGCAAGCCGCTGATCAATTCCGAGCACGGCATTGCCGCCACCAACGAATATGTCGGCTCGCTGGTTCATCACTCGCCGGACGCGATCTCCTGGGGCTGGCCGGAGCAGTATGGAAATTTCGCCAAGGGCGGCGCGGCGATGACCTGCGCCTTCTCGAACCTGCCGAAATTCCTCGACAATGCCGGCAACAAGGATTCTGCCGTCACCGGCAAGATCGGCTCGATGCTGCCGCCCGGCCGCGAAGTCGACGGCAAGCTGATCAGCCGTTCCGTGCTGTGGTTCTCGCTGACCGGCATGGTCTCGTCGCAGTCGAAAAACCAGGAGGTCGCCTACCTTTTGCTGCAGTGGCTGGGCTCCGCCCGCATCTATGCCTGGATGAGCGCCAATCCGGGCGGCTATCTCGATCCGTTCCGGCTCTCGGATTTCTCCGATCCGCTGGTGCGCCAGACCTACCACGCCTACCACATCGACGTGGTGCGCGAGACCGTCGCCCGCACGGTGCCGACGATCAACTATCCCGGCGCCACCGCCTTCCACAACGCATTGGACGAAAATCTGATGGCGTCGCTGACCAAGGCCAAGACAGCGGAACAGGCGATGGCCGACACGGAAGCGGAGTGGAAGAAGATCGCCCGCCGCATCGGCGAGGACAAATTGCTCGAAGCCATCAGGACGAACAAGGAGGCCTGGCCGACGGTTCTCGACCCGATCAGCTGATCCGTCTCCCTGGATCAGCGCTGGAGGGGAGGAGCATCTGTTCCTCCCCGCCGCAGTCAACGCCACCAGCAAAGCAGCCAGATGAAGCGTTCCGTCCCCTTCGAGATATTCCGCTACGCCGCGATCTTCGCGGCGATGGCGGTGACGCTGGTACCGATCCTGTGGATGGTGTCGATGGCCTTCAAGCCGATCGCCGAATGGTCGGCGACCGGCGCCGACCTGACATGGTGGCCGAAGAACCCGACGCTCGGCAATTTCCAGTTCGTCTTCGGCGAGTCCAACAACAATCTGATCGTGGCGCTCGACCGCACCGCGCTGAAGCCGATCCTGTCGTCGCTGCTGTCTTCGGTGTTCGGCACGGCGATCGCAATGTCGGCGGGCACGGCTGCGGCCTACGGGCTGTCGCGTTTCGGCTCCGGCCAGAACCTGCCGCTGGCGCTGATCCAGCTCAGGCTGTTTCCGCCAATGGCGGTGATGATCCCGGTCATGATCATGTGGGCCTTCCTGAACTTCACCGACAGCTGGTTTGGCCTGGCCCTGATCTACGGCATCGTCACCCTGCCGTTCGCTTTCTGGCTCATGAAGACCTTCTTCGACGACATGCCGCGCGAGATCGAGGAAGCGGCGCTTGTCGAAGGTTGTTCGCGGCTGCGCGTCTTCACGCGCATCACGCTGCCGATGATGCGCGCACCGCTGGCCAGCGCCGCCCTCTTCGTCTTCATCCTCAACTGGTCGGACTATCTGATCGCGCTGCTGCTGACGACGCGTGAATGGGTGACGATCCCGGTCTACATGGCCTCGCTGTCCTCCTCGATGACCGGGCAGCTCTATGGCGCCAAGGCCGCGCTCGGTCTTATCGCCGCGGTGCCGCCGGTCATCATGGGCATCGCCATCCAGCGCCATCTGGTGCGCGGACTGACGTTCGGCGCGCTCAAGCAATGAGCGCGGTGACCGTGACTGTCTCAAAGGACGCAAAGGCCGCGCTTGGCAAGCCCGCGCTGCGGGACGAGGGAGCGCGGCTGGGATTCCGGCTGACGCTGCCGGCGCAGGTTTTGGTGCTCTTCATCTCCGTCTTCCCGCTGCTGATGCAGCTCTACATCAGCGTCACCGACTGGTCGCCGCTCTCCGGCCTCGGCTGGTGGAACGCATGGGAGATGTGGAACAGCTTCGCCAACTACACCGACCTTGCCGCCGATGCGCGCTTCTGGAGCGCGCTGAGGCGCACGGCCATCGTCATGGTCGTGTGCGTGCCCGTCGAATTCCTGCTTGGCCTGGCATTGGCGACGCTGTTCGCGGACGATTTTCCGGGCAAGCGGGTCTTCTATTCGATCCTGCTGATGCCGATGATGGTGGTTCCGGCGGTGGCCGGCTACATGTTCTTCATGCTGTTCCAGTCGGGCGGGCCGCTGAACGACATCCTGTCGGCACTCAGCGGTTCCCGCGTCACCATCGCCTGGCTGTCTGACCCCACACTGGCGCTGATCGCGGTGATCATCGCCGATATCTGGCAGTGGACGCCGCTGATGTTCCTGATCCTGCTTGCCGGCCTGGTCGGCGTGCCGCAGGACCAGATCAAGGCGGCGACCCTGCTCGGCGCCAACCCGTGGCAGCGCTTCGTCACCATCGTGCTGCCGAAGATGAAGACGATCATCATCATCGCGCTGGCGATCCGCGTCATCGAGAACTTCAAGATCTTCGACACGCTCTACATCATGACCGGCGGCGGCCCCGGCGTCGCCACGGAGACGATCTCCGTCTACATCTACAAGGTCACGACGCAGGACCTGATCTGGGGCTATGTGGCGGCGATCGCGCTGGCCATCCTGGTCGTGCTTTCGATCGTTGCCGTATTCGCCATGAAGCGCATGGCGCGGGCAAGGCTGGTGCCGGCATGAGCGCGATCCAGCTGCGCAACCTGGTCAAGACCTTTGGCGAGTTCACGGCGCTGAAGACCATGGACCTCGACATCGCCGATGGCGAGTTCATGGCGCTCCTCGGGCCTTCGGGCTGCGGCAAGTCGACGACGATGAACATGATCGCCGGCATGGAGGAGCCGACCAGCGGCAAGATCCTGTTTGGCGAGCGCGACATGGCCGGCGTGCCGATGGGCCGGCGCGGCGTCGGCTTCGTTTTCCAGAACTATGCCATCTTCACCCACATGACGGTGCGCCAGAACCTTGCCTACGGGCCGCGGATGCGCGGTGCGGCGAAAGCCGAGATCGACCGCCGCGTCGGCGCCACCGCCGAGCTGCTGCAGTTGACGCCGCTGCTCGACCGCAAGGCCGACCGGCTCTCGGTCAACATCCTGCAGCGGGTGGCAATCGGACGCTCGGCGATCATGGAGCCGGCCATCTTCCTGCTCGACGAGCCGCTGTCCAATGTCGACGCCGCCTTCCGGGCGGTAATGCGGACCGAGCTCAAGCAGCTGCAGCGCCAGTTCAGGCAGACGATGGTCTACGTCACCCATGACCAGCTCGAGGCCATGACCATGGCCGACCGCATTGCCGTCATGGATCACGGCGTGCTGCAGCAGGTGGGAACGCCGCTGGAAGTCTACAACAATCCAGCCAATGTCTTCGTCGCCCGCTTCATCGGCGCTCCGGGCATGAACCTGCTGAAGGGAAGGCCGGCGGAGAGCGACCGGGGCCTGGTGGTCGATCTCGGGCCACTGGGGGTCACGCCGACGCTGCCGGATGCGCTGGCCGCCACCTTGCGCGGATCGCGCTCTGAGGTGCTTTACGGCTTCCGGCCCGAACAGGTGTCGCTGGTGCAGAGCGGGCAGGGCCTCGCCATGCCGGTGAGCTTCGTCGAGCGGATCGGCGCGAGGACCATCGTCCATCTCGGCGATGGCGAGACCGCCGTGAAGGCGGTGTTCGACAATGCTGTCGGACTGTCGATCGGCGAGCTTGCCGTCGTCGCCCCCGTGGCATCGTCCGTGCGTGTCTTCGATGCCCGCAGCGGCATTGCGATGAAGGCAGGTTGACATGGCCGATATCGTCTTTCGCAATGTCAGCAAGCGTTACGGCACGACGCTCGCGGTCGACGACGCCTCGTTCACCGTCAATGACAACGAATTCTTCTGCTTCTTCGGGCCGCCGCTGTCGGGCAAATCGACAATCCTGCGCCTGGTGCTCGGGCTGGAGACGCCTGACGCCGGAGAGATCCTGATCGGCGGCAAACCGGTCAACACCGTCTCGCCGGCCGAGCGCAATGTCGCCATGGTGTTCCAGAACCTGGCGCTGTTCCCGCATATGAGCGCGCGCGAAAATGTGCGTTTCCCGCTGGTCGAGCGCAAGGTCGCCGAGGCCCAGATCGAAACGCGTGTCGCCGATGTGGCCGCCAAGCTCCACATCGGCCATATTCTGCACAAGCCGCCGGCGCAGCTTTCCGGTGGCGAGCGGCAACGCGTGGCCATAGCCCGCGCCCTGGTGCGCGACCCGAACGCCTATCTGATGGACGACCCGATCTCTGCGCTCGATGCGCGGCTGCGCGAGGAAACGCGCGTCGAGCTCAAGCGCATCCAGCGCGAACTCGGCAAGACGCTGATCTACGTCACCCATGACCAGGAAGAGGCGATGTCGATCGCCGACCGCATCGCGATTCTGGAGAATGGCAGGATCCGACAGATCGGCGCCCCGTCCGAGATCTACGACCGCCCGGCGAACACCTATGTGGCGCGACTGCTTGGTTCGCCGATGATGAACATCCTCAAATCCGTTTGCGGCGAAGATGGCCTCGAGGCCGCCGAAGGCACGGTCAGCATCGACGATCGCGCTGCTCCGGCCGACGCGATCGAAATCGGGCTCAGGCCGGAGGACATCAAGGTCCGGCCCTGGGTCGAAGGGGGCGCTGGCCGCCCGGCGCGCGTATTCGAGGTCGAGCCCCTTGGCGGCTACACGGTGGTAACGCTCGCCGCCGGAGAGGCGCGGCTGAAGGCGCTGCTGCGCGGCCAGCCCGACATCAGGCCGGATGCGGTGGTAGCGATATCCTGCGAGCCGGCCCGGGTGCATTATTTCGGGCAGGACGGAGGCGCGTTGGCGAGATGATCGCGGCTGCGAAAACAGAATTGCGGGAGGAAGACATGGCGAGCGAAGGCTTCGAGCCGGACGTGAAGGTCCGCACGAAAGAATACCGTATCGGCTGCATCGGCGCCGGCATGATCATGGCCGAGTGCCATCTGGCAGCCTATCGCGAAGCGGGGTTCAACGTGATGGCGATCGCCTCACGGACCAAGGCCAGCGCCGAGAAGGTGGCGAAGCGCTGGAGCATTGCGACCGTCCACGACACACCGGAACAGCTGATCGAGGATTCCGAGGTCGAGATCGTCGACCTGGCGTTTCCGCCCGACCAGCAGCCGGCATTGATCCGCCATGCGCTGAAGCAGCCTCACATCAAGGCGATCCTGGCGCAGAAGCCGCTGGCGCTGTCGGTCGATGAAGCCGTGAAACTGCGCGACGAAGCCGCAAAGTCCGGAAAGATCCTCTCGGTCAACCAGAACATGCGCTACGACCAGTCGATGCGCGTGCTGAAGCAGATTATCGACAGCGGCGCGCTGGGCGACATCGTCTTTGCGCAGATCGACATGCATGCCATCCCGCACTGGCAGACCTTCCTTCAAGACTACGACCGGCTGACGCTGGCCAATATGAGCGTGCACCATCTCGACGTGCTGCGCTTCCTGTTCGGCGATCCCTCGGAAATCACCACCCTGACACGCAAGGACCCGCGCACGACATTCGAGCATAGCGACGGCATCACCGTCTCGACGCTGCGCTTTCCCTCCGGCGTGCTCGCCGTGTCGCTGGAGGATGTCTGGTCCGGACCGCGCCAGGAGGGCTATCTGGACGACCAGCACATCAACTGGCGCGTCGACGGCACCAAGGGTGTCGCCAAAGGCACGATCGGCTGGCCGAAAGGCGTGGCCTCGACGCTGACCTATGCCTCGACCGAGACGACGGATGGCAAGTGGGTCAGCCCGAGCTGGGACACGATGTGGTTCCCGCATGCCTTCATCGGCGTGATGGAGCAATTGCAGCATGCGGTGAAGACAGGCGCGCCGCCGGCATTATCGGTGGCCGACAACGTCAAGACGATGGCGCTGGTCGAAGCCGGCTATCGCTCGATCGACGAGGGCCGCACCGTCAAGCTTTCCGAAATCTCGATAAAATCAGCCAACTGAATCGCTTACAGGGAGGAACTCACATCATGATGCAGGCAGGTATTTTCACGGGCTATTTCCCGTACGGCCTCGAAGAGACGGCAAAGAAGATCCGCGGGCTCGGTTTCAACACGGTGCAGCTCGACCTGCATTTTAGGGATGTCGATCTGTCGGCCGGGCAGATCACTGAGGAAAAGGCCAAGCAGGTGCGCGACGTCTTCCGCGACAACAACCTGCCGATCTGCTGCGTGTCGGGCTACACCAACATCATCCATCCCGACAAGGCCGAGCGCGACAAGCGCGTCGGCTATCTCAAGGAGATCATCCGCAATGCGCGCGCCTTCGGCTCGCCCTACGTGATCTCGGAGACCGGCACCTACAACACCGAATCCGACTGGGTGCATCACCCCAAGAACAAGACCGAGGAAGGATTCGAGGAATGCCGCAAGGTGATCTCGGAGCTTGCCCAGACGGCTTACGACCATGGGGCGGTGTTCCTGCTCGAAACCTATGTCAACAATGTCGTCGGTTCGGTCGAGGAGACGGTGAAGATGTTCGCCCAGGTCGACCATCCGGGCCTCGGCCTGCTGATGGATCCGACCAACTATTTCGAAACCCACAACATCGACCGGATGGACCAGATCCTGAACCAGGTGTTCGATACGCTGACCGACAAGATCAAGATCGCGCATGCCAAGGACGTCAAGCGTTCGGGCAGCGACAAGTCGGAAAAGCATGCCGACATCGGCGACGAGGATGCGATGGAGAGCCACACGTTCCGCGGCGTCGGCGAGATCGAGCTGCCGGCGCCCGGGCTGGGCTCGCTGAATTACGATCTCTATCTCCAGCGGCTGGCGGAAAAGCACCCAAACATCCCGGTCATCATCGAGCATCTCTCGGAAGACGACGTGCCGCGCGCGAAGAAATTCCTCGACGGGAAGTTCCGCGCCAACGGGCTGTGAGCGCCGGTTGCGCCGCCGGCGCATGGCGGCGCAACTCCAACCAAGGGAGGAATGAATGTTGAAATTCGCATTGAAAGTGGCTGCCGCGGCAACGCTGGTAGCCGGGGTCTCCTTGAGCCTGCCGGCATTCGCGCAGGACGGCCAGAAGACCTTCTATCTGCTGTCGCATGGTGGCCCTTCGGACGCGTTCTGGATCGACTGGAATGCCGGCGCGACCAAGGCCTGCGACCAGCTCAAGGTGACCTGCAAGATCTCGTTCAGCGGCGGCGACATGGCGGCGCAGAAGGAGGCTTTCAACTCGGCGCTCGCCGCCAAGCCGGACGGCATCGCTACCACCTCGGCTCAGCCCGGCCTGTGGACGGAGGAGGTGAAGGCCGCCAAGGCCGCCGGCATACCGATCGTGTTCTTCAACACCGATGATCCGGCGACCGGGCGGCAGGCCTATGTCGGGGCCGACCTCAGGGAAGCGGGCGTCATCTGGGCCAAGTATCTCGTCGACCACAAGATGGTGAAGCAGGGCGACAAGGTGTTCCTGCCGGTCGAAGTGCCGGGCGCCAGCTACCAGCAGCTCGAGACCGAGGGCATCGCCAGCGTCTTCGATCCGCTCGGCATCAAGTACGACGTGGTCGATTGCGGCACCGACCCGGCCGGCATCATCGCCAAGATGACCGACTACATGGTCGCCAACAATCCGCCGGCAATCATTGCACTGGGCGATTCCGTGGCAGCAAGCATCAAACGCGTCTTCGACGGGGCCGGTGTGTCGGCCGGCAAGGTCCCGGTCGTCGGCTGGGGCAACTCAAAGGAGACGGCCGAGGCGGTCAAGTCCGGCTTCGTCAATGCTGCGGCCTGGCAGTACCCGTCGGCGCAGGGCTTCATGCCGGTGGCGCTGCTCGGGCTTGCGGCCTCTGGCGAGCCGGTCGGCTACGACATTCACACATTCAGCCTCTACGACGCCTCGAGCGTCGAGCCGATCCTGAAACTCTACAACAAGTGACGACAATCGGCGCCCGCCCCGAAATGGCGGGCGCCGGACGAAACGCATGGTCCTGACAGATATGGCAATCACAGCAGACGACGACACGCAGCGAGCGAAGGGCAGGTCTGCGCTGCTGCGTTCGCCGCAATTCTCCTCGCTCATCATCCTCATCGTGCTGCTCGTGGTTTTCGCCATCGCCGACGGCAACTTCCTGTCGCCGCTCAACATATCCAACATGATGGCGTTCCTGCCCGAGCTCGGCATCATCGCTCTCGGCATGACGCTGCTGCTGACGGCGGGCGAGTTCGATCTGTCGGTCGGCGCCGTGTTCGGCCTTGCGCCCGTCGTGGTGATGCTGCTGGTGCAGAATGGCGGTATCGACATCGGCGTCGCCCTCCTGGCCGGGCTTGTGCTGTGCATCGCGATCGGCGCCATCAACGGGCTGATCGTCACCAAGATCGGCATTTCCTCGTTCCTGGTCACGCTGTCGATGCTGCTCGTCGTGCGCGGCGCGGCGCTCTACATCACGCAGGGATTCCCCCTGAAGTCGTGGGACCAGCCCGGCTTCTTCGTCACGCTGCTTGCCGGCAGCTTCAATGTAGGCTCGTTCCGGTTCTACACCTCGCTCTGGTGGTTCATCGGCCTGTCGCTGCTGGCGATTTACATCCTGCGCTACGCCAAGCTCGGCAACTGGATCAGCGCCATCGGCAGCAACCGCAACGCAGCGGTGGCGCGCGGCGTGCCGGCCGACGCGGTCAAGATCTGGCTGTTCATCCTGACCTCGGTGGTGGCCGGGCTGGCCGGCATGATCAGCGCGTTCCGGATTTCGGCCGCCTCGCCGGTGGCCGGCACCGGCTACGAACTCGAAGTGATCGCCATGGTGGTGGTCGGCGGCACGGCGCTCACCGGCGGGCGCGGCACCATCCTCGGCACCATCGTCGGCGCGCTGATGCTGCGCGCCATCCGCAACGGCATCGTGCTGATCGGCGTGCCGGGCTTGGCATACAACATCTTCGTCGGCGTCATCATCCTCGCCATGCTCATCCTGCACGCTTTGCTGCAGAAGAACGCCGCAAGGAGCTGACGATGGAAGTGCTGCGTCTGCAAGACCTGCAAAAGTCCTTCGGCAACGTGCGTGCGCTGAAGAACGCCTCGTTCACCCTCAACGAAGGCGAGGTGGTTGCCCTGCTCGGCGACAATGGCGCCGGCAAGTCAACGCTGATCAAAGCGATCTCCGGCGTCTTCCCGGCCGACCACGGCGACATCTTCGTGCGCGGCGAGAAGGCATCGATCCGCTCGACGCGCGACGCGATGGACCTCGGCATCGAGACCATCCATCAGGACACATCGCTCGCGCCGGACCTCAGCATCGCGCGCAATCTTTTCCTGGGCCGGGAGCCGGTCAATTTCGGCTGGCTCGGCGTGTTCGCGCCGCTCGATCTCGCCAAGCTTCGCAACGCCGCCTCGGCGCTGCTGAAGCGGTTCGGCATTTCGAAAAAGCTCGATGCCGATGCACTGGTGAGCACGCTCTCGGGCGGTGAGCGGCAATCGATCGCGATCTCGCGCGCCATGCAGTTCGCCGCCAAGGTGATCATACTCGACGAGCCGACCAACAATCTTGGCGTCGAGGAAACCCACGGCGTGCTGCGCTTCGTCAAGGAGGTGCGCGACGCCGGCCACTCGGTGCTGCTCATCACCCACAACATCCACCACGTGTTCCAGGTCGCCGACCGCATCATCGTCATGCGCCGCGGCGAAATCGTCGCGGAACAGACGGTCGCCGACACCGACCTGTTGACGGTGGAAAGCATCATCACCGGCGCCGACATGTCGGCCTTGCTCAAGGAGGCGGGCAAAGTGAAGGACGTCGCATGGTAGAGCTTTACGGCAAGACGCTGTCGCGAAGGCAGGTGGCCGAGCGATCCGGCATGCTGTCGCAGTTTGCCGGTGTGCGGCTTATGACGCTCGGCGACGGCGTGGAGCGCGGCATCCGGATGCTCGAGTTCCGCACCGGCTCCGGCCTGCGCTTCACGGCGCTGGTCGACCGGGCGCTTGATATCGCCGATTGCGACTTCCGGGGCCAGGCGATCGGCTGGCATTCGCCGAGCGGCTTTCGCCACCCCGGACTGCACGAGCATGAAGGGGAGGACGGTTTCGCCTTTGGCCGGTCGTTCTCGGGGCTGCTCGTCACCTGCGGCCTCGATCATATACTGGGCCGGCAAGACGTGCCGGCCGAAAGCTACAATTATCCCGGGCGCAAGCGGGTATTGCACTCGCTGCATGGCCGCATCGGCACCGTGCCGGCGCGGCTGACCGGCTACGGCGAGGCCTGGGACGGCGACCGCTGCGTGCTGTGGGCGGAAGGCATCGTCCAGCAGGCAACCGTGTTCGGCGAGGATCTCCATTTGCTGCGCCGCATCGAGGCCGATGTCGGCGGCAGCGAGATCCGCCTGTCGGACCGCGTCGTCAATCACGGTTTCAGCCGCACGCCGCATATGTATTTCTATCACGTCAATGTCAGCCATCCCTTGCTCGACGAGGGTTCGCGCTACCTGGCGCCGATCCGGGATGTCGTCTGGGCGGCGCACGCCGGCGAACGCTACGAGGCGCAGAAAGTCGGCTACCGAACCGTGCCGGCGCCGCAGCTGGGGTTCAGCGAGCAGGTCTGGGAGCACGAGCTTGGCTCCGATGCGGCGGGCGAGGTGCCGGTGGCCGTCGTCAATGACCACCTGGGCCTCGGCTTCGAGGTCGTTACCCGCAAGGATCAGCTGCCCTGCACCTATCAGTGGCAGAACTTCCAGGCCGGCCTATATGCGTTGGGAATCGAACCTTCGACGCATCATGTTCTGGGCAATCTCGCCGCGCGCGAACGGGGCGAGATGATCTGGCTGGACCATGGCGAAAGCCGCTCCTATGACGCCGTGTTCCGGGTGCTCGACGGTGCCGGCCAGATCGCCCAAGCGGAAGCGAGGATAGGGTCGATCGCCCGGCAGCCGCAACAGGATTACCCTGCGCCGTCGGGCGCTTTTGCGAGACTGCAGGCGTGACCGGCTTGAAACGCACGATCGGTTGCCGCGGCGGGCGGGAAGTGCGCCGGAATACGGAAGCAGGCGCGGCCCGGCCGGCCCCAGGCGGCCCTTGCGGAGCGCAGGCGGGAAAGCGGAGATGACGATGACGGCAAGCAGGAAGCGCGACTACAGCCTGGTCGGTGAAAGCACCAAGCGCGCCATTGAGACCGGATTGGCTTCGGCCGAATGGTATCACACCGATGTCCCGCGCAAGGCGATCAAGGAGTTGATGCAACGCTCCGACGGGCCGGCGATCCGCGACACGATCATCTGGGTCGCCGCGATCCTGGTGTCGGCCGCCGGCATCGTATGGTTCTGGGCCACGTGGTGGGTGGTGCCGTTCCTGTTCGTCTATGGCGTGCTTTACGGCTCGTCCAGCGACTCGCGCTGGCACGAATGCGGCCACGGTACCGCGTTCCGGACGCGCTGGATGAACGATGTCGTCTACCAGATCTCAAGCTTCATGCTGATGCGCAACCCCGTGCAATGGCGCTGGAGCCATGCCCGCCATCACACCGATACCATCATCGTCGGCCGCGATGCCGAAATCGCCGTCATGCGCCCCCCAGATCTGCTGCGGGCGGCGCTCGCCTTCACCGGTATTCTCGATTTCCGCTATTCGCTGCCGGCGCTGGTGCGCCAGGCGTTCGGCAAGCTGTCCGATGAAGAGAAGAGCTATATCCCCGAGATGGAGCAGCACAAGGCGGTGATCGCTGCGCGCTGGCATGTCGCCATCTATGCGGCGACAGTCGGGCTGGCGCTGTTCACGTGGTCGCTGCTGCCGCTGGTGCTGATCGGCCTGCCGCGCCTCTATGGCAGCTGGCACATGGTGCTGACAGGGTTGCTGCAGCATATCGGCCTGGCCGACAACGTGGTCGACCATCGGCTGAACACCCGCACCGTCTACATGAACCCGGTCAGCCGCTTCATCTACTGGAACATGAATTATCACGTCGAACACCACATGTTCCCGATGGTGCCCTATCATGCGCTGCCGAGGCTGCACGAGCTGATCAAGCACGACCTGCCGGTAGCGAACCCGTCGATGTGGCATGCCTATCGCGAGGTCTGGCCGGTGCTGCTGAAGCAGCTGCGGTACGAGGATTTTTATCTCAAGCGCGAATTGCCGCCGACAGCCAGACCCTATCGCGGCGAATTTCACCAGGTGGATATGTCGGCGGCGGCTGAATAGCCATAGCGGATGGTGCGGGAGCCGGAGATGGCCGACTGGATTGAAGCGTGCGCGGTCGATGACATCGAGGAAGAGTATGTCATCTGCTTCGATCCTCGCGGTTTGCCGCTCGCCCGATGACGAGCTCTTCACCACCGACGGATATTGGACCCATGAGAAGGCGCATCTAGCCGAAGGGCTGGTGATCGACGACGTCATCGAATGCCTTGAAGCACATTGGCCGCTCTGCGACCGGCCAGGTCAAGGGCGCGCCGGTCTGCGTCAAGCTCGCGATCTATCCGATGAGAATCGAGGCCGGCAAGGTGATGATCCAGATCTGACGCGTGGTAACCGGTCCAGCACCGCGTTTAGCAAACTCAGAGTGACGTTTTCCTGAGCCGAAAGAGACAGACCGTCGCCGACGGGCGCGCCATGGAGGGTAAGCGCCAGCTGGCCATGCTGCGCGTGCTGGTCATGGACGTGGCCGAGGGCCGCCGACCGGGCTGAGGTCGATCGTCTCGATGCCGCCGGAGTTGTGCTGAACCCTAGATCGCGATGCGGCCCCCAGCCTGTTCACCGTGCCGGGCTAGAATTTCTTCGAGATCGGCACCGCCGACTGTTTTCTAAGTTGGGCTTTCCGGCTCCACAAGACGGGCACCGACGCCGTCATTGCAGCGCCGGCTATGCCACGGTCACCGTGCCCAGACATATGTGCTTGGCCCTTTGACCCTGATCGACGAGGTCCTGATTCACTGCTGCTTCTGCTGATCAGCTTTGAGGTGCTGATTGTGCGGTTTGATCTGGCAGCGTTGATACTGGGCGCTACCGCGATCGAAGCGGAAGGACAGCGCCTACCGCAGCGGCAAAACGACCGCCTGAACAAGATCAGTGTGAGGGAAGGAGATGGAATTTATTGGTGCGCAGCGAGCGCGGCAAAGCTGCGCAGGTGATCGTGGCTGGAAAGCGTCGCTACAAAGGCGGTGCGTTGTCAGTTTGGAAGCCGACACGCGTCCGGCAGACGACGGTGATCTCGCTGGCTGACTGCGGCGCGGGATTATTATTGAACGACGGCAGGAAGTAGGCTCGGTGCCACGCCGTGCGTCCAGGACTCGGGTTGGAGTGGATTATGGTTCGGGGTGACCATAGCCGATCTGCGCAGCCTCGAACCTCCAGCGCTTGCCGCATGTTGGGCAGGGGTACAATTTTCACTTTCACGCTCGACCTGCTCCGCGTGTGCGTCAGGATGATGCTACACTCAAATTCTCACCACGGCTCAAGGTTCTCCTCGGCAGCGAGGCTTCATGCCGTAAGCGAGCCGCCCCGGGAAACTGATTTCAATTCCTTCGCAGCCGCAACGAGGCGCGGTCATTCCCGACGGCTTTGATGAGCTCCATCACCTGCTCAGGCGTGATGCCGTTCTGCTGGGCAAAATGGAAGAGTTCGTTGCGTTCGTTGGACGAGACCCGGTTCCTGTCGCGAAAATCACGCTCGGTTTTGTTGTCCGTCATCATCTTCTCCTTTCAACCTCAATTCGCCGGCCCGAACCGCCCGCTGGAGCAAAACTTCCGAGACCGCCGAACGCGGAGGCTGATCGAGCCTCGCTAGGGCTGCTGCGAGTAGACGAAAGCTCCAACTGGCGAAAGCTGGGGGAGCTTGTCCAATGCCGGGGTGGGCTCGGTGCACGCCGTGGCATCGCTTCGGCGACTTTAACCACCCGCCCAGAACACGGATGGGAGCAGCCTCGGAAAGATCCGCCCACCAGGCAATGAAGCTACGCGAACACCGAGTTCCTCGTCCTGTAGCATCAGCAGACGCTCGTGGAGTCTACCCGGCATTCTCGCCGGAATGATCGAAGTGGATGGCGAGGCCAAAGGCGAGCGCTCGCTCGGCGATCATATTGACAAGATGGCTTTCGCCGATCGACAGCGCCGGAACGGCCTCTTTCAACGCCTCGAGAGCGTGCCGTATCGACAAAAGACCCCGCCGCTTGCGGCTGCTCACATATTGATCGATCAGGGATTCCAGTGGCATCTGCCTGCCTCCGCTTCGGACAGGATCTCGTAGCGTGGCTGCGGAGCAACAGCATTCACATTGGTTAAGAGATGGCGGCGAACGCCATCATGCATGCCGCCAAAAACAGACGGCGGTGGGGCTGGCTGATTTACCCCGGGTTGGAGCGCTACCCTCGGGTAAGCATGGCACGACCGTCGCGCCGGGTTCGGACATTTTCGGTGCTACTGCTCCGGTACCGCGGAGGTTTGTGGATGGTTGCGTGCCGCCTCGGCGATTTCCGGAATGAATTTCGTCGCGGTGCAGCTTCGGTTTACATTGGCGCGGGCGGTAAATACCTCTTGCCCGCAGACTTGCGAAGCGAGCGCGATCGGTACGTGCACCGCCAGTGGCAACTCGGTCTCAGCCACTCCCAGATGTCTTGCAACCTGTTGCTTCACCTCCGGCCGGCCGAGCGAGACGTCAACGCCGACATCATCCTTGGCGGTCGGCGACGATCCTTGCGCCGGCAGTCGACCCTGCTTGGCTGTTTGCGACGAGTCGCCGGATTGCTGCGCGGGCTGACTTGTCTGCGCAGATGCCTCGACGCCCAAAGTCAGCGAGGCCGCCAGTCCCAAAAAGGCCCGGAGCCCCAAAGACGCAACCCGAAGTCCGAATGTGCTCATTGTCATGTTCCTCACCGTGCGGGGTTCAACCTGGCGCGCTCAGAGTTCGGTGTTGCTTCGGCCTCTTTCGAAGACAGGGATGTCTTCCTCCTCCTCATCATTGTCACCGGTTGGTATGTCCTCGGCGTAGCTGCGGGTCAGTTCCTCGGTTTCGCTTAAGCCGTCGATCGTCTCATTGGCGCCTGCCCCTTCATCATGACGACCGGTAATTTCGCTGCGGGGCCTTGCGCCGATCGGCTGGTCGACATCGTCGGCTCCCCCGAAACCTGGCTCCGCGCCGTGCCTGTCTTCGTGGCCCACGGGGCTGTCCAACACGGCGGCATCCTCCGGGCGAATGGGTTCATCATTGGCGAAGTCACTTCGTCTCGAATGCGAGGTCTCGTTTTGCTTTGGCATGTCAGGTCTCCTGTTCGTTTGGCAAATTCGACGACGCTGGTGCTTGCACGCCGGACTACCTGAGCGACGCACCTTTAGAGTTCCTGCATCGACGACCGCTTGAAGGTTGCAGCGTCCCTGGGGGCGGAGGCAATGCCAGAGGGTTGGCACAGACTCCACAGCGCCGCGAAGAACCAACGTCGTGGCCAGATCCACTCAGCCCTGAGAACCGCTCTTGCTCAGTTGCTGGGCATGTTTGAAATGCTGCCGGATGACCGGCGCGGTCTTTTTCGCATGGGCCGCCAGATGTTTTGCCTGACCGTTTTCCGCATAGGAGGTCATCAGCGTCAGGGCTTCCTGGTGCGCTGCAACCTGGGCGTCGATGTAGGCGTTATCGAACGCCCCGCTGCTGTCGTTGCTCAATGCTTCCAATTGGGCAGCATGCTTGCTTGTTATCTCCGGTGCCACTGCGACGTCGTCCTTCTTTGCCGCCGCAATGAGCCGCTTGGAAGAATTCGTGTGGTCCTTGATCATCATGCGAGCGAATTCCTTCACTCGTGATGTCTTCGATTTCCGCAGCGCCAACTCACTCGACTGGATCTCGAACATGTCTGAACTCGCAGCTGCTTTGACAAATTCCTGCGGGGACGTCGTCGCGGTCTGAGCCATTGCCCCCGGGCTGATGAGACCGATGGCGATCGCAGCCAAAAGCACTTTGACGAAATGCATGTTGTGCTCCTGCAATATTGCTTAACTGGCCCAACACGGCCGAGCTGCCGTTGTTCCCCTTTTTGTGACAATAAATACCGGGCGGCAGGCGTAGACCCCGAATGGCTCCTGCTCAGCGCTTTGATCATAGATCCGGCCGTATTGCAGGACCGGTGACTGCGCGGAGCTCAGCGCGGTTCTCCGATAAGGGCACTATGATCGCAGAGCAGCCGACCGACTTCGTAAGCCCAGTGGATGCGCAGGAGTGCGCTGTTTGCCGACCCGTCGCCGTGGGTCACGCCGTCGTGGCAGACCTGTCCGACAGGCCCATGAAAACTTCTGCAAAACTGCGATGATGATGGGCAAATAGGCCCAGCACTTAGCTTAGTATAATACGCGCCCGCTGGCCCGGCCGGCCGGCTTTTCGTTTGCCCTCGGAACCTGGTCAATTCGCACAGTTGCTCCCCTGCGATGGCGCGGGCCGCCTCGAATCTGAAATTCTGTCAATCGCCCGATGCGGCTGCTGCCCTCCCTGCCGCGAGCCGGAATGCATAACGATTGCGGATGTGGCTGTTAAAATAGACGCCCTTGGCAAAGGCAGCTTTGAACGCGGCAACGGCCTCAGCAGGTACGTCCAAAAACTCGTAATGCTTCCCGCTCGCTACAAACCAAACCGAGAGAACCCTGGTGTTCGGGTCATAGTCGAACTTGCGTATCGAAGTCGACGGCATGGTATGCCATCCAAACTCAGCCGGGTTGGATCGCCAGCTACAGGCTGAAACAGTATTCGAAGACGTGCCCGCGCTTCTCGTCGGCAACCCTGATCCAAATGGGTTCGCTGGTGCGCAGGGTGACGTCGCGCTCCGTCGCTTCCCGCGCCGCCCTGATCGGCGTTGTCGCGTGCACGATGTGGGTAGCCGTCACGGTATCGCCATCCATTTCCTCAACGTGGTATTTCGACACTTGTGTTCCTAAGCGTCTAGTTCGAGAGGCTGATCGTGATCCGGATCGGCATGATAAGCGACCTGGCGAAAATCGCGCATATCGATCTGTTGCCCGCAAACAGGGCAAGGGAGGAAATGCGCGAGTTCGCTCGCGGGCGGGCCTTCATGTCGGTGCCCAATTATTGGTCTGCCGAGATCCGATAGCCTGGTCATTATTTCCGCAGAGCCTTCGCTTCTCGCTCCAGCGTTTCGCGTTGGTTGCCGTGCTTCGCGATCAATTCCTTGACCTGCTGCGGGGTGATCCCGGCCTTGGCTGCGAAATACTCGACTTCATAATCCTCATCGGCCGAGACCCGGTCCCGATCGCGAAAGTCCCGCTTGCTCTTGTCGTCGGCCATATCGATTCCTCCTTCGCTCATCCCGCAACGCCGAGTTGACGTGTTTGTTGCACCCAAGAGGCTGATTTCCGGTTTCGGAACTATTTTAGCTCAATCTTATTGAATCGCCGGAGGGCGGATCAGTGCATGCGTTTGAAGTTCATCGAGCCGTTGATGCCGACCCTTGTGGAGAACCCTCCCGAGGGTGAAGGCTGGACCCACGAGGTCAAGTTCGACGGCTACCGATCGCAGATGATCATCGATGAAGACGGCACACGCATTTATACGCGCAACGGCCACGACTGGACTGCGAAATATCGCGACCTGGTGGGGGAGGCAAAGAGTCTTGGTGCCGAAAGCGCGATTGTCGACGGTGAGATCATCGTCTTGAACGAAGCTGGCCTTTCGGACTTCGGCGATCTGCGCAAAGCGATCACCCGCCGACAGCAAGACCTCTATTTCGTCGCCTTCGATCTATTGCACCTCAATGGGCACGATCTGCGCGACATGGCGCTTGAGGTGCGGCGCGAGATCCTGGCCAGCATGATCAAGCCCGGGCGGCGTATTCAGTTCAGCGAGCCTCTGCCCGGCGAAGCCAAGGCGATCCTCCACTTGCTCGACCAAGCCGGACTTGAAGGCATGGTGTCGAAGCGGAAGGACAGCAAATACCGCAGCGGTCCGTCAGCCAACTGGCTGAAGGCCAAGTGCTATGCGATCGACGAGTTCGATCTGCTCGGCGTCGAGCGTGAAGCGGGCAAGCCGGCTTTCGCTCTCATGGCCGAGCGGGGCACAGGGCGCTATGTCGGCAGCGCGTTCGTCACCTTGAACCGGGAAATGCGCGAGAGGCTATGGAAACGCGTCCAAGAGCACCCAGGCACGGCGCCCAAGGGCGTCATGAAGCGGCCTGCGACGCAATGGGTCAAGCCGGGGCTGATCGGCCGCGTAAAGCACCTGCGCGGCGAGGATGACCTGCGCCACGCCTCACTGCAGGACTTCCGAGAGGATGACACAGATGGCCGTGGCTAGGAAAGATCAGGAGCGCGCCACCTACGCCTGGATGTACGCCCAAGCGAGCAAGGATGGCAAGGAGACGTGCGGTGCCAGCCTACTGGGGAGAGCATGCCGACGCGTGGCTGCAGGGCTTTGACGGTGAGCCGGTGGCCGCCTTCGGCAAGACCAAGACTGTCAACGACGAAATGGAAGCCGAGGTCGACGAAGCTGCCGTCGAGCGCCCTGCTGGAACCTAAGCGCTGGATCGAGCTTAGGCTTCATGAGCACACGCGGCGTCAACTTTCTCGATCGCTGGATCGGCAACAATTTCCCCGAAACGGCTAAAACCGACGCCGTTTCGGTAAGTGAGTACATACACAAATTGTATGCCGACGCTAAAGCCTTGACGATCGAGCGCGAAGAGATCGACGAAGAGGTTGATAGCCTATATCGGACGCTGGTCGATGCCGTCGTGCACTTTGCCCCAGGTGTTTCCGAATGAGCAAGCCGGCCGTCCTATTTTTGAACCAATGGATAAAAAAACACGATCTATCCGACGCCGGTGCGCCGAAAGAGCGAGCGGAGATCGAGCAGCTCGCAAAGCGCCTAATCGCCGACGCGGAGGCTGAGGGGATTGCGGAAAGCGAGCTGACCGAGGCGTTCGACGACAAGGAGGTCGACAGCCTTTATCGTACCCTCCTCGATGTTAATTCTGGGATACCGGAATGAGTGTTCCCGGCCTGAAGGTTCCGGACAGTTTGGGTGGCCGAGCAGTTGCCCACTGTGGCGAGGGGCGATCCGATCGCCACCAGCGAGTTGGCATAAGGTTCTCATGTAAGTGCGGGCGGCCGATTTGAATTCGGCCAACTGTGGCAGAAAAACAACTGCATCAATCGGCGCGCTCTGCTACCAAAAAGGTTAGTTACAGGAGATCACCTATGAAGAAGCTGCTTCTTGGTCTGTCGTTGTCTCTGCTGGCTTCGTCGGCGTATGCTGCCGATGCCATCGTTGCAGAAGCCGCGCCGGTCTTTAGCTGGACGGGTGGGTATGTCGGCCTACAGGCAGGCTATGCTTGGGGGAATGGCAACATAGACGAAATCGGTGGGCCGGGCTTTGTCGACACAGATCCCGACGGGTTCCTTGGTGGCGTCTACGCCGGTTACAACTATCAGATGTCCAATAACATTGTGATTGGCGCGGAGCTGGACGTCGTATATGCGAATGTTGATGGCAGCGGCCAAGTCTTCAGCGCTCCTGGTATCCCGATCCCGGGCGGCATCGCCACCGAAGAACTCAACTGGAGTGCGGCGGCAAGACTGCGCCTAGGATATGCCGTTGATCGCTTTCTTCCTTATATTGCGGGTGGCGTTGCGTTTGGCGATGTCGACATAAGTAATAATGGAGGCGGACCTTCGTTCGGAGATACATTCACAGGATGGACGATAGGCGTGGGCTTGGATTATGCCATGACCGACAATCTGCTGCTGCGAGGCGAGTATCGCTATACCGACTTCGGTACAGAATCCTTTGGTGGTCTGGTCAATGCCGACGTTGATCTGAAGACCAACGAGGTTCGCTTCGGCATCGCCTACAAGTTCTAATCCCCTGATGTCATAATAGCCTGTCGCTCACCGCGACGGGCTTTTTTGTGCAAGAACCGTTTGCGGCGATCCCCTCAACGGAGTTCGCTACCATGGTCAAGACGAAAACCCCTCACAACACGTTTCGCAGGAACAGCTCGCCCGCTTCAAGATCGAGGCGGAACGGCTGCACAAGGCAATCGTCGGCCCGATTGTCGCCGATCTGCGACAATCACCAGGCCGTGCAGGATCCGCATGAAGTGCTGCTCAAGAACGTGAACAATCACCGACAGGGATGCGCTATCCGATGGCCTCTTACAGGTCCGGCGTCGCTGCCTAGTGCTGGATAGGTGGAGTCCCGAGACCGGGGAAGGGCAGCACGTTGCCGCCCGTCCCCCGCCGGCGGCGCAGTTCAACCTCTCGATAGACGAGGATGCCCATCACCATTTCCGCGCTGGCGATTTCCGATCTCGATGGCAACGACTTGAGCTATTGGTGCAGTTGTCGCGTTTCCATGGTCGCAATGTGGCCGGCGATGGCTTCGATGCTATCGCCCAAATTCGCCAGTAACCCTGCGGACCTCTGCATAGGCTTGCTCTACAGCCGCGAAAACGTGTTGAGATGCAGACGCGACCTTTGGCCTTCTGCAAAGGCCACGGCATAGGATTCGAGCTTGAATGATCGGGTGAGTTCCTGGTCTTCCTCGATCACGCGGACAAACCACTCGCCACAGGGTTTGCCAACTTCGACACAAGGGCGTGCTTTGCGAATTGGAATTATGTCAGCCATGGCGTTGCCTCCCAGCAATCAGGCCAAGCGGAGATTAACGTCGTAAGCGGCCTACAACAAGAAAAGATTGGGCAGCAATACGAAGCTGAGGTGTGGGCCACAAATGGCCGGCGCCATGGGTTGGGGAACCTGGGTGGGCACCGGCCAAGAGCGGACAGGTCCGCCGCGATGCATACATCGCCGATTGGTGCCGCGGTGGTAATGGTGTGATCGCGGAAGCTACGCTTTAGCCTTAGCCGTCGGCCTTGCCTTGCCCGTTGCAGTTGCCGTGGGGCTGCGGTGCCTTCCTACCCAGACCGATCGACTTCGCCATGGCAGACCGTGAGGCCGCATAGTTGGGAGCGACCATCGGATAAGTGGATGGCAAGTTCCACTTCGTTCGATACGCGTCAGGAGTGAGACCGAAATCCACGCGCAGATGTCGCCGAAGGGTTTTGAACCGCTTACCATCTTCAAGACAGATGATGTAATCGGGAAATACTGACCTTTTTGGATTTACCGCAGGCACTGGTTCTTCGGTCGCGGCAGCCACGCGATGGCCAATCCCAGACAGCGACCCGTGCACTGAGGCTATCAGGTCCGCCAAGCCCGCGACCGGCACGGGATTGTTGCTGACGTACGCGGATACCACATCCGCCGTGAGTTCTACCAGTTCAGCGGCGTGGTCGGGGGCGTCGGTCATGGTGTGAGTCCTCGAATTTGAGAACGATCTATTATAGCTGCTGCCGCAGCTGCGCAACTCGAGGCCCGATGATGGGCCGCTTCCCTCGTAAGCACCAATCCTGTTGAGCCTGTGTTTGCCGATGGGGAAAGGACCATCGGAAGCAGTGCCAGACTTATCACAGGTTAAGTCGGTCCGGTGTTTATGATATAAGGTCGGGCATCATTCGCGTTCTGCTGGCCGCGGGTGACTGAGAGACCATAGCGCTCCCGCCCAAACGGAGAGCCGACATGCTTTATCAAAGCCCCTTAACCGCCAAGTTCCATCGTGCCTTCACCCTCACGTCAGGTGAGCGTCAAGCTCTCGACGCGGTAAGAATAAGGATCGTTGCGATTGGCGCAAACCAGAACTTGGTCCGGGAAGGCGACCAGCCGTCCCGGTGCATAATGGTCCTGGCTGGCTTAGCCAGCACCTCGAAGGTAACAGGAGACGGGAAGCGTCAGGTCACTGCTTATCATGTGCCTGGCGACATGCCCGATCTGTTGAGCCTGCACCTCGATCTGTTGGATAGCGACGTTCGAACGGTGAGCGCTTGCAGTGTTGGCTTCATAGATCACTCGGCTATCCGGCTGCTCTGCGAACGCCACCCCAGGCTGGCGGCAAATCTTTGGCGAACGACACTGGTTGATGCATCGATTTTTCGCGAATGGGTGGTCAATGTCGGGAAGCGCCAAGCGCTTGGCCGAGTGGCCCACCTTCTCTGTGAAATCATGCTACGTATGGAAGATGCCGGACTTGCGTCCGATCAAACCTGCGCTTTTGGTGTGACTCAAGCTGACCTTGGCGAGGCGACAGGGCTGTCGGCAGTCCACATCAACCGCACGCTCAAGTCTCTTCGGGAGAAGCACCTTACATCACTTGTGAATGGCCAATTGACCATCCATGATTGGGAAGGACTGGCCTTTCTTGCTGAGTTCCGGCACGATTACCTGCACTCAGCAAGGAACAATAAAACGGCCGAGTTCATGTCAATGCACTGATTGCTCCAGGGAAAAATCGCCAGAAATGCGGATTGGCTCCAAGGGTAGCCGGACCACTTGTTGGCCTTCGCTGGCCATCAGCGGTGCGATCGCCCCCCAACATGGTCAATGCTTTGATGGCGCGTCGAAGCGTTAGCGCAGCCCACATGGGCGTTGACTGTCCGTATGGCCGTCTGCGTAGCACCATCCATCCCCTCAACGTGATACTTCGGCACTACAGGGTTTCCACCTCTCTTCATGGCTTTCGATTGGCCGCGCGATCGACCAATTTGTGGGCTCAGCCGCATCAATTCGAGCCCCGCTATTGGCTAGCGACTGTGGAAGAGGTTCCTGGGGCACACCATGCCGGCGCCCAAGGGAATAAATCTCGGCGACGCAATGGGTCAAGCCCGGGGCTCATGCGTCGCTGCAGATTTCGGGAGGACGGCGGATATTCGCTTTTCTCCGACCGAAAGCGTGCCAAGGGACGTCGCCAGCTAAACAGCAACCGGCGTTGACGCTTGAGAGCGCCTGGCAGCGTTCACGGTGGCCTGTATGGGCGCTCGACATTTCGCGAGTGGCATGTGTTGCGAGCTTGTTGCAGATCATGTTCGCACCATGCAACGGCAAAACGCCTCATTGAGCGCAATGGAAAAGCCGCATTCTCAGTTCGGTCGAGCGAGCGCTTTCTGCACGAGTTGTGACAGGGGAGGGCCTGTCAGGCTTGGAATTCACAAGCTGCAACGCAATTGAGGAAGAAGCCGAAAGGGTGCAAGACCAGATCGATTTCTTGCAGCCAAACTCGGCTCTGGTGTGGTTCAATCCTGTTTGCATCATCGCGGATCAGCGGTCGGACTGTCGAGAACTGAACTGCGCGATCTCAGCCGGTGGGCTTCGAACCAAAACATGCGGACCACCGCGGACGGGGACAGTCGGTCCCGCGTCCCGTCCTGCGGCCGGCGCTATGCTGACGCTCCTACGGCTGTCCTGTTCACCGCCCGCGGCGGGGGGCGAATTTCCTCCGTCCTGCGCGTGACAATTGTCCGCTGTTGCGGCCGCGCGCAGGACTGCGGCTTATGCGCCGTTCTTCCTTGAGCGCCGACGGTCGCCGGCGCGGTGCTTGGGCATGGAACCGAATCCCAGGCAGCGTATTGACATGTATCCGAGTTCCTCATGTCCGAGTAGACGGCACTCTCAACAAAAGGCGCAAACGGCCCAGAGACTCGGCCAATCTCGATCCGGCAACGAGATCGCCGCTGCTGTCGGCGTCAAGCTGACGCATCCGGACAAGGTCATGTATCCAGGCACCAAGGTGACCAAATCCACGCTCGCCGCCTACTACGCAGTGGTCGCCGAGAAGATGCTGCCGCACATTCAGGATCGGCCGCTGTCGCTGGTGCGCGATACTCACGGCGACCTGCAGCAGACCTTCTTCAGAAGCACAACCTGCCAGGCGTGCCCAGGGCCATCCATGATGGCCACTTGGAGAAGGTGTCCGGTAAGGAAAGCCGCATCTCGTGGTCGATGACTTGGCTGGGCTGATCGCGGGCGTCCAGACGAACGTGCTCGAATTCCACATCTGGGGAAGCCGTCGCCAGCAGCCGGATCTGCCGCACCGCATGATCTTCGACATCGACCCCGACAGGGCTTGGGCTTTGCTGCCGTCAAGCAGGCAGCCCTCGACATTCGGAGCATTCTGGAAGCGCTTGGATTGCAGTCGTGGCCGTTGCTGTCCGGCGGCAAGGGCGTTCATGTGGTCGTCCTGCTCCTCCCGGAGGCAGACTGGGACGAGGTCAAGAGCTTCTGCCAGGACTTCGCCGAACTGCTGGCCCGTACAGATCCGTTGCGCTTCGTCGCCAATATGAGCAAGGCGAAGCGCAAGGGCCGAATGTTTCTCGATTACCTGCGCAACGGCCAGGGCTCCACTGCAATCTGCCCCTGGTCGACTCGGGCACGCGCGGGGGCGTCGTGCGCGGTGCCTGTCAGCTGGGATGAGTTGCCCACCTGCGAAAAACGCCAACGGCTTCGATGTCTTCGCCGCCGCCGCGCGGGCTCAGTTGCGCGAAGCCTGGGAAGGTTATTTCGACGTCGCACAAACGCTTACCGACCGCATTCGGCACGCAGTCCGGCAGCAATAACCATAGGTCAGCGACACTACTGATTGGCGCGGACCGCCTTTGCCCCAAGTCCGGGAGCGTCCCCCTCGAGGCCTGGGCTAGCCTCTAGAGCGAGAGTACGGACCGGTTTGCCGTGACGGGTTGAGAGCTGGAGGAGAGGCCTCCGGCGCCCGTCGCGGAGAAACCCGATGTCCAGACATTACGCTCGCGCCGGCGCCGACCGGGCAAGCCTCTATGATGACATCACCAACAAGATCATCGCCGAGCTGGAGGCTGGGCGCTTTCCCTGGGTGCCCTGGGGCACGGCGGCGGCGCAAGCACCCCTCGCCATGCCGGCCAATGCCGCCTCTGGCCGTGCCTATTCGGGGATCAACGTGCTGATCCTTTGGGGTGCGGTCGTCGAGCATGGCTTTCCCGTCCAGGGCTGGCTGACTTTCCGCCAGGCGCTATCGCTGGGCGGCCATGTCCGCAAGGGCGAACACGGACCACCGTCGTCTATTCTGACCGCTTCATCCCTGACGACGAGAAGAAACGCGCGCGGGAGACCGGCGAGGCAGCACGGGCCATACAGTTTCTGAAGCGCTTCACCGTCTTCAACGTCGCGCAATGCGAAAATCTGCCCGACGATCTGGCGGTGTTTCCGCCCGCACCAGAGCCCGGACTGATCGAACCGGCCGTCGAGGCACTGATCAAGGCGACAGGGATCGATTTCCGCATCGGCGGCAATAGCGCCTATTATGTGCCGGCGCACGACTACGTGCAGGTGCCGCCTCCGCAGGCGTATTTCGAGACCATTGACTGGCACCGCACCGCCCTGCACGAGCTTGGCCATGCGACCGGCCATCCCTCCCGCGTCGGCCGTGACCTCGGCGGCGCCTTCGGCACAAAGCGATATGCTTTCGAGGAACTGGTCGCCGAAATGAACGCAGCCTTCTGCTGCGCCTCGCGAGGTATTGCGCCGACCGTGCGCCACGCCGATTACCTGGCCTCCTGGCTCGACGTCCTGCGCGAAGACAACCGAGCCATCGTGCGTGCCGCCTCCCAAGCCAGCAAGGCAGCCGACTGGTTGCTCGCCTTCCTTCCGCAACCCGACAACGGAACCAGGGCAGGGCCCGCCAGCGTCGATGAGGTCGAAATCGAGAAGAGGGCGGCATGATCGTTCTCACCGAGGAACTGCGCGTGCCTGCTCGCCAATAGCCGCGATCGCGACGCCGAACACGTACGGGTGGTGAAGCTCTTCAAATCAACTCGGCGAAGGAATTGGCTCGCAACCGCGCTCGAGATGACGTCGATCCGGCTGCCTCTCGGCATCGGCATCGAGCGGGACATGCTCTTTGGCACCGACCTGCCGATTTCCGTCTGGGCAGAGGCGGTCCGCCGGGGCGGAAACCTTCGCGACCCCGAACGCAACTCGACCATGCCGGCCAATCTGGCCGAGACGGCGAGTGAGATCTCAGCTTGTAATCCGCAAGCCGCAGATGCGCAGTCGTGTCTGCGGCCCTGTCCCCACCTCTGGATCTTCGGTGCGGCTCAGTCCTCAGAGTGAGAGGGCTGCGCCCGTCTTTTTTGACGGGTTTGGAGGACGAGAGAGTTTCGGCCGCCCGTCGCGGAGATAGTCCACATGGCTACGCCCAAGCAGAAGATCACCCTCAACGCTTCACGTGACATCCCCTTCAACAAGCTGATGCTGAGCCAGTCCAATGTCCGGCGCATCAAGCGCGGGGAAACCATAGAGGACCTCGCCGCGTCGATCGCTCGGCGCGGCCTGCTCCAGAGCCTCAACGTCCGGCCAGTGTTGGACGGCGAGGGCAACGAGACCGGCATGTTTGAGGTGCCGGCTGGCGGGCGCCGCTATCGCGCGCTGGAACTGCTGGTCAAGCAGAAGCGCATGAGCAAGACCGAGCCAGTTCCCTGCGTCATAAGCGACGCCCACAGCGCGGTCCCGATCGAGGAGGACTCGCTGGCCGAGAATTTTCAGCGCGAAGATTTACATCCGCTCGACATGTTTCGCGCCTTCCAGACACTTCATGACCAGGGCGCGAGCCATGAGGAGATTGCCGCACGCTTCTTCGTCTCCGCAACATTCGTGCAGCAGCGCCTCAGGCTGGCCAGGGTTTCGGCCAAGCTGCAGGAGATTTACGAGCAGGATGGCATGAAGCTCGAGCAGCTCATGGCGTTCACCGTGACCGACGATCACGCCCGTCAGGAGCAGGTCTGGGAGGCGCTCGAAAACTCCTGGTCGAAGGAGCCGCAGCAGATCCGGCGCCTGCTGACGGAGACCACTGTGCGGGCAAGCGATCGCCGGGCGCTGTTCGTCGGTGTCGACGCGTATGTCGCTGCCGGCGGCGTGGTGCTGCGCGACCTGTTCGAGGCCGACAATGGCGGCTGGCTGCAGGACCCCGCTCTGCTCGACCGCTTGGTCGGCGATAGGCTGAAGTCGATCGCCGACGAAATCGCGGCGGAGGGCTGGAAGTGGATCGTGGTCGATGCCGATCTGCCCTACGGGTACAATCACGGTCTGCGGGCAATCGCTGGCACCCCCGTCGGTCTGACCGACGCGGAGCGGGCGGAACGCGAAGCCCTGCGAGCGGAGTACGACCGGCTGGAAGCCGAGTATGGCGAATCCGACGAACTCCCCGACGATGTCGATCAGCGCCTCGGTCAAATCGAGACCGCGCTTGAGGCCTTCGAGAGCCGGCCGATGCACTACGATGGGGCCGAGATCGCCCGCGCCGGTGTGTTCATCAGCATCGATCGTGATGGCGATCTCGTCGTCGATCGGGCCCATGTGCGCCCCGAGGACGAAGCGATGCAGGCGGTCGACGGCCACTCGGCCGAGCCAGGTTGCGCCACCGAGAACGAAGACAGCAGACACAATCCTTCGGCCCGCGCGATTATCACCATCGGCGCGCAGGCGTCCGAGCCTGAGGAGGATGACGGCGACACCATCAAGCCGCTACCCGAGCGCCTGGTCATCGAACTTACTGCCCATCGCACGTTGGCGCTGCGCAACGCACTGGCCGAGAACCGGCATGTGGCCATCACGGCGCTCTTGCACCGGCTCGTCCTCGACACCTTCGGTCAGCGTTCCGCCATCGGCTGCGTCGAGGCCTTCGTCCGACATGTCCACTTGCCGTGGCAGGACGTCGGTCTCAAGGACAGCCCTGCGGCCAAGGCCGTCCATGAGCGCCATGAGGCATGGAAGAGCGACATTCCACTGGATGACGACGAGGCCCTATGGGCGTGGCTCGACGGACTCGATGAAGCAAGCCGGCAGACGCTGCTGGCGCATTGCGTCAGCTATGGGATCAACGCCTTGTTCGAACGACCCAATCCCTACGGCAGCGGCGTTTCCCAGCATGGACTCGATCAGCGCCGGCGTGAAGCCGATCGGTTGTCCCGTGCCACCGGGCTTGACATGGTAGATGCCGGCTGGCGGCCGACGGTGGATAACTATCTCGGTCGCGTCACCAAGTCCCGCATTCTCGAAGCCGTGCGCGAAGGCGCCGGCGACCAGGCCGCCCAGCTTATCGACCATCTCAAGAAGGCCGACATGGCCAAAGAGGCCGAGCGCCTCCTGGCCGATAGTGGCTGGCTACCCGAACCGCTCCGCCTTCGCGGCAATGACGCCGCCC
This sequence comes from Mesorhizobium sp. M0062, assembly GCF_040323125.1. NCBI lineage: Bacteria > Pseudomonadati > Pseudomonadota > Alphaproteobacteria > Hyphomicrobiales > Phyllobacteriaceae > Mesorhizobium > Mesorhizobium sp. M0062. Next base: position 162,820 of record NZ_JAMYUO010000012.1, read on the forward strand.
GGCCGAATGTGGGCGAGGAAGCTGACCTCCCCGAATTCCTGGCCGGTGATGACGAGGACGGCTCGGCCACCCATGAGACTGCCGCACACGCGGTCGCCGCCGGATAGCACCGTCGGCGGAGTGGCGCGGGTCGCTCGGCCCTTTCTTCTTCACTACGAGTTCACGCCGTTCGCTCATCTTGCCGACGGCAATCCCTATGATGCCTACCTGCCGCCCGATCCCGACAGCGCCAATGGTTTCCTACAGAAGTCGGGGCCTGACGGCGGAATATGATCGAGATCGGTTGATACCGGCAAGCGCTCCACCTCATGGCGGGGCGCTTGTTTCATTTTGGCTTCGGTGGAGGCCAGAGAGGGAGAGGCGAGCCGGGATGGTTTTGAATCCGCACGGTCCAGAGAGAGCGCCGCGCGGCTCGATCCTGTCCCCGCTCTCCCGAGGTTCACACCATGTACATGATCTCGCCCGCTGTGGCAGTTCCCGCAGCCGCGCCGCTCCCGCTCCCCCAAACCGGTGCAGCCGGCGCTATCTTCGCCGCCGCCGGCCTTCTGCTTCCCCATCTCGAGCGCGGCGACAGCATCGACGCGCCAAAGTTGCGCGCGGCGATGGAAGCCGCATTCGGCGCCTCCGACGCCGCCGGCGCCTGGGACTGGAAGCAGGCCTACGATGCCTGCGAGGCTGCGACGGTCCTTTTCCTGCGCAAGTACGGAAAGGCGTTGTTCCGCAAGGCCGCGTCTCCGGCTCTCCGGCTGTCAGCATTGTCGAAGATCGCCCGGCTCATGCCGACGCATACCCGCCGATCCGAAGAAGCACAGACCTTCCAGCAGTTCTCGACGCCGATTCCGCTCGGCATGGTCGCCGCAACGGCCGCTGCCATCACGCCGGCCGACCGTGTGCTGGAGCCTTCCGCCGGCACCGGGCTGCTCGCCATCCTGGCCGAGATAGCCGGCGCCTCGCTCATTCTCAACGAGCTTGCCGAAACCCGCGCGGCACTTCTCTCCGGCCTCTTTCCGGCCGTCTGCGCCAGCCGCTTCGACGCCGCCCAGATCGACGACCATCTCTATCCCGGCGCCGTGCCGAGCGTGGTGCTGATGAACCCGCCCTTTTCGGTCATGGCCAACGTCGAGGGCCGCATGGCCGACGCGGCCTGGCGGCACATCGCCTCGGCCCTGGCGCGCCTTGCGCCCGGCGGGCGGCTGGTGACGATTACCGGTGCGAACTTCGCGCCCGACCACCCGGCCTGGACCGCCGCCTTTACTCGCCTGCAGGAACGTGGCCGCATCGTCTTCTCCGCCGCCATCGACGGCTCGGCCTACGCCAAGCATGGCACGACCTTTCCGACACGCCTCACCGTCATCGACCGGGTGCCGGCGGACGATCCGGACGTGTTCCCGGCAGATCAGGGCGTTGCCCCGGATGCCGCGACGCTGATCGCATGGGTCGGCGAGCATGTGCCGGCACGGCTGCCGGTCACCATACCCGCAGGTGCAACTCCCACATCGTCGTCGGCCGCACCCCGCACAGTGCGCGGCTATCTTGGTCCCACGGCAAGAATAACACCGCGGCCACCGCTCACTGATCCCGATGCCGTTGAGCTCGCCTATCAGGTGCTCGACTGGAAGGCCGCCGAGGGCGGCCACATCAGCGACGCCATCTACGAGGACTACGCGCTTCAGGCGATCCGCATTCCCGGCGCGCAGCCGCACCCCACCCAACTCGTGCAATCGGCGGCCATGGCCTCGGTCGCGCCGCCCAAGCCGAGTTATCGGCCGCGCCTGCCGAAGAACGTCCTTGACCTGCTCTCGGACGCGCAGCTCGAGACCGTCATCTATGCGGGCGATGCTCACGCCGAGTATCTCGCCGGCGCCTGGACGCTCGACGATACCTTTGACGTAATTAGCGCGGCGGCAGATGACGCGGCGCGGGCCGTGCGCTTCCGGCAAGGCTTCATGATCGGCGACGGTACCGGTGTAGGCAAGGGCCGCGAGTCCGCCGCCGTAATCCTAGACAATTGGATGCAGGGCCGTCGCAAGGCCGTCTGGATCTCCAAGTCAGACAAGCTCATCGAGGATGCGCAGCGCGACTGGTCCGCGCTCGGCATGGAGCGCTTGCTGGTCACCCCGCTCTCCCGCTTCCCGCAGGGCAGGCCGATCACGCTGGCGGACGGCATCCTGTTCACCACCTATGCCACGCTGCGGTCCGACGATCGCGGCGAGAGGCTTTCGCGGGTCAAGCAGATCGTCGAATGGTTGGGTCCGGATTTCGATGGGGTCATCATCTTCGACGAGGCGCACGCCATGCAAAATGCCGGTGGCGGCAAGAGCGAACGCGGCGACGCCGCTCCCTCCCAGCAAGGCCGTGCCGGCCTGAGGCTACAGCACGCCCTGCCGAATGCCCGCATCGTCTATGTGTCGGCGACTGGCGCCACCACCGTGCACAATCTCGCCTATGCCCAGCGGCTCGGCCTCTGGGGCGGCGAGCATTTTCCATTCTCGACCCGCGCCGAGTTCGTCGAGGCGATCGAGGCTGGCGGCGTGGCGGCGATGGAAGTACTGGCACGCGACCTCAGGGCACTTGGCCTCTATACCGCCCGCTCGCTCTCTTTCAACGGTGTCGAATACGAACTGCTCGAGCATGAGCTGACGCCCGAACAGGTCCGCATCTATGACGCGTACGCTGGGGCCTTCGGCGTCATCCACAACAATCTCGATGCTGCGATGCAGGCGGCCAACATCACCGGCAGCACCGGCACGCTCAATGCCCAGGCCAAGTCGACCGCGCGCAGCGCCTTTGAAAGCGCCAAGCAGCGCTTCTTCGGCCATTTGTTGACCAGCATGAAGACACCGACCCTGATCAAATCCATCACCGGCGATCTGGAGGAGGGCCATGCGGCCGTTGTCCAGATCGTCTCGACGGGTGAGGCGCTCATGGAGCGGCGGCTGGCCGAGTTGCCGACCGAGGAATGGAACGATGTTCGCGTCGATATCACGCCGCGCGAATACGTCCTCGACTACCTCGCTCATTCCTTCCCGGTGCAGCTCTACGAGCCCTTCACGGATTCGGAGGGCAATCTGTCGTCGCGCCCGGTCTACCGCGATGGCCAGCCGGTCGAGAGCCGCGAGGCGGTCGCCCGGCGCGACGAGCTGATCGCGAAACTCGCCAGCTTGACGCCTGTCCCCGGCGCGCTCGACCAGATCGTCCAACATTTCGGCGCGGACCTCGTCGCCGAAGTCACTGGCCGCTCGCGCCGCATCGTGCGCAAGCGCGACCGCCTGGTCGTCGAGCACCGAGCAGGGTCGGCAAATCTGGCCGAGGCGCAGTCCTTCATGGACGATCAGAAGCGCGTTCTGGTGTTTTCCGACGCCGGCGGGACGGGTCGCTCCTACCATGCCGAACTCTTGGCACGGAACACGCGGCTGCGTGTGCATTATCTGCTCGAAGCCGGGTGGAAGGCCGACACCGCCATCCAGGGCCTGGGCCGCACGCATCGGACCAATCAGGCGCAGCCGCCGCTGTTCCGGCCGATCTCGACCAATGTGAAGGCGGAAAAGCGCTTCCTCTCGACGATCTCCCGCCGTCTCGACACGTTGGGCGCAATCACGCGCGGCCAGCGCCAGACCGGTGGCCAAGGGCTGTTCCGGCCAGAGGACAATCTTGAAAGCCACTATGCCGGCGATGCCTTGCGGCAGCTCTATCTCCTGATCGTACGCGGCAAGGTCGAGGGTTGCACACTCCAGCGTTTCGAGGCGGCGACCGGTCTCAAGCTGATGGACAACAACGGCATCAAGGACGAGTTGCCGCCGATCACCACCTTCCTCAATCGCCTGTTGGCGCTGACCATCGAAGTGCAGGGCGTGCTGTTCGGCGCCTTCGAGCAGCTTCTGGCCGCTCGGATCGGTGGCGCCATCGCCTCGGGCACCTATGACACCGGGCTGGAGACCCTGCGGGCCGAGAGCTTCGTCATCACCGACCGGCAGGTCATCTACGCCCATCCGCGCACCGGCGCCGAAACGCGGCTGCTGACGATCACCCAGCGCAAGCGCAATCGGCCCGTCATGCTCGATGCGGCGCTCCATCACCTTCGCGATTTGCGCGCCATCCTACTGATCAACGAGCAATCTGGCCGCGCCGCCGTGCAGATCCCAACCACCAGCATCATGCTCGACGACGGCGAGATCGAGCCGCGGGTCCGCCTGATCCGGCCAATGGAAGGCCAGAACATGCCGCTCAAGGCTATGGGCGAAACCCGCTGGGTCGAGGCCCACCGTGAAGCTTTCGCTGCAGCATGGAATGCGGAGGTCGCCGAGACTCCCGAGTTTGCCGATGCCGTGCTGCACATGGTGACGGGCCTGTTGTTGCCGATCTGGAAGCGTCTGCCAAACGAGTCGACCCGCGTTTTTCGACTTCAGACCGACGAGGGCGAGCGCATAATTGGTCGCCTTGTCACGCCGGCCTGGGCCGCCAACGCCACGGCGACAGGCGTCGCATCGCTATCGCCCGAGCAGGCGCTCGCGGCGCTGATCGACGGGCGGACGATCCTTGATCTCGCCGAGGGTCTCCAGCTTCGCCGCAGCCGCGTCATGGGCGCGTGGCGCATCGAACTGTCGGGCTTCACCGACATGATGCGGGAGCGCCTCACCGCCTACGGTCTCTTCCACGAGATCATTTCGTGGAAGCTCAGGATGTTCGTGCCGATCGACGCCAACGGGCTCGCCGTGCTGGAGCGCGTGCTCGACCGCTTCCCAATCGAGCGGGTCAGTGAGCGGGAGGCTGCATGATTCCGCGTCACGCTGCATCCGACCTCGCACACCGCCTCGCCGAACATGCCGAGGCGGTGTGCCGCCACTACCTCTCCAATGGCCGTCGCCAGGGCAACTATTGGAGCGTCGGCGACGTCCGCAATGCGCCGGGCCGCTCGACGTTCGTGCGTCTGCAGCCATCCCCGAAGGGACCGCCAGGCAAATGGACCGACGCCGCTACCGGCGAGCATGGCGACCTGCTCGACGTCATCCGCGAATCCCTCGGACTGGTCAACTTCCGGGACGTCGCCGATGAGGCGCGCCTGTTTCTCGCTATGCCAGATGCCATGCCACCCCGACCGGCCGCGCCGATCACGCAGGTCCCCATTGGATCTCCGGAAGCGGCTCGCCGACTGGTCGCCATGTCGAAGCCCATTATCGGCACCCTCGTGGAAACCTATTTGCGTGGACGTGGCATTGCGACTTTGTCCGGCACCGGATCGCTGCGGTTCCATCCGCGCTGCTACTACCGGCCCGGCGATCATGGACCGACCGAGACCTTGCCGGCAATGATCGCTGCTGTCACCGACCTTGATGGACATTTGACCGGCGCGCACCGCACCTGGCTCGCACCGGACGGCACCGGCAAGGCGCTCGTCGACACGCCGCGTCGCGCAATGGGTGACCTTCTGGGTCACGCCGTCCGCTTCGGTGCACCCGGCAGCGTCATGGCGGCAGGCGAGGGCATTGAGACGACGCTGTCGCTCAGATGCGCCTTGCCCGATATGGCGATGGCTGCGGCACTCTCGGCAGCCCATCTAGCCGCCATCCTGTTCCCGCCAACCCTGCGCCGGCTCTATGTCATCCGCGACAACGATCCGGCCGGTGACGGTGCCCGCGACAGCCTGCTCGAGCGCGCGACGGACGCCGGAATCGATGCAATCGTGCTGTCGCCAGCGATGCAAGACTTCAACGAAGACCTCAGCCGCTTCGGACTTGCGGCCTTCCGGGCCTCGATTGCAGACCAGCTCATGCGCAAAGATCGCATCCGATATCTGACACAGGCGGCATGAGCCGGGAGGGGAAGCGCGCGGCGCACGGTGCCGGTGCGGCGCATGGATGAGTGACCCGCCGGCAGAGAGCCGAGACCCGGCCTTCGAGAGGGCGATCGGCCCACGAACTGGCCGGCCAGGCAATGGCGGCGGCCGACTATTTTCCGGCGCGCGCGACTGGTCGCGAATGGCAGCGATCGGGCGCGACGCCTTTCCATCGCGAGGCAAAATAGTCGGCCGCCGCCATCCTCCGCTGCGCTCCGGCCCTCCGCATCGCTGCGGGTGTCGGACCGTCCCGCCCGTGGGCTCTCGTCGCCATGAAGGCCGCGAGGGTCGCGGTCAAACCGACGGGAGTATCCCCATGAGAGAGCACGACGACACTGAACCGCACCACGCCGCTTCTGCGACCGATCACATCCTCACCGAACTCCAGCTCTATGGCTGGCGACCATTTGCGGACGAGCCCGATCCGCGACCGCTCCCCGGTGGCGACCAAGTGGCCGGAGCCGTGGCCGACATCTTTGACGCCCTCATCGTCACCCTGGCTGACACGCGCCTCGAACCCGACCTCGATGACTTGCTCTGGTCCCTAACCAATGTCTTCCACCGAGCTGTACAACGGATCGAGCGGCAACTGGAAGACAACGAGCAGGCCCAGCGCTGTCTGCAGCGCGAACAGGATGGCAGCGAGATCAAGGCGGTTGAACTCGAGACACTCACCGCCCAGGGCCAGACCATGATCGAACGGCGGGGCGCCTTCGAGCTCATGCGTGACCAGGCCGCCGAACACTACGATCAGTACACCGGTTCTGCCTGGCGACCGCGCACGGGGTCGATGGTAAACCACCACCATCTCACCGCCGCAATGATCGATAGCCGCGACTTCCTCGCGGCCAGGCGGCGCGCGGAAACCGAGGTCATGTTGCCGGCCGGCCCCAAGATCGCCTTCTCCGGCGGCGATACCGCCGATCACGAGATGATCTGGGCAAAGCTCGACCAAATCCGCGCCAAGCACCCCGACATGGTGCTGATGCACGGCGGATCACGCAAAGGCGCTGAAAAGATCGCCGCCCGCTGGGCCGATCATCGCAAGGTGCCGCAGGTCGCCTTCAAGCCCGACTGGAGCAGACACGCCAAGGCCGCTCCCTTTAAGCGCAACGACCAGATGTTGGCGGTCATGCCGATCGGCGTCATCATCTTTCCCGGCACCGGCATTCAGGAGAACCTCGCCGACAAGGCCCGCAAGCTCGGCATCCCGGTCTATCGATTAGGCGGCTCGTGAGCGCCCCCTTTGACCCATAGGCGCTAAGATAGGTATTGCCCTGCGGAATCGGGTGTGATTCTACACTGCGATGACACACGAATCGCTTGTTGATGACGGC
>NZ_JAMYUO010000013.1:0-156293 GCF_040323125.1 Mesorhizobium sp. M0062
ACCCTCCCCACAAGTGGGAGGGTAAGGAGCGCCGGCCGCCCGTCCAGGGAGACGGATCGGGCGGCCGGATCAGGACCTGCGACGGCAGGGGCGTCATGCGCCCTCGCCGCCGGCCAGTCCTTATTTCTGCGCCTGGTCGATGATCGACTGCATGGTCTCTTGTGCATTGGCGATGGCGCCATCGACGTCGTCGCCGAAGACAACCTCGTTGATCATCTGCGTCCACGGACCGTTGGCCGAGTTGATCAGGTCGTTGAACACCACGGAATAGGGCGTGCGGCCCTTGGCCATGGCTTCGGCGGCGATCTGGTAGCGCGGATCGAGATCTTTCAGCGCCTCCTTGGCGATGTCGCCGCGCACCGGCAGGCTGCCGTATTTGGCCAGGATGGTCTGGCCCTCCAGCGAATAGGCGAAGTCGAGAAACTCCTTCACCACGGCGAGCTTCTTGGTGCCCTTGGTGACGACGAAATTGTCGCCGCCGGCAAACGAAGACCAGCCGCTGTCCTTGCCCGGCAGGAAGGTGACGCCATAGTCGATATCCGGATATTGCGTGTTGAGCGCGCCGATGGCGAAGGCGCCGGACGGCGAAATGCCGATATTGCCGGTGGCGAAGGCGGCAAAGAAATTGGCGCCGGTGTCGGTCTGCGCGCCGGCCGGCACCAGGTCCTTCTTGACCATCGAGCGGTAGAGGTCGATGGCGCCGCGCAGCTGCGGGCTGTCGAGCGTCGCCTTCGAGCCGTCCTCGGAGAGGATGTCGCCGCCCGAGGCCCAGATCAGCGGCGTGAAGGTGAAGATGTTGCAGCCGCCGCAATTGCCGGAGAAGTAGAAGCCCTTGATGTCGCCGCCAAGCGCGTTGACCTTTTCGGCATCGGCCTCGATCTCGGCCCAGTTGGCCGGCCCCTTGTCGGGATCGAGCCCCGCCTGCTTGAACAGTTTCTTGTTCCAGATCAGCACCGAGGCGTCGGCCGAGAACGGCAGCCCGTAAATGTGGTCCTTGTAGGTGCCGGTCTTGACGTGCGCCGGCGACAGGCTGGCGAAATAGGGCAGCGATTTCGCCCAGTCGGTGATGTCTTCGAGCTGGCCGGCGGCGGCAAAGGACGGCGTATAGATCAGGTCGAGCGACAGCGCGTCGGGCGCCGTGCCGCCGGCGGCGGCGGCGCCATATTTCGGGATGATCTCGGCATTGGGAATGATGTCCAGCTTGACCTGGTTCTCATGACCCTTGTTGAAGGCATCGACGATGCGCGGCATGAAGTTCGAGCCGTCGGCGCGAACCCAGATGTTGGCGGTGTCGGCGGCCATTGCAGGCAAGGCAATGATGCTCGCGGCGAGCGCGAACCCGGTAATCATGGTCTTCATGGTTTTCCTCCTCATGGTTTTCTCCTCCTCCCTGTTGCGGCGCTCCCTTAGATGGCGCCGCGCGTTCTCCTAGCCGCCCAATGGACGGCCGCATGACTGACGCACCACCAGCCGGCACGGCAGTTTTCGAATGCCCGGCGCGGCGGGTTGGCCGCCGACGAGCGAAAGCAGTGTGAGGCCGGCCTCGCGGCCGAGCGCTGCCAGGTTCATGTCGACCGAGGTCAGCGGCGGGCGGGTCGCCTCGGCCACGATCTCCCAATTGTCGAAGCCGATGACGCCGACATCGCCGGGCACGCCTAAGCCGCGCTCGCGCAGCGCATCGATGACGCCGCGCGCGATCTGGTCGTTGCCGCAGAACACGGCGTCGGGTTTCTCCCCCTTCTTGTTGAAGAGCATTGGGCCGTCGAACAGCTTTCCGACGGCTTCATGCCCCCAGGCTTCCGACCACGAGCCGAGCAAGGGCTCGGTCACCGGCAGGCCGTGCGCGGCCAGCACATCGCGAAAAGCCTGTGCCCGCTCATTCACCACGGCAAAACTGGCGGGACCGCTGACATGGGCGATGCGCCGCCGCCCGAGGCGGCAAAAATGCTCGACCGCCAGCCGCGCGCCGCCGGCATCGTCGGAGACGAAGGCGATGGCATCGGGATCGGGCTGGCTGAAGGCGTAGATGACGGGCACGCCGAGATTGGCGAGGTCGACCGGCAAATGGCGGTCGATGCGCTTGCCGCTGGCGATGATGCCGTCGATGCGTTTGTCCAGCATCGCCTCGACATGCAGCTGCGCCAGCCGCGGATCGTCCTCGACATTGCACATGAACACCGACACGCCGGCATCGACCAGCGCGTCGGAAATGCCGGACATGACCGGCAGCGAAAAGCGGCCATAGGTATCGTTGGTCAACAGCCCGACGGTAAAGGAGCGCCGCCGCAGCAGGCTCTGCGCCAGGCTGTTGGGGCGAAAGCCGAGCCGCTGCGCCGTCTCGCGAATGCGCTGCCGCGTCTCGGCCGTCATCCGCCCCTGCCCGTTCAGCGCCTTCGACGCCGTGGCCACACTGACGCCAGCCATCGCCGCGACTTCACGCAGGGTGACTGGTTGTTTGGCGGGTGCTGGCAACGTGTCGGGGGCCATGACTAGGGTGTCGGTTCTCGGTTTGGGAAAAGGTTTTCTCTTACTGGGCTGTAGCGCCTCGATATCGGATCGGCAGACGCTACATGGTTTTGGGAAAAGGTTTTCTCAAAGAGAGTTTAGGACTAGAATTTGGGGATGGCAAGAGGATGAGCGGGCGACCACCGGCTGTTCGTTATGACCTCTTTGCACCTGGAGCGATCAATTGACGAGCAAATGTTCTGATGTCGCCTACGGGCCGGAAACGGACCGGTAGGTTTGAAGTGTCTATTCGGGAGTAGCTGCCGCTCAGCATCGACCTCAATGTCGAACGTCTGAGGACACATTTCGGCATCTCAATGCTGCCGTTCGAACTGCGGCTGAAAGTTAACTTGGATCGCGCTGGGCGCGAACGATTTGCGTTCCGCACAGTAGATGGTGCACGAAAATAACTCTGGGTTCAATTTGGATTACTTCACCAGCCTTAGCTGGCCTCGAGGAGGCGTAACTGGTTCCGTACGCGGGGCCGACGGCACACCCACGGTCACTAGACCAAACAACAGTTTCGCCAGCTCCGCCTCAGGCAACGAAAGAAGCTGGGATAACCCGACTAATCCCAACTGTTCATCCCGGCGAACCTCGCTTAGCACCTTCTGCCAGATCTGGGATTGCTCGCGTCGAATTGGCGAAGGCTCTTCAGTCCGCCAGCCTCGCCTAGAGATCTCGACGAAAATCTGCTGGTAATTCCATTTGGTAAGGAGACCGATCTCGTGGAGTCGGTAAGCCATAGCAGCAACCGATACCGACCACTCTTGCTTCAATTGCACGACTTTTGGAAGCCCGGAAACTCGCCCCACAGCCCGGAGCGGGGCCTCTGGCATCAAGAAGGCGGCGGCAAATTCATTAGCCTGCTTCTCTGCCTCCAGGCCGTTTGGCGAAGCATGTTTGTGCAACACGAGGTGCCCGAGCTCATGCGCAGCGTCGAATCGGCTTCGTTCTGCCGATTTTTGGGTGTTCAAAAACACATAAGGCCGCGCCCCCCGCCACAGCGAGTACGCGTCGACCTCTTTGCCATCTTCCCCAAGGGAGAAGACTCTAACACCTTTCAGCTCAAGCAAATGAGCCATGTTCTTAATGGGTCTGTTGCCCAAGCCCCAATAGTCTCGCAGCCCGGCTGCCGCAGTCTGCGGTAACTCTTCCCGCATGTCCGGCAGGTCAGCGTCCGGCAGGTCAAACTCTCCGTCCAGCCAGTCCGAAAGAAGGAAGGCTACAGCGCCAGCGGCAATCGCTCCGTCTCGCTGCCTAGCCGTCATCTTGCTCATAGAGCGAAAGCTCACACCTTCCACCAGTGGAATGTCCAGGTCCTCAGCCATGAAGAATTCAAGAGGGAAGCCGAGTACCCGCGCGAATTTCCGAGCTACGTCGTCGCTAGGCAGGTATTCCCCAGCCTCATAACCGGTCACAGTACGAGGTTCGATACCAACTCTGGACGCAAGTTCCCGCATCGTCAGCCCGGCACGCTGACGAGCTATTTTCAGCCGCGATTTGTTGAACATTTTATGCGGCCTTGCGCTTCACCGGCACATCGATATCGGGCGTGTTATCTATCTTCTGCGGTACGCCGCCGTCCACACCAGGTATGGGGATGAAAATGCGTTCAGCCCAATCGGTCACCATTTGGTCGTCGAAGTCTGACGGCAATGACAGCTCGGCCCGGCACTGTTCATCATCAATGTTTATAAGCAGCATATACGTCTTGTAGTTAAGGACGGTCACTGCTCGGAGCAGATCAGCTTTCACTGTATCGGGAAAGAGATCGCCCTCCACACTGTTCTTCAACACGGCCGCCTCCGTAAAGAGACCCTTGAGTGACTTTGTTCTTGGCATGCCAGGCCATCTGCAGGTGAGGTGGTCGGCACTTGCTACGACAATGTTGATCTCACTCGAATCGTTGATCACCAATGAGTAGTTGCTTGGATCGTCCTTGCGCCAACCAAGCGGCACCAACTCATCCCGCAGAGTGCGCACTACCATTCTCCAGGCCTCGGTACCGGGTATGAACGGCGGGTCATTGTCAGTGCAATTCAACCGGGCCACGTGCCCAGCCTGTACAGCCTTGATCAAGGCCTCAACAGAGATGCCCAGTTCCGTTAGACGACGGCGAGCGTCAAAAGGATGCTGGTAGAGTGCGGCTCTTGCTATAATGCTCATGACAGACCCTACTTCATTTTTTTCACCTTCTAGCAGGTAAGAAAAATGAAGTCCAGTGGGGTGGCAGTGTTTTAAAGGCCGTCGTGCCATCCAGGTCCGTTGGACCTTCGAGCGCTACGATGATTGCCCCACAAGCGTTAACGCCACCAGACTTTGAGCCGCTCCACGCAACTATTTTGCCTGTCGACCTCGCCTGGTCCGCACTGGAGATGGTTGAAGGGGGGAGAGCCCTCAGTGAACGATCTGATTGCCGCGTGCTCATAAAGCTCCGACATGACCGCGTGCGGATCACTGCCAGCCGCAAGGCGGCGACCCAAGCCATTGCGCGCGACATAGTCCACGATCTCTCCGCTGTTGCGGGCCATGCCTTCCGCCAGATAGCTCGTGAGCTTGGGGCCAAGATCCTGCCGCCAATCCAGCAATATCTTCAGTGTGCGGGCCAGCGTGCCGATATAATGAGGATTGGCTTCGAGATTAATATCGACAATGCCCTGCTCGATACTCGTCCAGAACCGATCCGAACGCGTTATTACCTGGGTTCGGCAGTGAAAGATTACCGCATCACAGTCGAAAAACGTCGTCCTCACGAGATCGTCTAGCGAGTGCACTGCCACGTAGCCGTGGCTCACGGCCCAAGTTGATTGAAGAGCCCATATGTCGAACTCGAAGCGACCGTATTTGAGCCTATACCCACCGAAGCGATTGCGCTGACCGCCAAGCGCACGGAGTAGGCTATCGAGCACGTCCGGCGAAGCATCGACGACAACGTCCACGTCGGAGTTGAACGCATCACGACCCTCGCGCGCGAAGTCACGCGGAAGCCCGCCGAAAATCGCGCTATCGCCTGCACCACCCAGAATATCGACCAGCGCGCCGATCTCGGAACCCTGCGATCCTCTGATGAATTCAGCGATGTCGTCGCTTAGGCCTCGGTCGCGCAGATGATGGCTGATGTTCATGCCGCTCCTCGCCTACGCAAATCGTCAAGCATCGAAATCGCGAAGCTATCTGTCATGCCGGACATCATGTCCGTCATCAGTTGCAACTCACGATATCGGATAGGCATGCGGTTGTCGGGAGATTCGGCAACACGCCGATAGTTCTCCGAAATGCGTGAGTAGACGTACTGGTGCAAGGGCGTGGTACGCTTCGAGCCGATGTCGAGCGGGTCGTTGCGGTTGGTGATCGCAGCCCAGAAGATATCCATGAGACCGTGGATCGTCTGATGGCCCCGCAGTTCGACTTCGAGCACTTGGCGGTGCGGATAGATATGCTTGGCGGCAAAGCTCTTGAGGAGGGACCACAAGCGATTTGCGTCCGACGCCGCCATAAGCTCCTTGTCGAAATTACCCATCATCATCGCCGGCAGATTCTCGGCAAAGGCTTTGGTCGCAGCCACGATCATCACGCCGATAGCGTTGACCCGAAACATCTGCATGGTGATGTCGTCGAGTTCAGCGGCAGACAATGATTGCGTCCGAAATTCGTGGTGCTGCTCCTTCGCCTTTGCAAGTACCGATTCGATGCATGCATCGCCGGCACCTTCGAACTCCAGGAAGCCGGCCAGGCGATCGAAATTCACTAGGCCCTTCTTGGCAGCATCTTCCACATCGACGATGGAATAAGCGATGTCATCACAGGCCTCCATAATGAAAGTCAGCGGATGGCGGATTCCTTCACCCAAGCCCGTTTCGGCCCACACTTCTCCAGCGATATCGGCTTCGGACTGGAAGTAGTTGAACTTCTTGCGCGCGAGCACCTTCTTGTTCACCTTATCCGACGGGCTGGGATACTTCATGAGCGCCGCTAGGAAGGCATAGGTCATGTTAAGGCCGAAAGAGTCATTTACGATCTGAAGTCGCGTCAGGAGCCGGAATGCCTGCGCGTTGCCCTCAAAACGTAAAAAGTCTTCCCTGAGTGCAACCTCGTCCAATCCCTCGAATATCTCCGGAGCTCTTGCCTTCATCCAAGACTGGATGGCGTCCTCGCCTTGATGGCCGAACGGGGGATTGCCGAGGTCGTGGGCAAGGCCGATCGCCTCAAGCAAAGCAGGGACGTTCCGTTCCGCCACTACGCTCTGCGGCATTTTCAATTCGTCAGGATAAACGTAGACAAGGGCCGTGCCAAAGCTGCGGGCCATGTTGGCGACTTCATGGCTATGGGTCAGGCGCGTACGCACACTGTCATGCGGATCGAGAGGAAACACCTGCGTCTTGTCCTGCATCCGTCTGACAGGCGTAGAGAACAAGATCCGGTCGTGGTCGCGTTCGAGCTCGGTACGATGCTCAGCGGTCTTGGCGGAGCGCTCAACGCTCTTTCCTCTGGCCTTATCCTTGCGGCGTTGTGGATTGAGCAGCTTATCCCAGTTCAGACCGACCATTATCCATCCCCCATGTCGGCCATGGTTTCGGCTTGAGCGCTCGATTCGTCAATCAATTGCGCCTTCCGGACCGCATAACCATGTTGATTCATAAGCAATCGCAAACGCCTGGTCGATCGAAGCGTATACCTTGAACGGAGTTTATGTTCTTTATTTGTTCCGGATGAGTGTGAAAAAACCTCAAGGATTCTGCCTCACGAGAGTGCTGAAACGAAAGCACCAGAAAATGCGCGACAGACGGCTACCGTGCGATCCACCACGTGCAGTCGTTCTCTCACGCCGCAGGCCAATAAAGGCGATCCAGCAGAATCCCATCCGGCAGTACATAAGAGGCAGCTTCTAGGGATTTGTCACGACAACCTCAATGTCTGCCATTTACCAAGCTCAGCTTCATGATCCAAACAGTCTGCGGTCAGATGCGATGGCGGAGCGCGTCGATGATCACCGCCATGGCAGGGGAGAGCTGTCGCCTGCTTGGATAGTAGAGGTGATAGCCGGCAAAAGGCGGGCTCCAGTCGTCAAGCACGAGCCTGAGGCGTCCATCGGCGATGTGGTGGCTGACGAGGTTTTCCGGGACATAGGCGATCCCGAAACCGCTTGTCGCAGCCTCGATCATGGGAATGGACGAATTGAAGGTGAGTTGGCCTTCCACCCGCACACGAAGGTCGCGGCCGTCCCTGGCGAATTCCCAGGCATACAATCCGCCGAACGTCGCCTGCCGCATATTGATGCAGTCATGGTCGACCAGGTCCTGGGGCGCGGTCGGAACCGGATGGCGGGAAAAGTAGTCCGGCGAAGCCACGGCCACGAGCCTCCAATCCGGCCCGATGCGCACCGCGATCATATCCCGGTCGATGCTCTCGCCAAGCCGCACGCCTGCGTCGAAGCGCTCCTCCACAATGTTCTTCATGCCGTTGTCGCTGTAGAGCTCGACGCGAACGTCGGGATTGTCGTTGAGCAAGGGCTGGAGCTTCGGCCAGACGGTCGTCTGGAGCGCATGGTCGGACAGGGTGATGCGGACCGTTCCGGAGGGCTTGTCGCGAAACGCCACCAGGCTTGCGAGGTCGGATTCGATTTCCTCGAAGCGGGGAACGAGAGATTGGAAAAGTCGCTCGCCGGCCTCGGTCGGAGAGACGCTCCGCGTCGTACGCGTCAGCAGGCGGACGCCAAGACGAGCTTCAAGCTCCTTGATTGTCGAACTCAGGGTCGACTGCGAGGTTCCGAGCTTTGCCGCCGCCCTGGTGAAGCTGCGCTCCCGGGCGACCGCCACGAACCAGAGCAGATCCTTCATGCCATCGCGCTGCACAGGGCACCTCCCGTCGGACATTCATATCATGAGCAGATAAGTCCATGCGGATTGCTTAGTCTACTTAAATGGGTTCCCCTGCAATATCTTCTGGCAGCGACGGGAATTTGCGGCTGATCCGTCCGGCGCTTTGCCAGGATGCCAATCATGGAAACCACATACGACACAAGGCTTGTTGAAAACCGCGCCGCATGGGGCGCGGTGTTGTCGATGGCGCTGTGTGTTTTCGTGCTCATCGCGTCGGAATTCATGCCGGTCAGCCTGCTGTCGCCGCTAGCGGCCGATCTCGGCATCACCGGGGGCCGCGCGGGACAGGCGATCTCGATTTCGGGCGCTTTCGCCGTCGTGACCAGCCTGCTGGTCGCCGGCCTCACGCGCCACATCGACCGCCGACTGGTCGTGACCGGCTTCACCCTCCTCCTCATCGTGTCCGGTCTGGCTGTCACCTTCGCGCCGAACTACGCGTTGCTCATGGTCGGCCGGGCGCTGCTCGGCATCGCGATCGGCGGGTTCTGGTCGATGTCGAACGCGATCGTCATGCGCCTCGTGCCGCAAGACATGGTTCCGAAGGGTCTCGCCATGCTGAACGCCGGCAATGCCATTGCGGCCACCATCGCCGCGCCGCTGGGCAGTTTTCTTGGCGCCTATGTCGGCTGGCGCGGCGCTTTCTTCCTCGTCGTGCCGTTTGGTCTCCTGGCGCTGGCCTGGCAATGGACAAGCCTGCCGCCGCTGCCGCCGCGCCGCAGGAATCGTGCCGGCAACCCGCTGGCGCTGCTCGGCCGTCTTCGCATCGCCACCGGCATGGCGTCGATCATGATGCTGTTCATGGGTCAGTTCGCGCTCTTCACCTATCTGCGGCCCTTCCTCGAGAACGTCACCCGGCTCGATATCGCCGCCCTCTCGGCGGTCCTGCTGGCGATGGGGCTGGCCGGGGTGCTCGGCACATGGTGCGTCGGCCGGCTTTTGCGCACGCGTCTGTTCAGCATCCTCACCGTCATCCCGCTGGTCATGGCTGCGCTGGCCGCCGCGCTCATCGCCTTCGGTGCACTCCCGGGTCCCACAGCGCTGCTGCTCGTTGCCTGGGGCTTCTTCGGCATGGCCGCGCCGGTCGGTTGGGGCACGTGGCTCAGCCGAACGTTGCCGAACGACGCGGAGGCCGGCGGCGGGTTGCAGGTAACCGTCATCCAGCTCGCCATCACCGGCGGCGCCGCGATCGGCGGCACGCTGTTCGATACGGTGGGCTGGTGGGGACCGTTCACTCTGGGCGCGGTGCTGCTCTGCGGATCGGCGCTCGCCGCCCTTGCCGCAGCGCATATGGCCCGGAGGTCTTTGCCGTGACGAACGAACATGCGCCGCTCAGCCGCCGGACATTGCTCGGCGCCGCGTTCGCGGCGGCGGCCCTGCCTCGCACAGCCGCCAGCCAGGAAGACCAATCTCCCGTCAGCCAGGAGCCCACCGACATCAAGATCAGGATGGTTTTCAACGGCCGCACCATGACCGCCACGCTCTACGACAATCCGTCGGCGCGCGACTTCTTCTCCATGCTGCCGCTCGACGTCGAGATCGAGGACTACGCCCACAACGAGAAGATCGCCTATCTGCCGCGCAAGCTGACCGAGGAGGGAAGCGGTCCGTTCGCCGACGAGCAGCCCTATGACCTGTGCTATTTCATGCCCTGGGGCAACCTGGCCATGTTCTACGCCGACTACCGCCATCCCGGGCTGATCAGGCTTGGCCGCTTCGACGAGGGCGAGCAGGCCCTGCACATTCGCGGCAAATTCCCGCTTCGCATCGAACGCATTTGAGGACGCAAAGGAGATCACCATGGACATTCTTCGCGCCGGCACCAGGCCTTCCGGCAAGGGACCGCCTGACTGGTTCACCGGAACGGTGCGGATCGATCCGCTCTTCAATCCCTTCGACGCCGAGCGGGTTCAAGGCGCACAGGTGACCTTCGAGCCCGGCGCCCGCACCGCCTGGCACACGCATCCGCTCGGCCAGACGCTGATCGTCGTCTCCGGCCTCGGCCGCGTTCAGCGCGAGGGTGGCCCGGTCGAGGAAATCCGTCCGGGCGACGTCGTCTGGTTCGCGCCCGGCGAAAAACACTGGCACGGCGCATCGCCTCAGACCGCCATGACCCACATTGCCCTCCAGGAGGTCAAGGACGGCAAGGTCGTGGACTGGCTGGAACATGTCAGCGACGCCGACTACGGCGGCTGATCTTCTCGCCTCGAAAGGAACCAACATGCTTGCAACCGTTCTTCACAACCCGGGCGACATCCGCTGCGAGGAAATCGCCGATCCGAAAATCATGCGGCCGACGGACGCCATCATCAAGCTGTCGGCAAGCTGCATCTGCGGCTCGGACCTGTGGCCCTATCGCGGGCTGCAGCCGGTCGCCGGGCCGATGCATATGGGCCACGAATATTGCGGCATCGTCGTCGAGGTCGGCGCAGAGGTGCGCACGGTCCGCCCCGGCCAGTTCGTCGTCGGGTCATTCTGCCTCTCGGACAACACCTGCCCGCATTGCCGCTTCGGCTTCCAGTCGTCTTGCGTGCAGCGCGAGTTCATGTCGGGCGCGCAGGCGCCTTACGCTCGCGTACCGTTGGCCGATGGCACACTGGTCGCCACCGCCGAGGTGCCGCCGGCCGACCTCATCCCTGACCTGCTGGCGGTGTCCGATGTGCTCGGCACCGGCTGGTATGCGGCCGACGCAGCCGAGGTCCGCGAAGGATCGACGGTGGTGGTGGTCGGCGACGGTGCGGTCGGCCTGATGGGCGTGCTTGCGGCCAAGGAGATGGGCGCCGAGCGCATCATCGCCATGAGCCGGCACGCCAGCCGCCAAAAACTCGCCCGTGAGTTCGGCGCCACCGACATCGTCGCTGAGCGCGGCGAGGAAGGCGTGGCCCGCATCAAGGAACTCACCAAGGGCGTCGGCGCGGACTCCGTCCTGGAATGCGTCGGCACGGGAGAATCCTTCGACCAGGCGCTGGCCTGCTCCCGCCCCGGCGGCACCATCGGCTATGTCGGCGTGCCGCATGGCGTGAACTTCGACGGCCAAAAGCTATTCTTCGGCCAGAAACGCATGCTGGGCGGCCCGGCGCCGGTGCGCCGCTTCCTGCCCGACCTGATGGACCGTGTGCTGCAAGGTCGGATCAAGCCCGGCAAGGTCTTCGACCTCAAGCTGCCGCTGGCCGAGGTTGCTGAAGGCTATCGCGCCATGGACGAGCGTCGCGCCATCAAGGTCATGCTTTCGGTGTGAGCAAAGATCGGGCGGACGGCCTGTGCGCTCCCACAACTCAGAAAAGGAACAACGACATATGACTATGAGATTGAAAATTGCCGCCCTTGCGCTTGCGCTTTCGGTCGCCACGCCGGCTTTCTCGCAAGAGTCCGCGATCATCGGCGCATGGCGCATGATTTCGCTCGAGGCCGGCGCCGAGGGAAACCTCAAGCCCGTGTCCTATTCCGGCCAGGTCATCTTCACCGGGGCCGGCACCCTCTCTGTGCAGGCGCAGAACCCCGACCCCAAGGCGCCGGACACGCCTTACACGGCGAATGGCTACGAAGCCTATTACGGGCCGGTCGCCATCAACGACCAGGACAAGACCTTCGTCATCACCATCGAGTCCTCCCTGGTCCGTAACCTTGTCGGCAAGAGCATGAAACGCAAATTCGAGGTCTCGGACAACAAACTGGTCCTCACGCCGGACAACCCGGCCGAAGGCTGGCGCGTAACCTACGAACGCTACTGATCCGAACAGTTGGGTTACCGATGGCCAAAATGGCGCGGATGTCAGACCGAAATGGCGTCATGGCGGAGCTGGTACCGATCATGGCGGCCGTCTTCGCCGGCTTCCTGCTGATCGGCCTGGCGCTACCCGTCCTGCCGCTGCATCTTCACCAGCAGCTTGGCTTCGGCCCCTTCGCAGTGGGACTGGTGACGGGCAGCCAGTTCGTCGCCTCGATGCTGTCGCGCATCGGGGCTGGCAACTATGCAGATGGGCGCGGGGGCAAGCTGGCCGTCGTCCTCGGCCTCATTGCCGCTGCCCTGGCCGGGTCATTTTACCTCGGCTCACTGGCATTGCTCGACCGGCCGGTAGCGTCCGCATCGGCGCTGTTCGCCGGACGGGCGGTACTGGGCGCGTCCGAGAGCTTCATCATCACCGGCGGCGTCGCCTGGGGCCTCTCCGGTGCGGGCGGACAGAACTCCGGAAAAGTCATAGCCTGGGTGGGCACGGCGATGTTTGCGGCGCTCGCGCTGGGGGCGCCGGTCGGATCTGCGCTTTATGTAGCGAGCGGTTTCACCGCGATCGCGCTCGCGACGATCCTCCTGCCGCTGGCGACGCTGCTTGCCATCCTGCCGATGCGCGGCACCGGCGCCGCCGCGGGCAGCGTGCCGCAGTCATGGAGGAGCGTGGCGAAAGCGGTCTGGCTTCCTGGCGTCGGAGCTGCTTTCAGCAGCCTCGGCTATGGTGCTATTCTGGGCTTCGGCGCCCTGCTCTTCGCCGAGCGGGGCTGGCAGCCGGTATGGCTTCCGTTCACGGCCTATGCCGCGTCGCTGATCGTGGCAAGGCTGTGCTTCGGCCACCTGCCCGACAGGCTTGGGGGCGCACGCGTCGCTGTGATCTTCGTTGTGGTCGAGGCGGCAGGGCTGATGCTGATCTGGCTTGCGACCGGGCCTGTTGTCGCCGCGATCGGAGCGGGCCTGACTGGCCTCGGCTACTCGCTGGTCTATCCCGGCCTCGGCGCCGAGGCCGTAAGCCGTCTTCCGTCGCGCAGCCGCGGCCTGGCCATGGGACTCTACACCGTCTTCCTCGACGTGGCGCTCGGCTTCGGCAGTCCGGCGCTCGGCCTGGTCGCTGCGTCGACCGGGCTGCAATTCGTCTTCTTCGCCGTCGCGGCGGCGACGCTTCCGGCGTTGGGCATCGCTCTGCTGCTGGGTCGCCGTAGCGCTCCATTATAGACAGCTCGCCGGCGCCGTCCGCATGAGGTTCGCTCATAGTCTCTTTCCGGGTCGCCACTGAGGCTGAACCCCTGCCCCGCAAGGGTCAACGAGGCCCGGCAAATCCCCGCCCAGACACACTCCAGAAACAAAATTCAACAGTTCGGAAAAACCGGCGAAAAGATCGGGTGGCATAAGCTTCCCGGATTCCGGGTTCTTCCTTTTTGGAAGCCCTCCACCAACAAAATCGCAGCGGCGGCGCAGTGCCTCCTCCAGCGGCGGCATGAACAGCCGGGCAATGCCCGGCGAGGACGAGAAAGTATGGACATGGACTACGATATCGCCGAACTGGACAGCGACGCGGCAACGGCGATCGGCAGCCTGGCAAGCATCGATGCGCTGGCAAGGATCGCTCGCGGCCCGGCAAGGGACGGCCAGGTCCTGACGGGCGCCGACTTTGCCCGGCAGCCGGGTAAGCGGCTCGATGCGGTCTTCGAGCAGCTCGCCGTCACCTTCGCCGCGTTGCCGGCGGTGATCTCCGACGGGCGCGTCTGGACGTATCAGGAGCTGAACAGCCGTGCCAACCAGTGCGCCCGCATGCTGATCAAGCACGGCGTGCGGCCGGGCCACCGGGTCGGGCTCATTCTCGACCGGTCGGCGGAGACCTATGTGGCGTTGCTGGCGGTGATGAAGGCGGGGGCTGCCTTCGTGCCGCTAGCCACCGCGTTTCCGCAGGAGCGGATGGCGCTGATCATCGAAGACGCCGCCGTCAGCATGATCGTCACCATCGCCGCCTATGCGTCGCGCGCCGGTCAACTGCCCGTTCCCCATGTGCTGATCGACAGCGCCGCCGCCGAAATCTCCGCACAGTCGCCCGCGCCGCTGAAGCAGCAGGCGACCGACGACATTTGCTACATCCTCTATACCTCGGGCACCACCGGCAAGCCCAAGGGCGTGGTCATCACGCACCAGAGTTTCGTCAATTTCATACACGTCGCGGCCGCCTCCTATGGCTACCGGCCGGGCGACCGGGTCTATCAGGGCATGACCATTGCCTTCGACTTTTCCTCCGAAGAGATCTGGGTGCCGTTCGTCGCCGGCGCGACGGTGGTGCCGGCACCTGGCCAGATGCCGCTGGTGGGCGAGGAACTGGCGGATTTCCTGCGCCTCCATGACATCACCTGCATGGCCTGCAGCCCGACATTGTTGTCATCGATGACATCGGACGTTCCCAGCCTGCGCACACTTCTGGTGGGCGGCGAGGCCTGCCCGCACAATCTGGTGGTGCGCTGGTCGAAGCCGGGCCGGCAGATCCTCAACACCTACGGGCCGACCGAGGCGACCGTCACCGCAACGATGGGGGCGCTGACGCCGGACCGTCCCGTCACGATCGGGGCGCCGTTGCCGACTTACTCGATCGTCATTCTCGACGCTTCGCTGCCGCAACTTGCCGAGCCCGGTGAACTGGGCGAGATCGGCATTGCCGGCATCGGGCTCGCCGTCGGTTATCTGAACCGGCCGGACCTGACCGACCAGAAATTCATCGCCGATTTCGTCGGCCTGCCGAACAACCCCTCGCAGCGCATCTACCGCACCGGCGATCTTGGCCGGATCAACGATAGCGGCGAGATCGAGTATGCCGGGCGCATCGACACGCAGGTGAAGATTCGCGGATATCGCATCGAGCTCGGCGAGATCGAGGCGGTGCTGCTCGACCAGCCCGAGATCGCGCAGGCCGCCGTCACCACCTGGGAGATCGAGCCCGGCCGCGTCGAACTGGTTGCCTATTACGCGCTTAAAACCGGCGTAGCGGCGATTTCCCGAGGGGATCTCGCCCAGACGATGAAGCGGCGGCTGCCGGACTATATGGTGCCCGCCTATCTGGAGGAGCTGCCCGCCATCCCGATGACCGTCTCCAACAAGGTAGACCTGCGCCAACTGCCGAAGCCGACGAGCGTCCGGCTTTCGGCCGATCGCACGATGGTGCCGCCCGGCAATGAGGACGAGCGATTCCTGGCGGAAGCGCTGGCCACGGTGCTGAAATTCGACGCGGTGTCGGTCGAGGATCACTTCTTCGACGATCTCGGCGCCAACTCCTTGCTGATGGCGCATTTCTGCGCGCGCGTGCGCACCAGGAAGGAATGGGCGACGACGTCGATGCGCGACATCTATCTCTATCCCACAGTGGCGCGCCTGGCGCTGCATCTGGGGGTAGCGGAGGAGATGACGACGGCAACCAACGAGCCGGTCCTCACCCGCCGGGCCTCGAATTTCGCCTACTGGACCTGCGGCGCGGCGCAGCTTTCGTTCTACGGCCTCTACAGCTACGTGGCGCTCTGGGCGATCAATGACGGCCTCAACTGGATGTATGACGCGCTCGACGATCCGCTGCAGCTCTATATCCGGTGCGTGGCGCTCTCGGCCGCCGTGTTCTTCGGCATGTCGGGCTTTGCAGTCCTGGCGAAATGGGTGCTCATCGGCCGCTGGAAGGCCGAGGCGTTTCCGATCTGGGGCGTGCGCTACTTCCGCTTCTGGGTGGTCAAGACGTTGATCCGCACCGCACCCGTCGTGCTGTTCCGCGGCAGCCCGCTCTACAGCCTCTATCTGCAGCTGCTCGGCACCAAACTCGGGAAAAACGCCGTCATCGAATCGAAGTCCGTGCCCGTCTGCACGGATCTTATTTCCATCGGCGCCAACACCATCCTGCGCAAGGAATCGATGATCCTCGGCTTCAGGGCCCAGTCCGGTTATATCCACACCGGGCCGCTGACCATCGGCCGCGATGCCTTCGTCGGCGTCGGCTCCACGCTCGACATCGACACCAGGATCGGCAACGGCGCCCAGCTCGGCCATTCGTCCTCGCTGCATCGCGGGCAAAGCATTCCCGACGGCGAGCACTGGCATGGATCGCCGGCGGTGCCGACCACGGCGGACTATTGCAAGGTGCGCAATGTCAATCCTTACCAGGTCCGGCGCTTCCTCTATGAAGCGCTGCAGCTGGTCGGCCTGTTTGGCCTCGTCACCCCGCTGCCGCTCCTGTTCCACAGCTACTGGGAATATGTCGGCGACGACTATCAGGAGACGATCGGCCTTGTCGCAATCGGCACCACGGTCACGCTTTTCGGCTATATCGCGGCGGCTTTCCTGGCAGCGACGCTGGTGCCGCGCCTGACGAGCCTGATCTTGAAGCCGGGCCGCACCTACACGCTTTACGGTTTCCGCTACTGGCTGCAGACCGTCGCCGAATTCGCCAGCAATTCCCGCGTGCTCGGGCTCCTGGCCGGCGACAGCTCGGCGATCGTGCACTACATGCGCGCCATCGGCTGGAACCTCAACAGAGTGGTGCAGACCGGTTCCAATTTCGGCTCCAACCAGCAGCACGAAAACCCGCTTCTGTGCGAGATCGGCACCGAGACCATGGTGTCGGACGGGCTGTTCATGATCAACATGCACAAGTCCGCCTCGGCCTTCAGGCTCGAGCCGACGCGCATCGGCGAGCGCAACTATCTCGGCAACAACATCTATTATCCGCCGGACGGCCGCACGGGCGACAACGTCCTGCTCGGCACCAAGGTGATGATCCCCATCGACGGGCCGTTGCGCGAGAATGTCGGCCTTCTCGGTTCGCCCGCCTTTGAAATCCCGCGCATGGTGAACCGCGACAAGGAGCTTATCGCGGGCGTCGACGAGGCAGACCGGCGCCGGCGCATCCCGTTCAAGAACCGCCACAACCTGGTGACCATTCTTCTGTTCCTGGCAACGCAATGGGTCATGCTGTTCGTCACGCTGGCGATCTGGGACCGGGCGCTGAACTACTATACGGAATGGGCGGAGGTGGCGCTGTTCGCCGCCGTCATCTTGACCTCGGCGATCACCATTCCGTTCTACATTCTGGTCGAGCGGGCAAGCCTTGGCTTTGGACGGCTGAAGCCGCAGATGACGACGATCTACGACGTCGCCTTCTGGCGCCACGAACGCCACTGGAAGCTGGCGGATTCGCCGATCGTGCGCCTGTTTGCCGGCACGCCGTTCCGGCCCATGATCCTGCGCCTGTTGGGCGTCAAGGTCGGCAACCGGGTCTATGACGGCGGCAGCAATTTGACCGAGCGTTCGCTGGTCGAGATCGGCGACGACGTCACGCTCAACGAGGGCTGCGTGATCCAGGCCCATTCGCTGGAAGAAGGCGCGTTCAAGTCCGATTTCATCCGCATCGGCGATGGCTGCACGCTCGGGCCTTCCGCCTTTGTCCACTACGGCGTGGTGATGGGCAAAGGCTCGATGGTCGATGCGGACTCCTTCGTGATGAAGGGCGAAGAGCTGGAGCCCAACTCGATCTGGCGGGGCAACCCGGCCAAGCTGCATCGCTTCGTCACGCCGGTGCCGGAGGATAGCGTCAAGGCAACGGCTTGATGAGCGCAGACATCCGCCTCGTTTCGGTGACCGGGGCCAACCGGGCCCTGGTCGCGGCTCTGGAACTGGCTGCGGATCAGATGGATTTCGTCGCCAGCAATGCGGAGTCGCTGGACGAAGCCGAAACCGACGGGGACGCTCGTGCGCGGTCGTCATGGCAGGGGATCGCATCGTCGGTTTCCTGATGTACGAGGCGCCGCAGGACGACGACGAGGCGCGGATCTACCGCTTCATGATCGATCGCGTCCATCAGGGCCAAGGCTACGGCAAGGCCGCTTTGCGCGAAGTGCTGGATGAAATCATGCGGCTCGGCCACATCAGCCACGTTTTGATCTGCTACGAACCTGGGAATGAAGCGGCACGCCGCCTCTATCGCGCTGCCGGTTTCGTCGAAGAAGGGCCCGACGAGGACGGGGAAATGATCGCCGACCTCGCTCTGCGGGGCGAACAGCCATGACGCGCCAGCTCGATGCCGGTGCCAGCCTGTCGGCGCAGTTGCTGGCGGCGATGGCCGCCATGGCACCGGCCGGCGTTCGGATCGGATGCCGCACGATCCGCGAAGGCGATGAGAACCATTTGCTGCCGCAGGAAGCACGCTCCATCCCGTCACGCCTGCCGCTGATGCGGCGGGCGAGTGGCGCGGCGCGGTGGATCGCGCACGAGCTGCTGGCGGATATGGGCTTGAACGACGTCGCTATCCTCCGCGGCTCCTCCGGCGCACCGGTATGGCCTCATGGAGTAACGGGGTCGCTGGCTCACGACGACGAGATAGCCGTGGCGGCCGTCGCGCCGCTCTCCCACGTCGCCTCGCTCGGCATCGATATCGAGCCCGCTTTGCCCCTGCCCGACGACATCTTCGCGCTGGTTGCAGTCCCCGCTGACCGGATCGACGCAACCGACCCGTATCTTGCCGGTCGCATCCTTTTTGCCGCCAAGGAAGCTGTCTACAAGGCCGCCTACCCGCTTGATGGCGAAGTGCTGGGCTATGAGGACATCACCGTCGATCTCGACGCAAGCGACGCTGTGACGAAGACGGGCCGCAGAGCGAGACTGGTTTACTGCGTTGCTCCGTGTGTGGTCGTTCTGGCGTTTGTCGATGGTGTCCGAAGCGCCCCCCTTTAAGCGGGATGGGCCAGCGCCCGACAGCAACGCCTGCTCAACAAAGCGCTTTTTTTCGCAGAGCGGTCGCAAAAGGCTCACACGGTTCGTCCTTTGACAGAAGAAGGAGAGCGCCATGAGAAACCTTATTATCACCGAGTTCATCAGCATCGATGGCATCGCCGAGGTCGAGAAGCTGCCCAGCGTGACCTGGAACGATGAGATGCAAAGGTTCAAGGAGGACGAGCTTGCCGACAGCGGGGCCATGCTTCTGGGGCGCACGACCTACGAGATTTTTGCCGGCTCTTGGCCCAAGGAAACCGGAGACTTCGCCGACCGGTTCAATGCGCTGCCGAAATATGTCGCGTCGACAAGCCCGAAGGCACTCGACTGGAAACCGGCCGAGTTGCTGAAGGTGCGTTGCCGGAAGCGGTTCGGGCGCTGAAGCAAGGCAGCGGCGGCAACATATATGTGCATGGCAGCCTGAGCGTCGCGCGGGAATTGCTGCGCCATGGTCTGGTCGATCGCGTCAGGCTGCTGAGCTACCCTGGCTCCGTCGGGGAGGGCAAGAAGCTGTTCCCGCCCGATATGCCGGTGGCGTTGGAGCCGATCTCGACCGTACAGTTCAGCAATGGCGTGGTGGCGCTGGAATATGCGGCTGGGAGGGTGTGAGACGCTGGTGGGTAATCTCCCCTTGAGGGGAGATGTCGCCGAAGGCGACAGAGGCGGTCGGTCCGTCCTGACGCAACCTCCTATCGACCGTAGGAGGTCGAGCTTCACGCGAGACGACCCCCTCTGGTCCGCCGGCCATCTCCCCCTCGAGGGGGGAGATCGGCAGCTCACCCTGCTTTCTTCCCCCGCTTGCCCTTGGCATGCGCCTCGACCACTCTTTCCACCTCGCGCTTCAGTTCGTCCTTGACCTCCTGCGTCTCGGCCAGCAGCGTGTCGATCTTCATGAAATCGAGCACGCGGTATTTTGACACTGGCGGGCGGATCAGTATGTCGGGGGGGCGCTGGTTCAGCTTGTGGGCGATGATCGACTGCATCATCAATTGCGTGGCGCCGTACATCAGATCGACGGTGGTCGGGTGCTTGCGCTCGGCCTCGCTCGGCGCACCGACGACGTCGATCGCGATGATGATGTCGGCGGCGTCTTCGATGAGGTCGAACGGCACCGGATTGTAGATGCCGCCGTCGATCAGCACGCGGTCGTCGCGCGTCACCGGGCGGAACACGGCGGGAATGGCAGCCGAGGCGGCGAGCGCCGAATGCAGGTCGCCCTCGTCGAAGACGGCCAGCTTGTGACCGAAATAGTCCGTCGCCGTCACCTTGAGCGGGATCATCAGCTCGGCGAAGGTTTCCGGGATGGCTTCCGGCAGGAACGCCTTCAAGATGCGCTCTATGTTGAACTGGCTGACTCGGATGCCGCCCTGCATCGCCTCGGCGATGGTGCCGGGACGCGAGCGCCACATGCGCGCCGCCACCTCGGCGCGGCGGCCGAGGATCGAGCGGGCGTAGTCCTCGATGTCCTTGCCGCTCATGCCCGAGGCCATGCCGGCGCCCATGATGGCGCCGATCGAGGAGCCGGCGATGGCCACGGGCTTGATGCCGAGCTCGTCCAGCGCCTCGACGATGTGGATATGGGCGAGGCCGCGCGCGCCGCCGCCGCCAAAGGCGATACCGAAAGTCGGACCTGTCATTTGGCCTCCAGCTTCGGCCCGATGCTCATGATCGCGGGCGCCGGCGTCAGCAGCTTCTTCGCCGCTGCCTTGACCTGATCGAGCGTCACGCCGTTGATGAGCGCCGCGCGGCGCTGCACGTAGTCGATGCCGAGATTGTCGAGCTGCAATTCCACCAGGGTCGCGGCAATGGCGCTGGAAGAATCCAGATTGCTGATAGCATAGGAGCCGACCATGTATTTCTTGGTCGCGTCCAGCTCGGCCTCGGTCGGCCCCTCCTGCGCCATCTTCTTGACCACCTCCTTGACGATGGCGAGCGTCTCGGCGGCGCGGTCGGAACGCGTCGCCGTGGTGATGATCAGCGCATTGGAATGCTGGTGGTCGACCAGGTTGGAATCGACGGAGTAGGCCAAGCCGCGCTTTTCCCGCACCTCGTCATAGAGGCGCGAGGTGAAGGTGCCGCCGCCGAGAATCTGGTTCATCAGCACCGCGGGGAAGAAATCCGGCGCATCGCGCTTCACACCGGGGTAGGCAAACTGCAGCGAGGTCTGCGGCAGGTCGTAGTCGACCTCGAGCTGCTGGCCGAGCTTCAGCTCGGTATCGGCAACCGGTTGCAGCACCTGCTTTTCCGGCAGATCGCCGAAGACCTCATCGAGCTTCCGTTTCAGCGTCGCGGCATCTATGTCGCCGACCACCGCAACATGCAGGCCGCTGCGGGCGAAATTGGCCTTGTGGAAGGCAGCCAGATCCACTGCCGTGATGGTGGCGATGCTGTCCTTGGTGCCCTGGTCGGGCCTGGAATACGGATGGTCGCCATAGATGGCGCGCAGCCATTTGGTTTGCGCGACGGTGTTGGGGTCACGCTCATTGGCGATGATGCCGGACAGGATCTGGGCGCGGATACGGTCGATCGGCGCCTGGTCGAAGCGCGGGCTGGTGACCGCCAGCCTGAGCAGGTCGAAGGCCGCATCCTTCTGCTCGGCCAGCATCCGCATCGCGCCATAGGTGCCGTCGCGCGCCGCTTCGAAGCCCATTTCGGCGCCGGCATCGTCAAGCTTGATCTGGAAGGCCTCGCTGTCGAGGTCGCCGGCGCCCTCGTCGAATAGGCCGGTCATCAGATTGACCAGCCCTTCCCGCCCCGCCGGATCCTGCGTCGAGCCGCCATCGAAGACGAAGCGGATGGCGACGATCGGAATGGAGTGGTCCTCGACCAGCCAGGCGTTGACGCCTTTCGATGAGGTCACCGGCTGAATGTCCATCGCGTGCGCGGCAAGCGCCGGCAGGATGAGGAAGAAGATGCCGAGGAACAGTGTGGCGAAGACGTGGAGAACCGCGATGCGCCTATGAGTAATCGCATCAGGCCATTGATCGCCAAGGTCAGCTCCGCCCCTCATCGCGCTGCCGGGCACTTCTCCCCGTATAGTGACGGGGAGAAGGGGTCTCGCCGCGACGCTGGCGCTCTTCTTACGACGCTGATGGTTGGCGAAATCGACGATGACAGCGCCCCTCTCCCCGTCACTATAGGGGGAGAGGATGCCGGCAGGCAGGTGAGGGGCAGCGCTAACGCTCAATCTCGTCATCATCAATTCCCCGCCTGTTGCTGCGGCAAGAGATAGCCGGTCGTCGTACGATCGAGCAGCAGATAGCGTGCGGCGACCGCCTTGATCTCATCGGCGGTGACCTTGCGAATGCGGTCCGGCCATTCCTCGATATCCCTGACGTTGCCGCCGGTGGCGAGCTCGGCGCCGTAGAGATTGGCCATCTCGTCCTGCTTGTCGCGGGCGAAGATCATGGCCCTGATATAGCGGGCCTTGGCCTTCTCCAGCTCATCGGCGGTGACGCCGTCCTTGACGATGCGGGCGATCTCGGCGTCGACGGCCGCCTCGACGTCGCTCAGCTTGGCGTCGCCGCGCGGCGCGCCATAGACGGTGAAATTGGTGGCGTCGAGCATCGTACCCTGGAAGAAGGCGCCGGTCGCCGATGCGATGCCTTGCTTGACCACGAGTTGCTGGTAGAGCCTGCTGCGGCTGCCGCCGCCAAGGATCTCTCCCAGCAGGTCGAGCGCCTCGGCCTCGCCGGGTTTTGCCGTGTGGTAGGACGGAACCACCCATTGCGTCGAAAAGCTCGGCACCGAAACGCGCCCATCGGTGAGCGTCACCGTGCGCTTGGTGTTCTGCTCCGGCTCGACCGGGCGGATGCGCGGGGGCAGGTCGGGACCGCGCGCGACCTTGCCATAGGTTTTTTCGGCCAGCGCCTTCACGACCTCCGGCTCGACATCGCCGGCCACGATCAGCACCGCATTATTGGGGCGGTAGTATTTGTCATAGAAGGCAACCGCATCGGTGCGGTTCAACTGCTCCATCTCCTGCATCCAGCCGATCACCGGAATGCGGTAGGGCTGGTTCTGCCAGAGCGTCGCGTCGACCTCTTCGTCGAGCACCGCCTGCGGATTGCTGTCGATGCGCGCGCGGCGCTCTTCCAGGATCACGTCGCGCTCGGTCTTGATGACCTCGTCGGTCAAGATGAGGTTGCGCATGCGATCGGCCTCGAAGCTCATCATCTCACCAAGTGCCGAGGGCGCCACCGTCTCGTGGAAGGCAGTGTAGTCATATGAGGTGAAGGCGTTGTTGGAGCCGCCGATGGCCGATATGGCGCGGTCGAACTCGCCCGCGGCGTGGTTGGTCGTGGCCTTGAACATCAGGTGTTCGAAGAAGTGCGCTATGCCGGACTTGCCTGGCGGCTCGTCGGCGCTGCCGATCTTGTACCACACCATATGGGTGACGATGGGGGCGCGATGATCGGGAACGACCACCACCTCCATTCCATTGTCGAGCAGGAAGTTGGCCACCTTGCCATCATCCGCGGCCAGGGCCGGGCCGGCCATGGTCAGCGCGGTGGCGAGCAAGGCTCTCCGCAGCCATTCAGTATGAAATGTCATTGATGGCTCCGGTTGTTATCGCGCGACGATAGGCAAGGTTAGCCGCGGAGGCAAAGTGAATTGTGCGTCATTTTGAAGGCGCCGGTCGCCCCACCCTTACGCAAGCTCGACGAACCGGATCACCGTCTCGCCGAAGTTTCGTTCATCAACCACCGAGAATTCCGGCCCAATCTCGAAGGGCGCCGAGGCGGCTTCCTCGACCACGCAGAGCGCGCCGGGCAGCAACCAGCCGCCATCCCTGGCCGAGCGCAGGGCGCGCTCGCCAAGGCCCTTGCCATAGGGCGGATCGGCGAAGACCAGGCCGAATGCCGCAAGCGTACCGGCCTCACCCAGGGCGGTCGCGTCGCGGCGGAAGATCTTGGTGCGGCCGGTAAGGCCAAAAGCTTCGACATTGGTGCGGATCAGGCCGCGCCCTTCGGCCGATTCCTCGATAAAGACGCCATAGGAAGCGCCGCGCGACAGCGCTTCGAGGCCGAGAGCGCCGGTGCCGGCGAAAAGGTCGAGCACACGCGCGCCGTCGAGCTTGTCGGCAAAGCGGTGCGCCAACACGTTGAAGACGGCCTCGCGGGCGCGGTCGGTCGTCGGGCGGATGGCATGGTCGCGCGGCGTCGCCAGCGGACGCCCGCGAAATTGGCCGCCGACGATTCTCATTTATGCCCGGGTCTCATTTAAGGCCGGATCTCATTTAAGTCCCGGCATCATCTGGTCCTCGGGCCCTTGGGACCGTTGCGTGGCCGCTCGCCGCCCCGACCGCCATCCGGACGCTCGCCACCCGGCTTGCCGAACGGCTTGGCTCCGCCCGGCTTGCCATCGGACGGCTTGCCATAGGACGGCTTGAACGACGCCTTGCGCGCCTTGGCCTCGGCCGCCTTGGCGGCATCGGCTTCCGCCCTGCCCTTGCCGATCGGACGCGCGCCCGGCGCCATCCAGACATTAGCCTTGCGCTGGCCCGGCGGATCGATCGGCCGCTGCTCGCGCTCGGGCTTCTTGCCGCCGCGCGGTTTGTCACCAAAGGCGCCGCGCGGCTTGTCGCCGAAGCCTCCACGGGGCTTGTCGCCAAAATCGCCGCGCGGCTTTTCGCGAAACTCGCTGCGCGGCTTGTCCGAAAACTCGCTGCGCTCGGGTCTCGGGCCGCGTTCGCCAAAGCTCTTTTCCGGCCTCTCGCCCCTTTCGGGACTGGTCGACAGCTTGCCGAGCGCTTCGTCGCGGCTGCCTTCGCGGCGCTTGCGGTTCTTGATCAGACCACCCTCGCCGATCGGCCGATGGTCACCCTCGCGGGTGACTTTCGGCCGTTCCGGCTCCGCGTCACGCTCTCGCCGCACCGGCTGGTTGGAAAACGGCTTGATGATCTCGGCGTCGAAATTGGCGCCGGATTCCTCGACCAGTCGCTCGCCGAGCTGGTCGCGCAAGACGCGGCCCTTGATCTCCAGCACATGGCCTTCGGCGAGATCGTCGAGCTGGAACGGTCCGTAGGAGATACGGATCAGCCGCGTCACGTCGAGGCCGAGCGATCCAAGGATGTTCTTCACTTCGCGGTTCTTGCCTTCGCGCAGGCCGATCGTCAGCCACGCGTTGGTGCCTTGTTCACGATCGAGCGTCGCTTCGATGGCGCCGTAGAAGACGCCGTCGACGGCAATGCCTTCACGCAGGCCTGCGAGCATGCTTTCCTCGACCTTGCCATGAACGCGCACGCGGTAACGGCGCAGCCAGCCAGTGGCAGGCAGTTCGAGCACGCGCGACAGACCGCCATCGTTGGTGAGCAGCAGCAGGCCTTCGGTGTTGATGTCGAGGCGGCCGATGGTCATCAGCCGTGGCAATTCGGCCGGCAGCACGTCGAACACGGTCTTGCGGCCCTCGGGGTCGCGGTTGGTGGTAACGACGCCGGCAGGCTTGTGAAACAGGAACAGGCGGGTGCGCTCGATCGGCGGGATCTCCATGCCGTCGAGATGGATGATGTCGCCCGGCATGACGTTGAAGGCCGGCGAGGTCAAAGCCCGGTTGTTGACCTTGACACGGCCCGCCGCGATCAGGTCTTCGGCGTCGCGGCGCGACGCCAGGCCGGCGCGGGCCAACCGCTTGGCGATACGCTCGCCGGCTTCTTCCGCATCTGCCGGACGCGGGCGCGGCTTGAAGGCGCCGCCAGATGCTTGCGGCCGGTCACCACCGAAATCGCGCTTGGGGCGATCGCTGAAGTCACGCTTGGGACGATCTCCGGCGTCGCGCTGCGGGCGATCGCCAAAATCGCGCTTTGGCCGGTCAAAACGCTTTTCGCCCTCGGCGGAAGCAGGCCGATCGCCACGCGGTGCGTAGGGCTTGCGCGGCCCTTCACGCTTTTCGAAAGGCTTGCCTTCGGGACGCGGCCCCTTGCTGAATGGCCGATCGCCGCCCTTGAAATCGCGCTTTGGCCGCTCGCCATCGGCCGCAACCGGCCGATCGCCGCGCGGTGCATAAGGCTTGCGCGGCCCCTCGCGCTTTTCATACGGCTTGCGTTCACCCTCGGCCGCCATAGGGCGATCCCCACGCGGCGCATAGGGTTTGCGCGGCCCTTCGCGCTTTTCATACGGCTTGCGCTCGCCTTCGGCTGCCATCGGCCGGTCACCGCGTGGTGCATATGGCTTGCGCGGTCCCTCGCGCTTTTCGAAGGGCTTGCCTTCGGAACGCGGACCTTTGCTGAATGGCCGGTCGCCACTTTTGAAATCGCGCTTGGGCCGCTCGCCCTCAGCCGCTGCGGGCCGGGCGCCTCGCGGTGAATAGGGTTTCTTGGCCCCGAAGGAGGGTTTGCCGCTTTTGCCGGCGGCGCCATCGCGGCGCGGCCCCGCGGCTCCAGGGCCGCTTTTGCCCGGGCCTTTGTGGCGCGGAGATTTCTTGTCGTTGTCGTCCATGTGGCCTTTGCCTTGTTGCGCTGCTACAGCGTGGCGCATCCTTTCGGACGCGCAAAGGACGCTATAGCACTTTGATTTGGCGCATGATCATTTCCGAAAATCTGTTCCGATATTCGGGTTGACGCGCTCCATAACAGGATCACCGCCAAGTGGCGAGGAGATAATCGGAATGGAAACCGCGTGAAGCGGCCGGATTTCATGGCGCTGGCGCTGAAAGAGGCGCAAGCCGCCGCCTTGCGCGGAGAAGTTCCGGTTGGCGCCGTCATCGCCAGCGGCGACACGGTGGTGGCATCCGCCGGTAACCGCACCCGCGAACTTGCCGATCCGACGGCGCATGCCGAAATGCTGGCCATCCGCGCGGCCTGCCAAACGCTCTCCAGCGAGCGGCTGACCGGCCACGACCTCTATGTGACGCTGGAACCCTGCGCCATGTGCGCAGGCGCCATTTCCTTCGCCAGGCTGCGCCGGCTCTATTTCGGCGCGGCCGACGAGAAGGGCGGCGCGGTGGTCAACGGCGTGCGCTTCTTCGCTTCGCCGACCTGCCACCATACGCCCGACATCTATCCGGGCATGGCCGAGGCCGATGCGGCGCTGCTGCTCAGGGAATTCTTTCGGGAAAGACGCGAAACGTAGAGCCTTCAGCTACCGAAGGCGACGATTCCTACCAGGAGGGCAGCCAGTCGAAGAGCCCGCCGCTCTTGCCCTTGGCGGCCGCTTCCTTCTTGAGGCGGCGTTCCTTCTTGTATTCATCCTCGCCGAGTTCGCCCTGCGGCGCCGTGTCGGAGGCAGCCCGATAGGCCAGGGGCGGCTCGCTCAGATATCTGCGAGTGTTGGGATCGCCCTGCTTTTGCTCTGCGGTGCGGCGCTGGATCTCGGCGGCGCGGCCCTTGTCTGAATCCTTCGGCGACCAGGCCGGGGGGTGGCTTGAGCCCGAATCCGCCAGCGCCTTCTTCACAGAAGCTGGATCGGTCTGCACGTCGTCGACGATCCCCGACTGATAGGACGGGTCGTCCTGGTGGGCAGTGGCGTCGGCACGCAGACGGGCGCGGCGCTGCTCGGGCGATTCGGGCCAATCGGTGCTCGCCGTCTCGATGCTTTCCTGAGGCGGCGGCAGCACTTCCTTCTGCCCCGGCGCCGGCTTTACCAGCTCCGGACGCGGCCTGTAGTCGATCTGTTCCTTGTGCTTGGGCGTGATCGCGAAGGCGCCGGAAAGGTCGCCCGCAAGCTGCTCGCCAGCCGTCTTGTCGGTGCCGTAGGTCGGCGAACCCATGCAGCCGGACAGAGCGAGGCCGGACGCGACAAGCGGCGCCAGCAGCGCAACGCGCACGGAAGTTCTGTCGATCATGCCAAAAAGTCCCACTCTAGACAGCCTCTCGATCGTCACCGGCCAAAGGCCCGGTCCCCATCGTCCACGCTCTTGCGACGGAATTCCGGCGACAATTTGTCTTCCGGAGTTTCGCGTGTTTATCTCAACCACTCGTTAAGGGCAACGCGCGGGCGGTTTTCGCCCACGCGGCGTGGCATTTGTGCACCGGCTTATGAGCAGTCACAAACGTCCCAGAGCCTTGAGTTCATGCAGGACGGCGGCATCGCGGGCAGACACGTCGGGGAATTCCACGTCCTGCCCGACATCGGCGGTATAGCGCCATGAGCGCGCGCATTTGACCAAGCCGCGGTCCTCGGCCTTTTCGACCACCACCGCGACACCTTTGACATCGTCGAGCGCAAAGGCGCCTTCCGGCGCCTTGCCGTGGGCGATGACGAGATCGCTGGTGATCGCCATTTCGGCCATGTCGACATCAGCGATCGCGGCTTCAAGCGTGGCATCGTCGAGGCTCACGACCGGCACGGCTTCCAGCGAGGCACCGATGACCTTCTGAGCGCGTGCGATCTCGAGCGCGCCGGTGACGACACGGCGGACCTGCCGCACCTTGCGCCATTTCTCAGCCAGTGCCTCGTTCTTCCAGTCGGCCGGAATCTCGGGGAACTGGTCGAGATGCAGCGAGACAGCATCCGGATGACGGTCGAGCCAGGCTTCTTCCGTGGTGAAGGGCAGCATCGGCGCCAGCCATTTCACCAGGCAGTCGAAAAGGTGGCGCACCACTTGTACCGAGGCCTTGCGCTTCACGCTGGCGGGTCCCTCGCAATAGAGCGCGTCCTTCCTGATGTCGAAATAGAAGGCCGACAGCTCGACCACCATGAAGTCGAGCAAAGTGCGGGTGATGCGTTTGAACTCGAACGCGTCGTAGCCCGAGCGCACGACCTCATCGAGCTCGGCCAACCGATGCAGCATCAGCCGCTCCAGTTCCGGCATCTTGTCCAGCGGCACCTCCTCGCCATCGTCATGGGCGAGCGTGCCCAGCATCCAGCGGATGGTGTTGCGGAGCTTGCGGTAGGCGTCGATGTTGGTCTGCAGCACGTTCTTGCCGAGACGCTGGTCTTCCCAATAGTCGGTCGTCACCACCCATAGCCGCAGAATGTCGGCGCCGGACTGCTTGATGACGTCTTGCGGCACGACGGTGTTGCCGAGCGATTTCGACATCTTTCGCCCCTCCTCATCCATGGTGAAGCCATGGGTGACGACAGTGTCGTAAGGTGCCCTGCCCCTGGTGCCGCAGCTTTCGAGCAGCGAGGAGTGGAACCAGCCGCGATGCTGGTCGGAGCCTTCGAGATAGACGTCGGCCGGCCATTTCAGGTCCGGACGGTCTTCCAGCGTGAAGACATGCGTCGAGCCCGAATCGAACCAGACGTCAAGGATGTCCATCACCTGCTTCCATTTGGAGGCATCGTGATTGCCGAGGAAACGCTCCTTGGCGCCGGCAGCGAACCAGGCGTCGGCGCCTTCCTGTTCGAAAGCATCCATGATGCGCTGGTTGACGGCTTCGTCCTTCAGCACGTTGCCATCCTCATCGGCAAAGACGGCGATCGGCACGCCCCAGGCGCGCTGGCGTGACAAGACCCAATCCGGGCGTTCCTCGATCATGGCGCGGATACGGTTCTGGCCGGCCGCCGGCACGAAGCGTGTGTCGTCGATCGCCTTCAGCGCACGGCTGCGCAACGTCGTGCCGTCGCCGAGGTCCTTGTCCATATAGACGAACCATTGCGGCGTGTTGCGGAAGATGATCGGCTTCTTCGACCGCCAGGAATGCGGGTAGGAATGCTTCAGCCGGCCGCGCGCGAACAGCGCGTTGCGCTTGATCAGTTCGTCGATGACCGCCTGATTGGCATTGCCCTTCTTGCCGTTATCGTCGATGACACGCGCGGCGCCACCTTCGCGATCCGGGCCAAAACCCGGCGCGTCCCTGGTGAAGAAGCCGGCATCATCTACAGTGAAGGGGATGGCAGGGTCGATGCCACGTGCGCGCAAATCCGATGCCGCATCCATCCAGGCATCAAAGTCCTCGCGGCCATGGCCGGGCGCGGTGTGGACGAAACCGGTACCGGCATCGTCGGTGACATGGTCCCCGGCAAGCATGGGTACGGCGAATTCGTAACCACCGCCGAGACCTTTGAAGGGATGTGAAAGTGTAAGGCTTCCAAGCTC
The DNA here is from genome assembly GCF_040323125.1 of Mesorhizobium sp. M0062. Lineage (NCBI taxonomy): Bacteria > Pseudomonadati > Pseudomonadota > Alphaproteobacteria > Hyphomicrobiales > Phyllobacteriaceae > Mesorhizobium > Mesorhizobium sp. M0062. The sequence goes on from NZ_JAMYUO010000013.1 coordinate 29,857, forward strand.
TTCGACCGAAACGCTGCGAAGCCGATTCAAGGTGACCTTGGCCTTGGCCGAGGAGTCTTCGGCAAGCGCATCTGCAAAGATCAGCTTCTCACCGGGCTGTGGACCGAACGAATTTTCGGCTGCGGTAACTTCATAAAGGCCGTAGCCGATCCGTGACGAATAATTGACGGCACGGTTGCCGGGGATCGTCCACGGGGTTGTCGTCCAGATGACGACGTGGGCGTTGTCCAAAAGTGCAACGCTTTCCGGAACGCGCATGGACGGTGCAGCGTCTGATACAAAGTGCTCAACGCTCCAAAATCCTGACACAACTGGAAACTTCACCCAGATCGTGTCGGACTCATAGTCCTGGTATTCGATCTCGGCCTCGGCCAGTGCGGTGCGCTCGACGACGCTCCACATTACCGGCTTGGAGCCGCGATAGAGCTGGCCCGACATGGCGAACTTCAACAACTCCCCGGCGATGCGCGACTCCGAGTGGAAAGCCATTGTCGTATAGGGGTTCTTGAAATCGCCGACGACGCCGAGCCGCTGGAACTCGCCGCCCTGCACCGTGATCCAGTTCGCGGCGAAGTCGCGGCATTCCTTGCGAAACTCGTTGACCGGCACCTCGTCCTTGTTCTTGCCCTTGGCGCGGTACTGTTCCTCGATCTTCCATTCGATCGGCAGGCCATGGCAGTCCCAACCCGGCACATAATTGGCGTCATAGCCGCGCATCTGGAACGAACGGGTGATGACGTCCTTGAGGATCTTGTTCAGCGCATGGCCGATATGGATGTTGCCATTGGCGTAGGGCGGGCCGTCATGCAGCACGTATTTTTCGCGGCCGGCCGCGTCCTCGCGCAGCTTGCGGTAGAGATCCATGTCCTGCCAGCGCTTGACCAGCTGCGGTTCTTTTTCAGGCAAGCCGGCGCGCATCGGGAAATCCGTCTGCGGCAGGTAAAGCGTCTTGGAATAGTCGATCGTTTCAACAGTGTCGGTCATTGGTCTGCCATGTGCATTGCCCGGCGGGCGTAAAAGCTCGGGCGTGAACTATCATGATTGGAAAAGCGCGAGGGGGCGCGCAAAACTCCCGGCGGCTCCGGCGGCGCTCAGGCCGCCCGGAACACCGGGCCTGTAATTCGTATCGTCAGCGCGCGAAGGCGTGAAAAGCTCGTCATTGCCGGGCTTTTAGCCGAGAAAGCCGCAGGAATAAAGCGTCTCTTGTTCGATTCACTTACATCGCGAAGTCGAAGCGATAGGTGGTCGAGACGCCGACCGTGAACTGGTTACGGTCGCCGCGCTCCTTGACCAGGCTGGAATCGGCAGCCGGGCCCATCAGGCGCGCATATTCGCCGAACAGGCTGGCGGTCATCGGATCGGTCACCTTCCAGGTGATGGCGCCACCAAGGCCGGTCGATTTCAGGCCGCCGCCAGGATGGTGTTCGCTCAGGCCCGAGGCCGCAGCCTCCTTGGCGTTGACACCATAATAAGAGTCGAAATAGCCCGACGAGGCAAAGGACACGCGTGGTCCGCCCGAAATTCTGACAGTCGGCGTCACGTCGTAGAAAGCATCGGCGGCGATGTCGGCGACAAAGCCATCATGGGCACGAATGCCATGGCGCAGTTCGGCGCGGGCGCGCAGCCAGTCCGTCGGATAGATTTCGAAGAAGCCGCCGACCTCACCGCCCCAGCGCACCGGGTCGAGGCCCTTGAGCTCATCCTTGCTGTCGCGGGAAAACAGGAATTTTCCGGTCAGGCCGGCGCGGACGCCGCCATCGTCGACCAGCGCCAGCGAGATGTTGTCGTTGCGCGAGGTAAAGCGCGCGGCCGGGCCGGCCTTGCCCAGCGAGATGATCGGCGATGCGCTGAGCAGATAGCTGTTGGAGCCCTCGAATTTCGGCGCGACCATGCCGGTGGCGCCAAGCGTCAGGTACCAGTCGCCGGACATCCAGCCGAAGGCACCCTCGCCCGCATTGGCGGTGGACACAGTGAGCAGCGCCGAGGCGAGAAACAGCGGAATCGTCCAGACAATACGCATCACCACCCCATACGCGAAACAAAACGGAGAGAACACCCGGCAGCCAAAGCCATGGCGCCGGTTCGGTAAAATTTGACTTAAAATCTACAGCAGTGGCGGCAACTGCGACCCTGTTTTTTGCGCTGTGGCCCATTTGAACAGGGCGCCGCCGGGCCTGTGGCGAGTTGACAGAAATAGCGAGGTTGCCTAAATTCGCGTTAGTGCAGACTAACATGAACAGATGGACAGCGCTTGGCGACCCGACCAGGCGGACGATCTTCGAACTGCTGGTCGAACAACCCTGTTCGGTCGGGGAATTGGCTCGTGCGCTTCCTGTCACCCGGCCGGCGGTCTCGCAGCACCTGAAGGTGCTCAAGGACGCCGGCCTCGTGGCCAACACACGGCTAGGCAAGCAACGCATCTACCGGGTCGAACCGGAAGGCTTGGCCAGCCTGCGCGCCGAACTCGACCGGTTCTGGAGCAAGACCTTGGCGGCCTACAAAGTGGTCGTCGAACAGCCCTTGAAGGAGCAGGAATGAGCACACATCAACCGCCCGTGAGGCACTCCATCCTTGTCGAGGCTCCGATCGCACATGCCTTCAAGGTCTTCACCGAGGACTTCGGCAGTTTCAAACCCAAAGAGCATAACCTGCTTGCGGTGCCGATCGCGGAGACGATCTTCGAACCCCGCGTTGGCGGTCACGTCTACGACCGCGGTGTGGATGGCAGCGAGTGCCGCTGGGCACGGGTGCTGGCCTACGAGCCGCCGAACCGACTGCTTCTGAGTTGGGATATCAGCCCTCAATGGCAGATCGAGACCAATCCGGACAGGACCAGCGAGTGGGAAGTCCGGTTTACGGCGGAGACGAATAGCCGGACCCGCGTCGAGATCGAGCATCGCAATCTCGAACGTCATGGCGAAGGCTGGGAAGGCGTGCGCTTTGGGATTGACGGTGATCGAGGCTGGCCGCTGTATCTCAGGCGATTCCAAGATCTTTTTGCCAGCAAGGTGACCTGAAGGAGCACAATTATGGAACCCTATTGGCCAAGCATCCTCGGTGTACTGATCCTCTGTCTTTTGTCAGTCGCGCTGGCGGTTTACTCGGGTTCGTCCAAGGGATTTGCCGGAGCGCTTTCCGGTCCGGTGATCCCGGCCGACGACGCCAATCTCCTCTACAGGATCGACCGCGTGCATATGAACTCGGTCGAGGCGCTGGCGCCTTTTGTCGTCCCGGCGGTGCTGGCCATGATGGTTGGCGTTGGGTCGGCCACGTTGGCGACCATTGTCTGGGTTCATGTGGCGATACGCCTGCTTCACCTGGGGGTTTACCTACGCGGCGGCAATGCCGCCAAGGGTGGCAGTGTCAGAACGATCGTCTACGTCTCTGGAGCGATCGTCACGCTTGTCCTCGTCCTTGTGACTGGGTGGGCTGCCATAAATTGACACGTACGCGCGAACCTCAAGCCACCGACGCTTTGTTTGTTTGCTAGCCGTCGCCATCGGCTGGACGTCCGCTACAGCCGGGGCTAACCTCCCGGCAAGGTGCCAGGCGATTTCGAGGAGATGCAGCCATGACCCTGCACGGTGATACCCTGAAAGATGCGATCGGCCGGACACGGGACAAATGGGGGTGGTTCGTCGCGCTCGGCGTGCTGCTGCTCATCTTCGGCGGCATTGCCTTCGGCAATCTGTTCATCGCCACCGTCGCCTCGGTCTATGTCGTGGGCTGGCTGATGCTGATGGCCGGCATCATCGAGATCGTGCATGCCTTCGGCGTGAAGACCTGGAGTCGCTTCTTCTATTGGCTGCTCAGCGGCCTACTTTATGCCGTTGCCGGTTTCTTTGCCTTCGACAATCCGCTGCTGGCCTCGACGGTGCTGACCTTGCTGCTGGCGGTGGCGCTGGTCGCTTCAGGCGCGCTCAGGGCCTGGGTCGGCTATAGCCACCGACCGGAAAAGGGCTGGGGCTGGGTCGTCGCGGCGGGCCTGATCAGCGTGCTGGCGGGGCTGACCATCGCCATGGGCTGGCCGGTCAACAGCCTGTGGGTGCTCGGCCTGTTCCTGGCCATCGACCTGATCTTCCAGGGCTGGAGCTTCATCGCTCTCGGACTGGCGTTGAAGAAGTAGGGGCTTGAAGAGGTAAGCGGCCGGAAGGCTCAAAAAGCGATGGCGCCGTCCAGATCCGAAAGCGGCCTGACGCCGGCCAGCAGCGCGCGCGCCTCCGCCTCGTCGCGCTTCATTTGTGCCACCAGCCCATCGAGCCCATCGAACTTCACCTCGGGGCGCAAAAAGCCGAAGAACGATACGTCGCAGATCTCACCATAGAGATCGCCGGCAAAGTCGAAGACGAAGGTTTCGAGCAGCGGCGCGCCATTGTCGTCGACAGTCGGGCGACGCCCGAAGCTGGCGACACCATCATAGAGCGTGCCGTCGGCGCGGCGAAAGCGGACGGCATAAATCCCTTCCTTCAGAGTCGTTTCCGGCGAAAGCCTCATGTTGGCTGTCGGGAAGCCGAGCGTGCGGCCGAGCTGCTGGCCGCCGATCACTTCGCTTTCGACGGTGAAGCGGTAGCCGAGCAGGCCTGCGGCCTCGGCGACCTCTCCCTCGCAGAGCAGCTCGCGGATACGGCTCGACGACACGACCTCGGCGCCCTCGTCGCGAAAGGCGTCGACCAGGGTGACGCCGAAAGCATGGCGCTCGCCTGCCGCCATCAGAAACGCAGGACCGCCCTGCCGGTCCTTGCCGAAGTGGAAATCGAAGCCGGTCACGGCATGGGTGATGCCGAGGTTCGACTCCAGTACATCGGTCACGAAAGCCTCGGCCGACAGGCCGGCAAAGGCGCGCGTGAACGGCTGTTCGACGAGTGCGGCAAAGCCCAGATGCGACAACAGCCGCGCCTTCATCGGCGGCGGCGTCAACACGAACAGCGGCATATCCGGCCTGAACACCTTGCGCGGATGCGGGTCGAAGGTCAGCACCAGCGCCGGCACGCCGCGCCGCCCGGCTTCGGCAAGCGCGCGATCGAGCACCGCCTGGTGGCCGCGATGGACGCCGTCGAAATTGCCGATCGCCACCACGCCGCCGCGCAAATGCGGCGGCAGCGGCGCGGTTGCTGAAATGTGTTCGAAAGCTGCGCTCATGCAGCAACCCTACCGCAGTCTCGGAATGACGGCGACCGGCCGGTAGCCGTGCTTTTGCAGAAAGGCTGCAAGCCTGGCGGGGTCCGGCTGCATGGGATCGCCATAGTCGCGCGCGTGAATGCCGCCCGAGACGTAAAGCACGTCGATGCCGTTGTCGGCGGCGCCCTTGACGTCGGTCATCATGCCGTCGCCGATGGCCAGCACCTCGGTGCGCGCGACGTCTCGGCCGAGAAGCACGGCGACCTCCCGCAGCGCTACGTCATAGACCGGCGCATAGGGTTTTCCGGCGATCAGCGTGCGGCCGCCAAGCTGGGCATAGTCGCGCGCCAAGGCGCCGGCGCACCAGATCATGCGCTCGCCGCGTTCGACCACGATGTCGGGATTGGCGCAGATGAAAGGCAGGTTCCTGGCGCGCAGCCGGTGCAGCAGATCGGCGTAGTCCTCGGGCGTTTCCACCTCGTCGTCGAACAGCCCGGTGCAGACCGCGCCGGAGGCCTCGAACTCCTCGACGAGCTCGACGTCCAGACCGTCATAGAGGGTGAAATCGCGGTCGGCGCCGATATGGAAGATTTTTCGTGGGCCTTCGGCGATAAGGTCGCGGGTCACATCGCCTGAGGTCACGACGCGGTCGTAGGCGGCGGCGGGAACGCCGATCGCATTCATCTGCGCCACCACATCGGCATTGCGGCGCGGCGAGTTGGTGATCAGGACGACCGGGACCTTCGCCGCACGCGCGGCGGCAAGCGCTTGGGCAGCCGCCGGAAAATGCCATTCGCCATTGTGGATCACGCCCCAGACATCGCACAGGATGGCCGAGTAGGCGCCCGACAAATCCGCGAGCGAGCCGATGATATCAGGCGAATCCGCCATGCCGTTTTCCTGCTGTGACGATCATTGCGAGAGCTGCAGCCGACGGTCCGCCGCAACCGGCCCCGCATTAACCGAAGCGTTTCATCCTGTCACCAGCTTTTCGGCACTTGCGAGGCTGTTGCGCAACGGGCTGATCGAAGGTTGCAACAGGCAGGAACCACCCTTCTCCGAGCTTCGGTCGATCGAAACAATGTCGCACCGCTGATCACCAGGGCCGAGTGGTTAACGAGCCTTGAAAAGATGGCCCTATGTTGAACGCAGTTCAGCAACCTGAAATTTAACGATTTTGTGGGCATCTTCGGACCGATATTGGGGTCCTGGCAGGGGTGCTGAAGGCATGATCCGCAGATTTCTGAACGACAGACGCGGCAACTATGCCTTGATGACAGTGATCACCATGGTGCCCTTGATGGGCGCGCTGGCGCTTGCCATCGACTACACCGACCTCCTGCGTCAAAAGCAGAACATGCTGAATGCGCTGGATGCCGCCGGGATCGCCACAGCGCAGCAGATCGTCGCCGGGGCGACCGACGCTGCGGCCAAGACCTATGCCAAAGTTTTTTTCGAGGGCAATCTCGGCCGCGTCAAAGCAACCAACGCGGCGCTGACCGTGACACTGCCCAACAACAACACAGGCGGCGGCACGCTGAAGCTGTGCGCCACTTTGACGTTCCACCCTTATTTCCTGCCGGCAGCGGCCATGATGATCGGAAGAACCGCCGCCGACGTCACAACGTCGGCATGCTCGGAGATCCGTCTGAAGAACACGCTGGAAGTGGCGCTGGTGCTCGACAACTCCGGCTCGATGGACCAACTGGGGCATGGGTCCAACGAGGTGCGGTTCACCTTGCTCAAGAAAGCCGCCAAGCAGCTGGTCGATCAGCTGGCCGCCCAAGCGCAACAGATGAGGCAGGTCACCAGACCGGTGCAGTTCAGCCTCGTCCCCTTTGCAGCCTCCGTCAATGTCGGCCCGACAAATGCCGACGCACCGTGGATGGACACGACAGGCGTTTCGCCCCTCGACCAGGAGAACCTCGATTGGTCGACGCTTACCTCGGCTAACTCCCCAAACCAGTACGCACAAAAGTCCGGCAACTACTATTATGCGAAAGGCTCGGCCTGGGATGCGACGCAGCTGAACCAGGTGCTGACGCGCTTCTCGATCTACAAATGGATGAAGCGCATTTCATCGTGCAAAACCTCAAACGGCGTCTGCACGTCCAATATAGTTTACGCACCGATTGCGACCTGGGGCGGCTGCGTCGAATCGCGTCCCTATCCTTACAACATACAGGATACGGCGGCTTCGACCTCGACACCGGCGACGATGTTCGTGCCAATGTTCGCCCCTGACGAGACCGACAATACCCAGAGCAAGAGCGGCCACCTTCTCCCCGCAAACAACAACTGGCACCTCGATATAACGTCAGGCACCGACTCTATACGTCAGAAATACATGCCGAAATATTTCAACGCCGGCGTCGGAAACAAGGTGACGCCGGCCTACGGGTCCAATGCCGGGCCGAACGCCAGCTGTAGCACGACCCCAATCACGCCGCTGACGGATGTGTCACCCGACGCCGGGGCGGCGGTAAAGAAAGCTATAGACGACATGGTCGATGTCGGCGCCACCAATGTGCCGGAAGGAATGGCCTGGGGCTGGCGGACCCTTTCGCACGCGGCGCCGTTCACGGGCGGCCGGCCCGAAACCGAAAAGGGCAACGACAAGGTGCTGATCGTGCTGACTGACGGTGCCAACACTTACTACACGCCAGACAGTGTGAGCGCTCAGCAATACTCGGGCACCGACTACCAGTACGGCGGCAACGACCTCGCCGGTAGCAAGGCCCTCTATTCGTCTCTCGGGTACCTCGCCTATCCCGGCCAGACCAAGCCCTTCAACAGCGCCTACACCTATGGCCGTCCGTTCCTCGGCACCACCACCAACGTCAGCAAGAGCGACTATTCGAATCCCAACTACACCAAGGCGATGAACGAGCACTTCGCCACGCTCTGCGACAATGCAAAGTTGGCCGGCGTGATCGTCATGACGATCGCGCTTGACCTCGACGCAAGCAAGGCCGCCGAGTCGGCACAGATGACTGCCTTGAAGACCTGCTCCTCGAATTCTCGCTTCCGCAAGGATGTGGCCGGCAATCCGGAGAAGCTGTTCTATAACTCGACGGGTGCCACGCTGTCGGACGATTTCAAGAAAATCGGCGACGAACTGTCCAATTTGCGCATCGTCAGCTGACCGGCGTAATCCAAAGGAACGAAGCGCCACTTCTCCAGCGGGGCGTTTTGCGTTCGGCAGCTGGCGCATTTGGTTAGCGCCTGGTGAAGCGCTATCCGCGCAATCGAGCAGTTTCCCAAACCCGTCCTTCAACGTTTTGTGAAACTGTGGCGGCATTGAAGAACCGCAGGCGGGGCCGCTTACATCACATGCGTGAACTCTGGCGCACATTCCGGCATGACTTCTGGCGTGACCGCCGCGGCAATTACGCTCTGATGACCGTTGTGGCGATGGTGCCACTGATGGGCGGCGTGGCCATGGCCGTCGACTACACCGGCGTGGTCAGCGAGAAGCAGAGGGTGGTCAACGCGCTCGACGCCGCCAACTTCGCCACCGCGCGCCGGCTGGTGGAAGGCGCCACCGACGACCAGTTGCGGGCCTATGCGCTCGACTTCTTCAAGGCAAACCTCAACGACGTCGATCCCGCCGACACGACGCTCAGCGTTACGCTGCCCAGCAGCACGACCGGCGGCGGCATCGTCAAGCTGTGCGCCAGCCTGGTCTACAAGCCCTATTTCCTGCCGGCAGCGGCGATGCTGATCGGCAGGACGTCGGAAAACGTCACCTACTCCGTGTGTTCGCAAGTCCGGCTGAAGAACACGCTGGAAGTGGCCATGGTGCTCGACAATTCGGGGTCGATGTCGAACACGGGCACGGGTGCCGGACAAAAGCGCATCGACCTTCTCAAGCAAGCCGCCAAGCAGCTCGTCGACACGCTTGCCTTGCAGGCCGCGATGATCAAGCAGATCGACAAGCCGGTCCAGTTCAGCCTTGTGCCGTTCGCCGCCTCGGTCAATGTCGGCGCCAGCAACGACAACGCGTCGTGGATCGACGCCTACGGGCTGTCGCCCATCCACAATGAGAATTTCGCCTGGTCCACGCTTAACGCAGCCGACGAATATGCCCAGAAGATCGGCGGCATCTGGTACAAGAAAGGCACTGGCTGGGGTGAGCAGGAGGGGCAGATGCTGACCCGCTTCTCGCTCTACCGCGACATGAAGGTGGTCACCAGCCACGAGCGCATCGTCGGCAGCAAACGCGTGGTCTGCGACAAATATCGTGCCAATCATACATGCTCGGACAGCCACAACGAATACGACTACAACGACACATACGGACCGTTCGCCAGCTGGCAGGGCTGCGTCGAGGTCCGTCCCTACCCCTATAATGTCACCGACGCGCCGGCCTCCGGCGGACCGAACAACACCGGCACCGGCGTCGGCGATCCCGCGACCATGTTCGTGCCGATGTTCGCGCCAGACGAGCCGGGCAATCATTGGTACATAACGCAGGACCCCGACGAGGTGGCCCCCAAGACCTATGGCGCGGCCAACAGCTGGTGGAACGACGATCCGGCGAGCACCTCCGGCAAGACCAGGCAGTCCAACATGGCCAAGTATTTCCAGCCGCGGCCGATCAATGCTCCGGTGCTGTCGGCCGGTGCCGGTCCTAACTACAGCTGCACGACGACACCGATCACGCCGCTGACCGACGTCTCCAACACCGCCGGGCTGACCAAGATCAAGGCTGCGATCGACCTGATGGCGCCGAACGGCTTCACCAATGTGCCGGAGGGCATGGCCTGGGGCTGGCGCACCGTCTCCAGCACGGAGCCTTTCACAGGAGGACGTCCTGAGACGGAGCGCGGCAACGACAAGGTGGTCATCGTGCTCACCGACGGCGAGAACACCTACGCGGTGCCCAGCAGCGATCCCGCCGGCAACAAGTCGACCTATGCCGCCTATGGCTATACCGGCGTCGGCTACAACGGCACTGCGGTCACCCGCCTGTTCGGCGGCACGTCGAGCGCCATCGGCCAGCTCAACTATTCGTCGAGCAACTACACCGCCGCCCTCAACGAGCAGATGGCGACGCTGTGCAACAACGCCAAGGCGGCCAACATCATGGTGATGACGGTGGCGCTCGACATGTCGACGACCGACGCCGGCGACAAGAGCGCGATGGAGGCACTGAAGGTGTGCTCGTCGGACTCGCGCTTCCGCAAGGATCCGGCCGACCCGAGCAAGCCTGCAAAACTGTTCTGGAACGCGACCGGCGCCACGCTGTCCGACAATTTCAAGGAAATCGCCAACGAGCTCTCGAACCTGCGCGTGGTGAGCTGAGGGTTGAAGCTGCTGATCTTCCCCCACCTTGCGGGGGAAATTGGCGGCTTCGCCGCTTTCGCCAATTTTCGACGCTGGCGCAAAGGCTCCGGCCATCATGCTCTTGCGGTGAGGTCAAAACGCGTGGTGGGTATCGTCACCGCTTCCCGGAGATTGCCAGTGCCCGAAACCGCCAACCATCTCGCCTTCGCGCTGGTCTGCCTGGGCATGGTGCTGACGCCCGGGCCGAACATGATCTACCTGATCTCGCGCTCGCTGTCGCAAGGCCCGAAGGCCGGGCTGATCTCGCTCGGCGGCGTGGCGGCCGGCTTTCTGTTCTATGTCGTATCGGCAGCGCTGGGCATCACCGCGCTGCTGCTTGCCGTGCCGTTTGCCTATGACGCACTGCGCATTGCCGGCGCGCTCTATCTGCTATGGCTCGCCTGGCAAGCGGTGCGGCCCGGCGGGCGCTCACCATTCCAGGTGCGCGAACTGCCGAAGGACAGGCCGCGCAAGCTGTTCGCGATGGGCCTGATGACCAATCTCCTCAATCCCAAGGTGGCGGTGCTTTATCTGTCGCTGCTGCCGCAGTTCATCTCGCTGGGCAACGGCCATGTGCTGTCGCAGCTTCTGGTGCTCGGCGCCACGCAGATCTCGATCAGCCTGACCGCCAATGCCATCATCGCGGTAACGGCCGGTTCGATCGCCACCTTCCTTGCCGGACGGCCGCTATGGATGGTCATCCAGCGCTGGATGATGGGCACGGTGCTCGCCGCGCTGGCGCTTAAAATGGCGACCGACGCGCAACGCTGATCGGACGCAGCGCGCCGAGACTACATCGGCCGCCGACCTTCCCATTCGAATCGGCCGGCCGAACCTGCACGGAGGCCAGCGATTGAGATTTTCGCAGCCCTGCCCGGCAAAAGCCATGATCGCGGCTAAGTCAGGCAGGCATGACAATGATCTGCACCACCAATCATCCGCTCGCGCAAACCCGCTCTGGCGCAGCAAGTCCAAAACCAAACAGGCGCCTGCTGCTGATCGGCCTTGCAGCCATGGCCGGCCTCGCTGCTTGCAGTACGGTCTCGGTGCCGACCGGCGAAGGCGCCGGTGTGTCGTCCTCGGCCACCGCGACGCTGGCCGGCATCCGAGCTTCGGCCGGACTGCCGGCGCTGGTGCCGGACGCCCAGCTCGAGCAGGCCGCTCGGCAGCAGGCCGGCTATATGGCCTCACGCGAACGCATGAGCCACACGACGGGCTGGGGAAAGGATTTCGCGTCGCGGATGAAGGACAATGGGGTGCGGGGCGCCGCCGCCGAGAACATCGCCGAGGGCCGCTTCGACCAGCAGAAACTGTTCGACATCTGGATGCATTCGGCCGGCCACCGCCGCAACATGCTCGATCCGGATTTCAGCCGCTTCGGCCTCGCCTATGTACGCGACGGACGCGACAGCGCCATCCGCTACTGGAGCCTGGTGCTCGGAAAATAGCAGCCAGCGGTTACGGCGCGAGCCAGCCGTCAGCCTTTCGCGATCAGCTCGCCGATATCCCCAGCCGACAGGGGTTTGCTGAAATAATTGCCCTGCACCTCGTCACAATTGTTCTTGCGCAGGAAGGCGACCTGGTCTTCCGTTTCGACACCTTCGGCCAGCACCCGAAGGTTCAACTTCTGCCCCAGGGAAATCACGGCGCCAGTGACCGCTTGATCGTTCTCGTCGGTCGCGAGATCGTTGATGAAGGACTTGTCGATCTTCAGCCGCGCCACCGGAAACGTCTTGAGAGCGCTGAGACTGGAATAGCCTGTTCCGAAATCGTCGATCGATATCTGCACGCCGAGCTTTTGCAGTCCGTTCATCGTTGCGACCGCCAGCTCGAAATCCTGCATGATGAGGCTTTCCGTCACTTCGAGCTCGAGATACCTCGCCTCCAGGCCGCTTTCCTTCAATGCGTTGACGACGCGGTCGATCAGGTTCTTCTCCCGGAACTGCCGCGCCGACACGTTGACGCAGACGGTTACGGGCGACAGACCGGCGCGCTGCCAGGCTTTGTTCTGCCGGCAGGCTTCGTGCAGGATCCAGTCGCCGAGCGGCACGATCAGCCCGGTCTCCTCGGCGGTCGGGATGAACATCGCCGGCGAAACCAGGCCTCGCGTCGGGTGGTTCCAGCGCACCAGCGCTTCGACGGCGAAAACCTGCCCCGATCGCAGATCCACCTGTGGCTGATAATGCAGAGCGAATTCCGACCGGGCGAGCGCGTTTCGCAATTCCTCCTGAAGCAGGAATTTTTCATGTGCCGTTGAGTTGAACTCCGGGGCATAGAACTGGAAATTGTCGCGGCCGAATTCCTTGGCGCGATACATGGCGGCGTCGGCATTGGCCAACAGCGTATCCGGGCTGGTCCCGTCCTTCGGGTAATTTGCGATGCCGATGCTGGCCGTCGTTCTCAGCCGATGCTCTCCGACAAGAACCGGTTCCGCGATCGCATCCCTGATCGTCTGCAGGGTTTCCGAGACCACATCGACATTGGTGGTTTGGTCGAACAGGACGATGACAAATTCGTCGCCGCCAAGCCGCACGACGGTGTCGGTGGCCTTCACGCATCCAACCAAACGGCTGGCGACGGTCTTGAGGAGTTCGTCGCCGGCATTGTGGCCAAACGTATCGTTCACCAGTTTGAAATTGTCGAGATCGATGAACACCACCGTCATCCAGCGATTGTATCGCTGCGCGTAGAGGACCGCCTGGGAAAGCCGATCCTCCAGCAAAGCGCGATTGGGCAGGCCGGTCAGCGCATCATGGTTGGCCATGAAGTGGATCTGGTCTTCCGCCAGTTTGCGCTCGATCGCGATGCCGGCAATGTGTGTGGTGAATTCGATCAGGCGGGTCTCGGCATGGGTGGGTTCGCGCACGGTCATCGAATACATGGCAAAGGCGCCCAACACGACGCCCCGATGCGACAGGATCGGGGTTGACCAGCACGAACGATAGCCATGGGGTGCCGCCAGTTCGCGGTAATCGTCCCAAAGCGGATCCTGCAGAATATCGGTAACAATGACCGGTTCCCGCCGGTAGATGGCGGTTCCGCAGGATCCCACCTTGGGACCGATGGCCGCCCCATCGATGGCGCTCGTATAGGCTTTCGCCAGGCCCGGCGCCGCACCGTGACGCAAATGAATGCCGTCCTTGTCGAGCAGCAGGACGGAACCGAATATCCCCTTCAACTGAGCCTCGACGAAGCGCATGAGGCGGTCGAGCACGTCCTCCAGCGGCGCGCTCGTGGCAATCATTTCGAGGATCTGCGCCTGCCCGCTGCGAAGGACATCCGCCTGCTTGCGGGCGGTGATGTCGTGGGCGATGCCAACCAGGCCGAAGATTTCATTTTGGCGATTGCGCAACGGCACCTTCGTCGACGAAAGCCATTTGCCGTTCCCCGACGCATCGACGACAAACTCTTCCGCGTCGATCATTGGTTGTCCGCTCTTGAGCAGGCGCTGCTCGACCAGGCGAAATTTCCGCGCAACTTCCGGGGGGTGGAGATCAAAATCGGTCAAACCGATCATGTCGCTGGTCTTGTTGCGGCCGCTATCGGTCGCAAGGGCGCTGTTGACCACGACGAAACGGCTTTGCGTATCCTTGACCCAGAGATAATCGGGCACCCAGTCGATCAGCGCCTGCAGCGAAATGCGCTCGTCGACGATCTGCCGATTGGCGAGGAGTTCAGTGATGTCCTCATGCGTGGCGATCCAACTGCCATCGGGCATGGGCTGGTTACGGATCTGGATTGTGCGACCATCGACAAGTTTGGCGGTCCAGAGCCGCGAAGCCTTGCCCGAATTGATCGAGCGAGCCGTTGCGAGATAGGTGTCGGCAGCCGTGGGCGCCGGGCCGGGCGCCGCGGGGCGGGGGGCTACGCGGCGTTCGACTATTTCGCTCAGTGTCACGCCAGGCCGCAATTCCTCGGGCGCAATGCGGTAGATTTCCGCATAGCGCCGGTTGCTCAGGATCAGCCGTTCATCGGCATCGAAAAAGCAGATGCCTTGCGAAATATTCTCGATCGCAGTCTCGAAGCGCAGGGTCTGCCCTTCGAGACCCGCAATGGTCGTGCGAAGTTCTCCCTCGAGCGTATCGTAGGAAACGTCAGCCAGTCTTGCCAATGCGGCTACGCCCACCGGCCCGCGCGCCCCGACGGATCTTCTGGATGACTTCGTGACCAAACAGACCTCCTCCGGTTTGGCACCTGAAACAAGAAAGGGCCTCTGTCGTGCCAGACGAAAGTCGACTGACAATGTTACAGATGTGCTAATTCAAGATGAACTGTAACGGAATTGGAGGCGTCAGCAACCAGATACCAAAGGTGCAAATGTCATTTCAAATCAACTTCCAACGGCTCATTATCGATATTCTTTTGCACACGCGGGTTTTGACGATCATCCGAGCAACAATCATCAGGGGCAACCAGCTTGCCGCCAGCGCTACCGGCGCCCGCCTCAATCCATATGCGCGGCAGGAGCGGCCGCGCCGGCCGGAGCGGTCTTCGGCTTGCGCAGCAGGAAGACAAACGGAATGGCAACCAGCGTCATCACCATCAGCAGTTTGAAGTCGTTGACGTAGGAGATCATCATCGCCTGGATGTTGACCATGCGGTCCACCTGCGAAAGTGCCGTCGGATCGCCGCCTGCTGCCGCCGGCGAGGCCGCCCACAAATTGGGGTTGAACGGGTTGATGAAAGCCGACAGTTCGGTGTGATTGACCTGCGTGTTGCGCACCATGAGAACCGTCACCACCGACACACCGATCGACGAACCGAGATTTCGAACCAGGCTGAACAGGGCCGTGGCGTCGGTGCGGAAGCGCACGTCGAGCGTAGCGAAGGCCACCGTGGACAGCGGCACGAACACCATGCCCATGCCCAGGCCCTGGATGACGCCGGAGCTGAGGATCAGCCAATTGTCCATCTGCGGCGTGAAGGAGGACATGGTGTAGAGCGACTGCGCGGTGAGCAGAAAGCCGATGACGACGAGGATGCGGGCGTCGATCCTGCTCATGAGCCGTCCAACGACAAGCATCGAAATCATCGTGCCGACACCGCGCGGCCCCAGGACGACGCCGATGGTGACGGTCGGATAGCCGAAGATGGTCGACAGCATCGGCGGCAGCAGCGACATCGAGGCCAGGATCAGCACGCCCATGACGAAGATGAAAGCCAGACCGGTGACGAAATTGCGGTCGAGGAAGATCTTGGGGTCGATGAAAGGACGTTCCGCCGTCAGTGTATGGATGATGAAAACCCAGAAGCCGGTGATCGAAAGAGCAAGCTCGATCCAGATTTCGACCGAGGAAAACCAGTCGACCTCGCCGCCGCGGTCGAGCAGCAGCTGCAGCGCGCCGACGCCGAGCGAAATCATGGCGAAACCGAAGAAATCGAAGCTGCGGATCCGCCGGGCAACGACCGGCAAATAGGCTGCCATGCCGAGGAAGGCGATGATGCCGACCGGCAAATTGATGAAGAACACCCAGCGCCAGTTGAAATTCTCGGTCAGCCAACCGCCCAGCGTCGGACCCAGGATCGGCCCCAGCATGATGCCGGCGCCCCAGATGGCCATCGCCTGGCCGTGGCGTTCCCTGGGGTTGATGTCGAGCAGGAAGGTCTGCGACAGCGGCACGATGGCTGCGCCGAACACGCCCTGCATCAGCCGGAAGAACACTATGCTCTCCAGGCTCCAGGCAATGCCGCACAGCATCGAGAACACGGTGAAGCCGACAACCGCCGCCAGGAACAGTTCCTTGCGGCCGAAGCGGTCGGCCAGCCAGCCGGTCACCGGCGTCATGATCGCGGCGGCAACGATGTAGGAGGTCAACACCCAGTTTATGTTGTCGGGCGACGCGCCGAGGTCGCCGGTCATGGTCGGCAGCGCGACATTGGCAATCGTGGTGTCGAGCGCCTGCATGACCGTCGCCAGCATCAGCGCCACGGTGATCAGGCCGCGATGCGGCACTTCCTTGAAAGGTTCTGGTGTGGTCATGATGCGGAACTTCCGACAGGTTACAAAAACGTGTACATTAGGTTTCCGGGCGGCGAGGCCTTCTCTGGTGAAGAGACCCTCATCGCGGTGGGACGCGATCTATCGATGTGGGGGTTACATCGATCGAAGGTCTCGACACATCAGGCGCTTGCCGCCCGGAAATCCAAGGTCCGAAGGATGGGCGCGCCGAGATGGTCCAGGTTCTGGGCAGGCCGCGATGCGGCCCGGTCCAATCCACCCCTCGTTCAACCTGCCGTCGGACCGATCCTGTCATCTCAACTTCACCTCGCCTGCGGCGGGCGTTCTGCCGGGCCGTGATCCTGCTTTTCGAGATCACGGTCCATTCACAGTCTATTGTGCTTCGCCTGCGGTGGCGTGGCCGAAGATAGCGGGGAACCCGCGAGCAACGCCGGTATCCACCGTAACCGAGGCGCTCATACCGGTGCGCAGCGCCATTTTGGCGTCGGCATCGGTCAGCTCCAGGCGCACCGGAATGCGCTGCGTGACCTTGACCCAGTTGCCGGTGGCGTTTTGAGCAGGCAACAGCGAAAACTCCGCGCCGGTGCCGGCGCCGATCGCCTTGACGGTGGCCTCGAAAGTTCTGCCCGGATAGGTGTCGACGACGATCTCGGCCTTCTGGCCAGGCTTCATGTGGGTAAGCTGGGTTTCCTTGAAATTGGCATCGATCCAGGTGTCGCCGGTCTCGACCAACGCAAACAGCGGCGTGCCGGAACCGACATACTGGCCGATCTTGAACGAGGAGGCCTGGCTGATGACGCCGTCGGCCGGCGCCTTGACCGTGGTCTGCGCCAGATCGTAGGCGGCCTTGTCGCGCGCGGCGAGTGCGGCCATCACCGTCGGATGCTTGTCGGTCTCGATATCGGGATTGCCGGCGAGAGCCGCCTTGGCGCTGATGATGCCTTGCTCGGCAACGGCCAGTTGCTGCCTGGCTTTGTCGAGATCGTTCTTGGCCTCGTCCAGCGACGATTTGGCGTTGATGCCCTTCTGGGCAAGGTCGGCGGCGCGGTCATACTGCGACTGCGCGTAGTCGACCTGGCTGGCATCGGACTTTTCCTGCGCCAGCGCCTGGCTGTAGGCGGCGCGCAGCTGTTCGATACCGACGCGTGCGACTGCGACCGCCGCGTCGGCCTGCGCCAATGCAATCCGGTAGGGCTCGGGGTCGACGGCAAACAGCACATCGCCCTGCTTGACCTGCTGATTGTCCGAGATGCCGACCTGAACGATGCGTCCGGCGGTGTCCGAGGCGATCGACACCTTGGCCTGCTGCAAATTGGCGTTCTCGGTTTCCTGATAGCGGCCGCCGGTCACCCAGACATAACCGCCACCAATGGCCAGCGCGGCCGGCAGGGCGACCATCAGCAGCAAGCGGCCGAGGCGGCGCTTCTTGACCGGAGCCGGAGCGGGTTGAACCGGGGGAGCCACCGCGACAGGTGCTGCGGCCGGCTGTGCAGGCGCTTCGGCGGCCGGCTGTGCCGGCGTCTCGATCTTGGTTACATTCTCGTCCAGCTTGGCTGCCGCGTTCATGCTGCTGCCCCTTCCGTACTCTTCAAGGACGACGTCTCGCCGTCCGCCAGGTTTTGCACGATGGTGTCCAGCGCCCGGATAAGGACGCGGCGGTCGTCCGGCGAAACGCCGACCAGCGATTCCTCATAAACTTCGCCAGCAAGGCTTTTGACCTCGGCATAGGCCGCGTTCGCCTTGGCTGTCGGGAAGATCATGCGCACGCGCCGGTCAGTTGCGTCGGAGCGCCGCTCGATCCAGCCGCCCTCCTCCATCCGGTCGACGAGGCGTGAAACGCTGATCGGCTCGATTTCGAGAAGTTCGGCGAGGCGAGCCTGGGCGACGCCGGCCTCCTTGGCGACGCGAACCAGAAGCCGCCATTGTGCCGAGGAAAGGCCAAGACCGCTGGCGCGCGCCTCGAAGCGCTTGCGCATGAGGCGCTGCACGTCGTGGATCAAAAAGCCCAATCTATCTATGCCGTCGGAAACCATGAGCGGTATATATTATAAGCGTGCTTACCATTCAAGGCGCCGCATTGCGCCAGAGCCGAAAAAGAGGGATGGCAGCCATGCAGATGCGGTCATGGCACAGTCAATAACGGTTGCGGATGACCTCCCGACCGTGACGTGAATTGCCGTCGAGAACGCCGCGAGGAGAAAGGTCGTCTTGCGCGTCCTCGCCACCGGCACACCTAGGCTTTCGGCGGCACTTTCGCCGGCGGGGAAGGCATCGAGCCGGCGGTGGTTCCACAGGGCATAGGCAAGGATGGTGCCCGCACCCAGCGCGCCCGGATATTGTCCCAGCGAGCCAGGCCGAGGCCGCCCAGCAGCGGCTTTCCACGATGGTGACCTGCCACAGTCGACCAGCGCCCTTCGATTTTACGACAGGCGCAATTTCGATCAAACTGGCCTCGCAAAAAGCCGGCAGCATGGAGTGGCCAAATGCGAGGAGACTCATGAACCCGACCGAGAAAGCGCTGTGGTTTGTCGAGAGCCATTTGCCGGAAGCGATCTCGCTTGAGGATGTCGCGCAAAGCAGCGGCGTCTCGCGCTTTCATGTGACGCGCGCCTTTGGCGCCGCCACCGGCCGTTCGGTGATGGGCTATATGCGCGCGCGCCGGCTGACCGAAGCGGCGCGCAAGCTGGCTTCCGGCGCGCCCGACATCCTCGCTGTCGCGCTCGATGCCGGCTACGCCTCGCACGAAGCCTTCACCCGCGCCTTCCGCGATCAGTTCGGCACGACGCCGGAACTGGTGCGCGCGCAGGGCAGCCTCAGCAATCTCGACCTGGTGGAGCCGATCCTGATGGACCAGTCCTTCCTCGCCTCACTGCCGCCGCCGCGCTTCGAGACCGGCCGTCCCTTCCTCATTGCCGGCCTCGGCGAGCGCTACAGCTGCGAAACCAGTGCGGCCATTCCGATGCAGTGGCAGCGCTTCGGTCCCTATATCGGCAACATTCCGGGCGAGACCGGCGACGTCGCCTATGGCGTCTGCGTCAATGGCGACGATGCCGGCAATTTCGACTATATCGCCGGGGTCGAAGTTTCGGATTTCTCGGACCTGCCGAAGGAGCTTTCGCGGGTGCGGGTGCCGGCGCAGAAATACGCCGTGTTCACCCATGCCGAGCACATCTCCACCATCCGCCGCACCGTCAACACGATCTGGAACAAATGGCTGCCGGCCTCGGGGCACGATATAGCCGACGGCCCCGAATTCGAGCGCTACGGCCCGGAGTTCCATCCGCGCAGCGGCAATGGCGGGCTGGAGATATGGGTCCCGGTGGCCTGAACGCCGCTACAACTCCAGGTTCCAGTTCTGGCCGACCAGATCCTTGCCGAAGGCGTGATGGCGCTCTTCGTCCACCAGCCTGAAGCCGGCACTCTCGTAGATGTGGCGGGCGGCGGTCAGGATGTCGTTGGTCCATAGGGTCAGCGTCTTGTAGCCCTTAGCACGAGCAAAGCCGATGCACTCCTGAACCAGCCGCTTGCCGATGCCGAGGCCGCGCGCCGATGGTTCGACATAGAGCAGGCGCAGCTTCGCCACCGCGTCGGATTTGCGCACGACGAAGACCGAGCCGACTACCTCCCCTTGCCGTTCGGCAATCCAGCTGCGTTCCCATTCTGGATCGAAGGATTTTACGAAGGCGCCGAGGATTTCGGCGACCAGCGCCTCGTAGGTTTCGTCCCAGCCATATTCCTGTGCGTAGATCTGTCCTTGGCGGCGCACGACCCAGCCGATGTCGCCGACCTGCAAGGGGCGCAGCACATACGGCACTTTGGACTCCGGGCTGTCGCCCAGGAGTTGCTGCACCGTCTGCATAGCCTTGGCCAGCCGGTCCTGTTCGGCAGCGGGAAGCCGCGCCAGCAAGGCGGCGACCTGGTCGTGCGAAGCCCGGTTCAGCGGCACGAAGGCCTGCCGCCCCGCCGGCGTCAGCGTGATCGACGATTGCCGCGCATCCGACGCCAGCGCCGCGCGCGAAATCAGCTGCAGGTGCTCGAACTTCTTCAGGAGCCGGCTGACATAACCGGCATCGAGGCCGAGATCGCGAATGAGATCGCTGGCGGTCAGGCCATCGCGATGCGCCAGTTCGTAGAGCACCCGCGCCTCGGTCAGCGAGAAGGCGCTTTTCAGCAGGCCTTCGTCGAGCAGACCTATCTGGCGGGTGTAGAAGCGGTTGAAAGCCCGCACCGCGTCGATGCGCTCCTTGCCGGGCTGATGATGGATCGTCATGGGAAGCCTCCTGCCCATCAACGATCGGCCATTTATTTGACTTAGTCAAGTATGTACGAGATGCTCACGCGGTCGCTTCTCAGGCGATCGCGCGGCGGCGCCGCGCGATCAGGACGAACAGGCCGAGCAGCACGACGCTGGCCGCCGCACTGGCGGCGGCAAATTCCGGCACCGGGCGAAAATCCTTGCCGTCGATCAGCAGCGATGCCGCGACCGGGCCGATCGCCAGACCGAAAAGCTGGGCCGCCGGCACCAGAAGCACGGCCGTGCGCGTCTCGTCGGCGGTGATCGCCAGCCGGATCTGATAGGGCACGATGAACAGAAGGATGAAGCCCATGATCAAGGCCGCGACCCAGAAAACCGTCAGGCCGGGGCTGCCGGCGAGCACCACGGAACTGGCGACGGCGACCACGCCGATCGCCACGATCGCGAAGCGGTAATCGATGCGCGCCTCGAAGACGGTAGCCGTCATTGCGCCCAGCACCTGCAATGCGAGGTTGGCCGAGACGATCAGGCCGACGGTGCGGCCATCGATGCCGTATTGTGCGCCAAGTGGCTCGAGAAACGCCCAGACCGAGCCGAAGAACATGAAGTAGCAGAAGACGCTCAGCAAAGCGGCAAGCGAAGGAACGGTCAGCACATTGCTGAACTGTTCCTCCTTGGGCAGGTCGGCATAGCTATCGGGGACGATGAAGGCGACCGCCACCGAAGCGATGCAGACGACGGCAAGGACGATGAAGCCGCCGGCCGATCCGGCGGCCGGGATGACGTAAAGCGCCACCAGCAGGGCAAGGGCGCATTGCGCCAGGGTCTGAAGGGTGACGAAGAAGCCGCCGATGCGCTCGGCCCGGCGCGAACGGGCGATCAGTTCCGTGGCGACCGCCACCAGCCCGCCCTCGGCGAGGCCGGCCACCGCGCGGGCGGCAATCAGCGAGGTGGAGGTCAGCGCATAGGAGGTCGCCCAGTTCGCCAGCGCCAGCAGGACCAGAAGGACGGCACTTTTCCAGCGCATATTGTGGGCGGAAAGCATCATGGCCACCACAGCCGAACCGATGCCGATGGCAATCATCTCGGCCGTGGCGACCAGCGCGAGTTCGTCGCCGCTGACATGCCCCTCGGTATAGAGTGCGCCGAGCAGCACCGGCTGCAGCCCGAGAATGAGCAGGCCGACCGAGCCGATCCACAATGCCGAGGCGAGTTGCGCCCCAGTGGGGTTGCCGACCAGCCAGTCGCCGTTCCCGGCATCGGCGTTACCAGCAGAAGTCACGGTCGCCTCCCAACGTCCTTGCCTGGCGGCAAAAAAACTGACAGTCTGTCAGCATTTAGAAACTGATACTCGATCATATTCGTTTGTCAATCAGTAGCGGGACTTGGCACCAACAAGGCTGGGGATGGTCTTGGCGATCGAATGGTCTGGGCGATCGAGAGGATGGCGGCATGAACGAAGCAGTGCAGATGACGACCGAACCGAGGCGCAGGCCCAAACAGGAGCGCAGCCGCGAGCGCATCGACGCCATCCTGTCGACGACCATGCGGCTGATCGGCGAGAAAGGCATCGACGCCGTCACCATGAAGGAAGTCGGCGCACAGGCCGGCGGGCCGATCGCCACCGTCTATCATTACTTCCCCAACAAGTCGGCGATCCTGGCGATGCTCTACGAGCGATTCTCCGAAGTGAGCCGCGCCCGGCTTGCCGCGATCGTTGCCGACGTCGGCGGGCTGAGCGACGTTATCGCTGCGGCCGACCGGCTGCTCGACGACTACTATGAGCGCGTCGCCGGCGACCCCGCCATTCAGGACCTGCAAAACGCCATCCAGGCTGACAAGGCGCTGAAGAATCTCGACATCGCCGAAACCCGGCACCAGGCGACGATGTTCTGCGACCATGTCGGCCCCTTTCTCGCGCCAGAGCGACGCAATGAGTTCGGCCGTATGGTTTTCCTGATCTTCCAGCTGGCCGGCGGCGTCGTGCGCATGGCGCTGACCCAGGACCAGGAGGAAAGCCGCCACACCATCGAGGACTACCGGTCGATCATCCATACGCAGTTGGGACTGTTTCTCTAGCGCCCGATTCGACCCCGTCCGGTCTGGTGGATGAGGTTTTCGAAGCCGTCGGCCAGGTTGGCGGCGCCGGCGGCGACGATCTTCGACAGGTTTCTGGCGCGACCCGGGGTCTTGTTGGCATCGAGCAGCACGGCCCTGCCCTCATGCACGACAAAGTCGAATTTGCCATAGTCGAAGCCCAGCTTCCGACGCAGGGCGCGCAATTCGTCGGGAACCGCAACCGGCTCCCGGCGGATGGTGTCGTCGCCCTTGACCAGGCGCTGTGGCGAGACATAGCGGGTGCAGCGCTCCCGATCGCCGCAGAATATCCAGAACCGCGCCGCAAACCCGTCGGGCTCGATTTCGGGAATGAATTTTTCCACGATCAGGTCGGCACGCCTGAAAATCTCCGGCGCCACATCGGCCAGCGAGGCATGCACCTGATAACGGTCGAAGGTCTGCCCGCCCGGGAAAGGCACTGCCTTGCCGGCGCGAACGGATTTTCGGTTGAGCTGCTCCTCGGGCGTCCCCCAATGATTGAGGTTGCTCTTGACGATGACCTGGCCGCTCCAGTTGGCACCCTCCTCGAGGATCGCACCGCTGATGCGGCGCTTGGAAATGTCGGTCGCACCAAGATTGAGACAAATCGGAAATCCGCGCGCGTAGTCGACATAGTCCGATGGCGTCACTGTCGCGTCGACATGCAGGACGGCAATATCGGCGTTATGACTTGCCGAGGGTCCACGCATGATCTGCACGGAGTGACCGCGCCGTTTCAGCTCCGCCAGGACGTCGAACAGCATGTAGGGGCTGTCCTGGCGCAGCAGGAGGCCCCGCCGGCTCTGGAAGCGGTCAAATTCATGCGTTATGACGGCAATGCGGGCCATGGCCTTTCCATGCATGAGGTAACTCGCAAGGCAACCAACAGCCTGGAAGGAAATATGTCCAGCCTTTCCCCAAACCGTTCCGCATGACTGAGCATTGGGACGCAATTCGCCGTCACTGGCGGCTTCTCGGGTCGCCGCTGTGTCCGCCCCCGGAAGCTGTCGCCGCCTATGAGCGCGAACTTAGCCTGCAATCGGTCGATGTGGTGCTGCTCGGGGTCACGCCGGAGCTTGCCGGCCTCGGAAGGACCATGCTCGCGATCGACGAGTCCACTGCCATGATATCGGGCATCTGGCCGGGCGATACCGCCTCACGCAAGGCGGTGATCGGCAACTGGCTGGAGTTGCCGCTGGGCGACGAAAGCGCCGGGGCGGTGATCGGCGACGGCTGCCTGTCGGCGCTGGACTCCTCGGTTGCACGGCAGGCGCTGCTTGCCGAGATCGCGCGTGTGCTGAAGTCCGATGGGCGGGCTGCATTGCGCGCCTATGCAAGCCCTCAGGTGCCGGACGATCTGCAGGAGGTCCGGGCGCTGACGCTGTCCGGTGGTGTCGCGACCTTCCACGAACTCAAATGGCGCATTGCCTTGGCTTGTGCCGGCGGCGATCCCGACCGCGCCATTCCGGTGCGGGCGATCCTCGACGCCTTCGATGCGCTGTTTGCCGACCGGGAGGCCCTTGCCGCGACGACCGGATGGGAGATGCCGGTCATCGGCACCATCGATGTCTATGCGAATTCGCAGACTGTCTACAGTTTCGCCCCGGCGGCGACGCTGGTCGAAGAGGCGAGCCGGTTTTTTGACAGTGTCCGCCTCGCGCCGACAGGGACCTATGGGCTGGCTGAACGCTGTCCGCTTCTGGTGCTTAAATCGCCGCGGCGCCGGTAGGGTCTGCCGTCGGATCGCGGCACGGCTCCAATTGGCACAATTGTGCTCACCGTTCGCCTTGACTCTCGAAAGCCACGCGCTTATTTCAGCGCGACGTTAGCACTCTCCCCAGGTGAGTGCTAACGCACATCCGGCACCGCCGGATCGAGGAACAGCTCTCACCGTTCTCATTCGAGGAAGAAAAAATGGCAAAGTCGAAGTTCCGCCCGCTTCATGACCGCGTGGTCGTACGCCGGGTCGAATCCGAATCCAAGACCGCCGGCGGGATCATCATCCCGGATACGGCAAAGGAAAAGCCGCAGGAAGGCGAGATCATCGCCGTCGGCTCCGGCGCTCGCGACGAAGCCGGCAAGCTGGTCCCGCTGGACGTCAAGGCCGGCGACCGCATCCTGTTCGGCAAGTGGTCGGGCACCGAAGTCAAGCTCAATGGCGAAGACCTTCTGATCATGAAGGAATCCGACATTATGGGCATCATCGGCTGATCATCGGCCTCACCGTCAACTAATTTCGGGCTTGATCGCAAGCCCCCTGCCAGGAGCTAAAAAATGGCTGCTAAAGACGTAAAATTCTCCCGCGACGCCCGCGAGCGCATGCTGCGCGGCGTCAACATCCTCGCCGACGCAGTGAAGGTCACGCTCGGCCCCAAGGGCCGCAACGTCGTCATCGACAAGTCGTTCGGCGCACCGCGCATCACCAAGGACGGCGTCACCGTCGCCAAGGAAATCGAGCTTGAAGACAAGTTCGAAAACATGGGCGCGCAGATGGTCCGCGAAGTTGCTTCGAAGACCAACGACATCGCCGGCGACGGCACCACGACCGCGACCGTTCTGGCGCAGTCGATCGTCCAGGAAGGCCACAAGGCCGTTGCCGCCGGCATGAACCCGATGGATCTGAAGCGCGGCATCGACCTGGCCGTGACCGAAGTCGTCGCGGCTCTCGGCAAGGCTGCCAAGAAGATCAAGACCTCCGAGGAAGTTGCCCAGGTCGGCACGATCTCGGCCAATGGCGACGAGTCGGTCGGCGCCATGATCGCCGAAGCGATGCAGAAGGTCGGCAATGAAGGCGTCATCACGGTTGAAGAAGCCAAGACCGCCGAGACCGAGCTGGAAGTCGTCGAAGGCATGCAGTTCGACCGCGGCTATCTCTCGCCCTACTTCGTCACCAACGCCGACAAGATGGTTGCCGAGCTCGAGGACGTCTACATCCTACTGCACGAGAAGAAGCTGTCCAACCTCCAGGCCATGCTGCCGGTTCTCGAAGCCGTCGTGCAGACCTCCAAGCCGCTGCTCATCATCTCGGAAGACGTCGAAGGCGAGGCTCTGGCCACGCTGGTCGTCAACAAGCTGCGTGGCGGCCTGAAGATCGCCGCCGTCAAGGCGCCGGGCTTCGGTGATCGCCGCAAGGCCATGCTGGAAGACATCGCCATCCTGACCGGTGGCCAGGTCATCTCGGAAGACCTCGGCATCAAGCTCGAGAACGTCGGCCTCAACATGCTCGGCCGCGCCAAGAAGGTGTCGATCTCCAAGGAGAACACCACCATCGTCGACGGCGCCGGCAAGAAGGCCGAGATCCAGGGCCGCGTTGCCCAGATCAAGCAGCAGATCGAAGAGACCACGTCGGACTACGACAAGGAGAAGCTGCAGGAACGTCTGGCGAAGCTCGCCGGCGGCGTTGCGGTGATCCGTGTCGGCGGCGCGACGGAAGTCGAAGTCAAGGAAAAGAAGGACCGCGTCGATGACGCCCTCAACGCGACCCGCGCGGCCGTGGAAGAAGGCATCGTTGCAGGCGGCGGCGTCGCACTGCTGCGCGCTTCGGCCAACATCAAGGTCACCGGCGTCAATGCCGACCAGGCTGCCGGCATCAACATCGTTCGTCGTGCACTGCAGGCTCCGGCCCGTCAGATCGCTTCGAACGCAGGTGCTGAAGCTTCGATCGTTGCCGGCAAGATCCTCGACAACAAGGGCGCGACCTACGGCTACAACGCCCAGACCGGCGAGTATGGCGACATGATCGCCATGGGCATCGTCGACCCGGTCAAGGTCGTTCGCACCGCTCTCCAGGACGCGGCTTCGGTCGCCGGCCTGCTCGTCACCACCGAAGCCATGATCGCGGAGGCCCCCAAGAAGGAGTCTGCTGGCGGCGGCATGCCTGGCGGCATGGGCGGCGGCGGCATGGGCGGCATGGGCGGCATGGATTTCTAAGAATCCATAAAGCCGCCCATGAGCTAAAGTTGCTCAATCCCGCAAGCGGGCTTGAGTGGCGGCATCGATTTCTAATCCAAGCTATCTGGCTTATGCATACGGAAAGGGCGCCGAGAGGCGCCCTTTTTGTTTTGGAAAGCGGATGGTTAGGCGGCGCTGTCCGCCTGCCGCGCAACCTTGCCTGCAAGCACCGCCTGCTCGACAAGCGCCGCGACCTCGTCGGCCACCACCAGCACCGGGCCACGATCGCGGGTGGCCCTCGCAATCACCATCAGCCCTTCCAGCGAGGATTCGACCAGCAGTGCCAGGGCATGCGCCCGGCGTTCGGGCACTCCTGCCCTGACAAAGGCCTGTCGCAGCAAGCCGATCCATTGCTCGAAAGCCGATCGGCAGAGTTCCGCCAGTTCCGGCACATCGGTGGGTGAATCCAGCACCACCGGCGCGATGGGGCAACCCAGCGAAAAATCATTGTCCTCCAGCATGCGCCCGACCGACTGGTAGATGTGATGGACGGCCACTGCAGGATCGCTCTCGGCTGCCAGTGCTTCGCCCAGCCTTTTCGTGACGTCGGCAACGCTGTTGCGCGTCACCTCGATGACCAGTTGGTCCTTGCCGCCTGGGAAATGAAAATAGAGCGAGCCGCGCGGCGCCCCGCTGGCGCCCAGAATGTCGTTGAGCGAGGTGCCGTGATAGCCGCGCTGCCTGAGCAACAGGCCTGTGGTCTCGAGTATGCGGGTGCGGGTGTCGTTGGCCATGTCAACCTCTGTCAGCAGTGACGCATTATACGCCTTGCCAAGAATATGACAATCGGTCTATATAATATGTAGATCAGTCTATAGATTATAAGGAGAATGACATGCGCAGCTACCGTCTTGAAGGGTTTGGTGGAACCGAATCCCTGGCGATGCGCGACGAGGCGCGGACGGAACCGAAACCGCATGAGATCGTGGTGCGAGTCCGCGCCGCCTCGCTCAATCGGCGCGACACGATGATCCTTGGCGGCACCTATCCGTTGCCGCCGCGGCAAGGCATCGTGCCGCTGAGCGACGGCGCCGGTGACGTCGTCGCAATCGGCGATGCCGTCACCCGTTTTGCCGTCGGCGACCGCGTCACCGGCAGCTACTTCGCCCGCTGGATCGATGGCCGCATCAATGCCGGTCTGATCGACCAGCTCGGCTGTACGCTGGACGGCATGCTGACTGAGTTTGCCGTGCTCGACGAACAATGGGCGGCGCGACTGCCCGATCATCTGAGCTGGCACGAAGCGGCGACGCTGACCTGCGCCGGCGTGACGGCCTGGAACGCGGTGACCGGGACCCGGATTCCGAAGCCTGGTCAATGGGTTCTCACCATCGGTTCGGGTGGCGTTTCGCTGTTTGCTCTGCAGTTCGCCAAGTTGCTCGGCTGCCGGGTTATCGCCATCACATCGCGCGCGGAGAAGGCCGACAGGCTGCGGGCGCTGGGCGCCGACCTCGTTGTCTCCAGCACCGACATACCGGAATGGGGCGGCTGGGCGCGCGAGCAGACAGGCGGCATCGACCTCGTCGTCGAAACCGGCGGCCCGGCCACCTTCGCGCAGTCGCTGATTGCCAGCACGCTTTATGGACACATCGTGCTGCTGACGCTGCAGGACGCCAGTGGCAGATCGATCGAGATGCCGGCAGCGCTTTATCAGCGCAGCCTCGCCACCATCAGCCGCCTGTTCGTCGGCAGCCGCAGCAATCTCAAGGCCATGCTGCGCGCCGTGTCGCAGCATCGCCTCAAGCCCGTTGTCGACAGGGTCTTCCCCTTTGCCGAAGCCCCCGAAGCGTACCGCCACTTCCAGCAGGGCGACGTGTTCGGGAAGGTTGTCATCGACTGCGCCTGACCCAATTGCCCGCTTTTCAACCCCGAACCAGGAGAACGACCATGACCATCCGTGAAGCTTCCGCAGAATGGCAAGGCAC
Organism: Mesorhizobium sp. M0062; assembly: GCF_040323125.1. Taxonomy (NCBI): domain Bacteria; kingdom Pseudomonadati; phylum Pseudomonadota; class Alphaproteobacteria; order Hyphomicrobiales; family Phyllobacteriaceae; genus Mesorhizobium; species Mesorhizobium sp. M0062. Next base: position 58,490 of record NZ_JAMYUO010000013.1, read on the forward strand.
GCTGAAGGAAGGCGGCGGCCGTCTGCGGCTTGGCAGCGGCGTCTTCGAAGGCGCCTATTCCTTTCCGTCGCGGTTCGAGAACGGTCCGGGCACCAATCCCGAAGAGCTGATCGGGGCAGCACATGCCGGCTGCTTCTCGATGGCGCTGACCTTCATCCTCGGCCAGGAAGGCCACGTCGCCCGCACCATCCGCACCGTCGCCAAGGTGCATCTCGGCGCGACCGCCGCCGGGCCGACGATCACCCGCATCGAGCTCGAAACGGAGGCGGAGGTCACGGATCTCGCCGAAGACGAGTTCGAACGCCTGGCGCAGTCGGCCAAGGCGACTTGCCTCGTCTCGCGCGCCTTGGCCGGCGTGCCTCAGATCACCCTAAAGGCCGTGCTGGTCAAAGCCGTCAAAGATCAATGAAACCGGGAGAATATGATGAAACAGGAGCTTATCATGGACGCAGCCGGGAATGATTTGTCCCGGCAGACGGCCGAGATCATGCATCGCTTCAACGATGTGTTCCAGCTGCACGATCCGTCCGCGCTTGCCGAGTTGGTGGCGCAGGATTGCGTTATCGAAAACACCGTGCCGGCGCCGGACGGCGCCCGCCATGCCGGCAAAGAGGCGTGCATTGACCTATGGTCGGCGATCGCCACCCAGCCCGGCACGCGCTTCGACCTCGAGGAAACCTTCGTCGCCGGTGAACGGGCGACGATCCGCTGGCGCTACTTCATGGCCGACGGCAACTCCATCCGCGGCGTCAACCTGATGCGTGTCGCGGACGAGCTGATCGTCGAGGCGATGGGTTACGTCAAAGGATAGAAGCGTTGCCCGGCACTCCCGTTCCCAGCCCGGAATCTCGCTCAAGTCGAGTTTCCGGGCCGGTTTTCTGGTCACTGGATGACGCGGTGCAGCTTCACCGTGGTGCTGGGACTGTTCTGGATGGTCTGGAAGATCACGCAATAGCGATCCGTGAGTTCGAGCAGTTGGTCGAGCTGACTTTGGGGAGCGTCGGTGTCGATGTCGAACCGCAAGCGGATTTCCTTGAAGCCGACTGGAACACCCGCAGTCACGCCGAGCGTGCCGCGAAGATCGACGTCACCTTCCGCGGAAACTTCGGCGGACCTGATCGGAATTTCGAGCACGGCCGCCGCCGCGCGCATCGAGACACCGGCGCATGCGATCAGCGCCTCCAGCAGCATGTCGCCGGAGCACAGTTCCTGGCCGCTGCCCCCGGCCATCGGATGGATGCCGGCAAGCGCCAGCCCGCGTCCGGTCTCGACCTGGCAGGTGACGGTGGACGCGTCGGCGACGCCTTTGGCCTTCAAGGTGAGGAACGCGGCCTTCGCATCCCTGCGATAGAGATCCTTGATCGGCTCCTGCGTGGCGCGAAATGTTGCGATTTCCATGAACAATCTCCTGTCTTGAATTGTCGTTGTCAAAAATGGCGAGCAGTGGCCGGGCACCCTTATTCCGGCACCGCGATGCCGGAGCCGCCGAGCTCAGCCGGAAAGTCCCTGAGCTTGGGCAGCCCGTCCTTCATCGGCAGCACGGTCTCAGCGTAGTTGACGTGAACCCCAGGCGTGAATTTCACGCCTGGTATCGTTGCCGCATAGACATCGACCAGGCCGAGCGGCGGATGAACGGTCATCAGATGACCACCGCATTTCGTGCAGAACTGGCGATCGCTCATTTCGGTCTTCTCGAACCCGGACAGGAACTCCGCGCCCCCGGTGACCTTGACGTTCTGAGGCTTCCACAGCGTGAATGCGTTCACGGGAGACGCCGACCACGATCGACAAGAACCGCAATGGCAATAGCCCATTGCCTCGGCGGCTCCGTGCACTTCGATTTCCACGGCGCCGCAAAAACACCCGCCCTTATGTACCGTCATGACTTTTGTCCCTGGTTGGTTTCGACAGCACTCAGCGCCCACTCTCGGCAGCGCTTGAGCACCGGTGCAGGTTTAGGAGTTCTGGCCGCGAACTGAATGATACGGCGTCCGCCTCGCTTGACAGCGCGTCCGGAACTCGAAAGGGATGGCTCACCGGCTAGCCGGGTGCGGGACGAAACGGAATGGCCGGGGATGCTCTGTCTGACCTGTTGAGGACGGTACGCCTTACCGGCGCGACGTTTTTTGACATTGAGGGCCACGAGCCGTGGGCCGTCTGCTCGCCGGCGCCATCGTCCATCCTGCCGAAGATCCTGCCCGGTGCGGACCATCTGATCTCCTACCATGTGGTAACGGCCGGTCGCTGCTTCGCGCGCATCGTCGGCCAGGAAGCGATCGCGCTGGAGGCCGGCGAAGTCGTCGTCTTCACCAGGAGCGACCCGCATATTATGTCCAGCAATCCGGCGCTGCGCGCCGATCCCCCGACAGCCGACGTTCTCGACATCGCAACAGCCGGCCGGATGCCGTTTTACATCAACTGCGCCGGCGACGGCGCGACCTCGGCCAGGCTGGTTTGCGGCTATCTCGCCTGTGATGCACAGCCTTTCAATCCACTGCTCGAGGCTTTGCCGCCGGTGATCAAGGCCGGAGATGCCAAAGGCGATGGCGGCTGGCTCAGCCAGTTCATCAACCTGGCTGTCACGGAGGTGGCGCAAAAGCGCGCAGGCAGTGAAACGGTGCTCACCAAACTGAGCGAACTGATGTTTGTCGACGTGTTGCGCCGTTACTTGGAATCGCTGCCGCCACAAACCACGGGATGGCTGGCTGGCCTGCGCGATCTGCACCTGGCGAGGGCACTGGCGCTGATCCACGACCGGCCGGCGCATAACTGGACGGTGGAGGCGCTGGCGAAGGACTCCGCGCTGTCGCGCAGCGTGCTCGCCGAACGCTTCACCAGGCTGGTCGGCATGCCGCCAATGCATTATCTCGCCAAATGGCGCATGCAGATCGCCTCGGAACTGCTCAGCGCCGGCTCCAGCAACATGGCCAGCATCGCCGCTGAAATCGGCTACGAATCCGAGGCAGCGTTCAGCCGCGCCTTCAAGAAGATGATCGGCCTTCCGCCCTCGGCCTGGCGTCTAGGCATCCGGACCGGATCCGGAACCGACGAAGAGTAGGCCGAGGCCTGGCAGCTCCTGTTCTATCGATCAGCCAGCGCCAGCTTGGCGCCGAGCATGACAAAGGCGCCGGCGAAGGTGCGGCGCATCCAGGTCAGCACCATCGGCCGCGACACGACATGGCTGCGGATCGAGGCCGCAAAGATCCCGTAAGCGACGAAGACGACGAAGGTCAGCAGCATGAAGACGCTCGAGAGTTCGAGCATCTTGGCAAATGCGTTCGGTTCGGTCGTGCTGACGAATTGCGGCAGGAAGGCAAAGAAGAAGATCGACAGCTTCGGGTTCAGGATGTTGATCAGGATACCGGAGGTGATGACCTTGGCTGCCGAGCGGGGTGCCGCGTTTTCATCGACGCTCAGGCCGCCCTTCTCCTTCAGCGTGTTCCAGGCCATGTAGAGGAGATAGGCGACGCCGAGATATTTCAGCGTCTCGAAGGCGACAGCACTTGTGTGCAGCAGCGCCGCCAGGCCGGTGATGGCGGCGGCCATATGCGGGATGATGCCAAGCGTGCAGCCGAATGCAGCAGTGATCGAGGCGCGCGCGCCTCGCGAAAGCCCGGCGCTCAGCGTGTAGAGAACGCCGGTGCCGGGCGAAGCCACGACGATCAGCGACGTCAACAGGAATTCGATGCTCATGGTTCCTCCAACGCCCTGCCCGTGGTGGAAGCTATCGGGGGATGTGGGATCAGGCAAGGTGGGCGTCGACTAGATCGTTGGCATCCCGTGCGCCTTGCGCGCCATCAGGCAATCGTCGCCGCCAGGCATGCAGGCGTGGCAGACGTCCGGGCGGATCTCGTAGATGCCGCAGGCCGTGTGCTTGCCGATCTCGCCCGTAAGCGCCGAACAGCGCACGCCTTCGCAGCGCATCCCGGACAGGTCGGCGGACACGAACTTTTCCGGAATCCGGTCAAGTTGCGCATCGTCCTCGGTCGAGAAGCGCGGCCATTCGGCCGAGTAGGAGCAGCAGGCGCCGCAGCTCTGGCAATCGAAAACCGGCTGGTCGTCCTGTTTTGACGACCGGATATCCCTGGCGGCCAACGCGACCAGCCCAGGCGCTGCGAGATTGCGATCGGCTTGGTGCGGCAAGGCGCTATTTCTTCTTGCCTGCCTTGCCCTTGGGCGTGGCGGCTGGCGCCTCGAACAGATCGGTCGCCGACGGTTCGGCGGCCTTCGGCGCGGCAGCGGGCTTGGCCTGCTTTGCTGTGGCAGCAGCCGGCGCTGCCGGCTGGTCCTTGGTGGAAAACTTTATGGCCATGTCAGTCCTCGTCGGAAAAGCGGGATGATGGTGCGCGCGGATTGCGCAAGCGGCCGATCAGCGCCGAGACCGCTGTGATGTTCATTTCCTCGGGCGACCAGTTCCTCGCCTCGGCAATGTGGTGCGCCGCCAGTTCGCGATGCGTGCTGCCGCTATAGGCGGCATCCTGGTAGGTCACGCGCTCCTGGGTCTTTTTGTCCTCGCGGACATATTCGACCAGATAGTTCGGGGCTTCGGCACGGCCGCGCACGCCGACGCGCACCTGGGCATCGCCATGCGCGCGCTTGCAGCGCTCGAGCTTTTCCAGCACACGGCGGACATATTCGACCGGCTTGTCCAGGCCCGGGACCATGGACGCTATGGTCGCATCGGCATCGATCGGCGTCGGCGGTACGCGCTTGGTGGCCATCAGCGTTTGCCTGCCCGCTTCGGCAGCGCCGCAAGGGCTGCGGCCGCTGCCATGTCGTCGGCTTCCTTTTCCTTGCGCAGTTCGCGCAAGCGCGCGGTCTTGGCTTCGCGAGCCTCGCTGACGGCATCACGCTCGGACAGGATGCGGTTGAGTGACATCGACTGGGTTTGCGTCTTGCTGAACAGCGAGCCGGCCTGGTCGGCAGTCTTGGATTGAGTGGTCAAAACTTTCTCCTGTCGGGAGCCTGGTGCCGATAGAGCGAGAGCGGTCTTCGATTACGACCAAAGCAATACGGCAGCGGGGCAGTATGGGCGGTTCAGATTGCTGGATCGTCCCTTAGCACGTTCCGGCCGGCGTGCGGCGCACTTTTAGCGGCATGACGCACAAAATGAAAAAGGCCAGGCACCGCCTGACCTTCCATGAAAGCGCCGCGCATCCAGTTGGATGCGCAAGGCGCTCCTTTCAGCCTTTCATCGGTGCCAGTACATCCGTGGTCACCGGAAGGCCGAATTCCTTATCAGGCCGCCTTCAACTGGTCGGCGGACATCTTGCCCGACTTGTTGTCGCGGGTCATCTCGTAGCCGAGCTTCTGGCCCTCGACGATGTCACGCATGCCGGCGCGCTCTACGGCCGAGATGTGGACAAAAACGTCGGCGGAGCCGTCGTCAGGCTGAATAAAACCAAAACCTTTGGTGGCGTTGAACCATTTCACTGTGCCGGTGGCCATGAAGAACCCTTTCCCTGGCAAATATTCGTTCACCATCGTGCGACTGCACAACAGCGTTTTGTCTCGATTTTTGATGGGGAAGTTCGTCAAAGGCGCGCATCATGCGCGGATAACAAAAGTCGGTCAAACAAATATCGACATGTTTCTTATAGACTTCTTTTAGCGCCGAGTCAATTTCTGGTTGGCCGGAGCCCAAATTCAACCTGAGGTGCCTGAGGCATAAGCCTCAACTGACGAGGTGGCGGAGCTCGAGGCGTTCCAAAAAATATTCCACGCCCCGGAACCAGTCGCAAGCCGGCGCATTTCCGTGGTGTCAGCAATTCAGAGAGCAATCTCGGTAATGCTGGCAAAAGAACGCCTCCCGCACATTAAACGGTGCGAGAGGCGTTCTTGTAAGTGCCGTTGTCTGACGCAATTCCCAAGGGAAAACCGTTTCACACTTTCCTTAAACTCACGCTGGCGGCCTACAGGATCGCGCTGATCAGCGGCAGGATCTCGTAGTGGAAACCGCGGCCGGAGCTCGACACCGGATCGCCGTCGGTGACCGCTCTTGCCTCGGCTTCGCTGCCGACACGCAGGATCAGCAGACTCCAAGGGCCGGCCGGGTCGGCGACCGGCCCGGCGAGGATCATGGTGCCCTCGGCAAGCTTGCCGCGCAGATAGTCGGCATGCCGGCCCATCAACTCCCTCTCCTCCTCCGTCAGGGTGAAGGCGAAGTCCGGCCGAGGCGGGATCAGCCGGCAGTGGAAGATTGTTGGCGCGGTAGTCTCACGCGGTCCATCATTGCTGGCCATCGGTCACTCACCGTGATGTCATTAGTGGTCCTATTCGTCCGGGCCGGGTTCCGGCCAGGTCTCCTTCGCTGCTTCCGCATACCAGTGCCGCATCGCCGGCGTTGCCAACACGGCGTCGACATAGGCGCGTGTATCCGGCGCCAGTTCGCCGCCATAGGTGTCGAATCGGGTGACAACAGGTGCATACATGGCATCGGCCGCGGTGAAATGACCGAACAGGAAGGGGCCGCCCTTGCCGTATTGTTCCCGGCACTGGCGCCAGATCGTTTCGATGCGCGCGCGCTGCATTTCGCCTTCGGCGTCGAGCGGCTTGTGGGCCTTCGGCCGGCGCAAATTCATCGGCCAGCCATAGCGCACCTCGCGAAAGCCGGAATGCATCTCGGTCGCCACCGAGCGGGCCAGCGCTCGGGCGCCGATATCCTGAGGCCAAAGCTTTTTCTCCGGAAACAGGTCGGCCAGATATTCAAGGATGGCAAGGGTTTCCCAGACAATCCTGCCATTGTGATTCAACACTGGCACAAGGCCGGTGGGCGAGACTTTCGCCAGAGCGGCAAAGGTTTCGGGCGTGCGCAGGCGCACGAAACCTTCCTCGAAAGGGATCTCCAGATGCTTCATCGCCACCCATGGCCTCAGCGACCAGGACGAAAAGCACTTGTTGGCGATGATGAGCGTAAATTCAGCCAAGGCGGTCTCCCCAAAATTTCGTCACACTAGTCACACGATACGACGCGGCAAAGCGTTTCGGCGACCATATAAGCGACCATATGCGACGATGATCGGCCGCCCAGGGAACCTAAGCCAAGCCGGCCCGTTTGCCTCCTGCGAAGGGATCCCCGGAAACCCCAGGAGATGTAAAGATGGTGAACAAGGATCAGGTTGCCGGCGTGGCCAAGCAGGTCAAGGGCTCGGTCAAGGAGGCCGGCGGCAAGGCGACCGGCAACAGGCAGACCCAGGCCGAAGGCACGGCCGACAAGACCGCCGGCAAGGTGCAGAAGGTCTATGGCGACGTGAAGGACAAGATCAAAAAGGCGCTCTGATTCGATCTTGCAGGCAATGAGGAAGGCGGCTCAAGGCCGCCTTTTTCTTGTCAGAGGCTGAGGCTTTTGCTGAAGGCGCTGGTGAACTTGACCTCGCCGTGGTCGCCGGCCGCCTCGCCCAGCACCACGTCCATGCTGTCCCCGGTTACCCTCACCAGCGCGAAGCCACCCAAATAGGCAGCCTTCGGCTTGAACAGGTCGAGGCCATCGCTGTTGTAGATCATCGGCACTTCGTGCTGATGGCCATGGAAGATGGCGATGACATTGTAGCCCTTCAGCGCCGCCAGCATCGCCTGGCGGTCGGCCTCGCTCCACCAATGCGGCGCGCCTGCGCCGTCATCGTCATAGGTGCGCTTGGCCGGGTCCCAGCGCTCGACCGAGAAAGTGTCCCAGCCATAGTGCTGGAACAGGATGACGGGACGGCCATCCGCCGCGTAGGTCGCCAGATCCTGCTTCAGCCACGGCAGGCTGCTCACCGCGCCATGGCCGGTGTCGCCGGCAAAGCGGTGGGTCTGGACGAGATGCAGGCCGCCCCAGTCCCAGGAATAGCAGTCGGTGTCGACATCGTATTCGGTGGCCGGCACCGGGGGCTTGAAGAACACGCCGGGGCGGTGGTTGACCTCGACATAGTCGCGCAGTTCACGCCGATACCAGTCGATATGGGGCGGCGAGCCGTTCTGGTCGAGATCGTGGTTGCCGAGGCCGACATAGACCGGCATGTGCACGCGGTCCGGCCCGACGCCCTGTTGATAGCGCTGGCTGAACTGCAACAGTTGCGTGCCTTCGCTGGGCTCGGTGATCTGGCCGCCGCCATCGTCGGTGATGTCGCCGCCGACAAAGAGGCCGAGCGGCGCATCGATGCGGCTGCCGGCCGAACGCAGGCGGGTTGCAACGCCATCGATCTCGACTGGCCATTGCCGGCCGGCCAAGCCATTGAGAACAGCGACATTGCGCAACAGCGCGGCATCGGTCTTGCCTTCCTCCAGGCAGTTGGGGCTGAGGCCGCTCGACATGCGGCAGGCATGGACATCGGCGATGAACAGAAAGGTGGCGTCGATGGGCTGGATGCGCTTGCCGGTCTGGCCAAGCGCGGCGCGCGGCAGCATACCAGCCATGGCAAGGCCGGCTGCCTGTGCGAGTAAATTGCGACGGGAGAGGACGAGCTCGCGATTCATGACCTGAAATTCAGCACAGCCGGCGCCCCACCGTCCAGTTGCCAGGAATGGCAGGTCGACACGGTACACTGGCTCTGGCATTTCTTGGGTCATGCTGGCGCGCGGCAAATACAAGCACAGGGGGATTTCATGAGAGCCGTTTCGATAGGCGTGGTGCTGGCTGGGTTGCTGCCGGCGGCTGCGGTGCATGCCGCCGATTGTGTCGACGCAAAAACGGCCAAGGCCGGCTTCGTTCTGGAAATGCCTGGCGTCCGCAGCGAGTTTCGGTCGGTGGCCGGCGGCATGGTGTCCGTCGCCAACACCTACGAATCGCAATCGCCGCAGACACAGTTCCTGTTTGCCGGCCTGGTCGAAGTGTTTCGCGACAGCGATACCGGACGGGTGGCGACGATCCCGTTTTCCGATCTGCGAAAACTGTTTCCGCTGAAGACTGGAGCCAAGAGCACGATCGAATTCGTCGAGCTGTCGCCGAACAAGCAGCCGAAGAGCACCAAGACGCTGAGCCTGGTCGTCAAGGGCAAGGAGACGTTCAGTGTCGGCGGCTGCAAATACAACGTGCTGGCGGTCACGGAGACCTTCAAGAACGGCGCCGGCGAAACGCTGGACACATTTACCGCACTTTATGCGCCCGATCTGCAAGCGTCCCTCGCCCGGCGCTACGACGAAGGGACCAGCGCGGAATCGGTGAACGGTTACGAGACGATCAAGCCGCTTTCCAACTAGAACAGCGCAGTTCCGGCCTCAAGGTTTTCCCGGCCGCAGCAGGATCCTGCTACGCCGCTTCGCTCTGCTCGGGAATGGCGGCGTTGAGCTACCCTGAAGTTCGGCCAGGCAATCGCGCAGCACGCTGGCATCCTGTGCCGCCTTGGCCATCGACATGGCGCCGGAATAGGCGGCGATGGCGAGTGCCGCAAAGCGCTCGGGGTCGGTGCCCTGCTCCCTCCCCGACTGCTGGTCGGCTCGCACCTTGTCGGCAACCGCCTGACGCCATCCGGCAAAGATATCGTCCAGAGCGGCGCGGAAATCCGGGTCAGCGAGCGACAGTTCATGCGCCAGATTGTTGAGCGGACAGCCGCGCACGAAGCCTTGCTGCTCAAGCTCGGTCGCCACCGCCTCGAACACCGCGCGCACGCCTTCGCGCGCCGAGCCTGCCGCCCGTACAGGGTTGATCCAGGTTTCATCGAGGGCCGCTGCCACGCGCTCCTCGATCACCGCCAGAGCGAGCGCCTTCTTGGTCGGGAAATGATGATGCAGCGCGCCGCCGCTGACGCCTGCGGTCGTCATCAACTCGCCAAGAGCGGATGCATGATAGCCACGCGCCTGGAACGACGCTTCGGCGATATCGAGCACCTTGTTGCGCAGCCCTTCGGGATCGTTGGTGCGTTTTCGCGGCGGCCCTTTCGGAGCCCGAGCAATCTCTGCTGACATTTGCCAACGATAGCAGATTGACAAAACAGGACAACCGGTCTGTTTTATAAACCGGATGATCATCCTGTTTTTTGGAGACGACACAATGACCGTACCCCTGAATGCGCCTGCGACGGCAAGCCTGCTCGCTTCGCCTGTCGTAGAGTTGCGGCAGTACACGCTGAAGCCGGGCCGGCGCGAGACGCTGATCGACATCTTCGACAGTCGGTTCATCGAAGGCCAGGAACACGCCGGCATGACCATCATCGGTCAATTCCGCGACCTCGACCGCCCCGACATATTCGTCTGGCTGCGCAGCTTCGATGGCATGGAAGCGCGGAAGCAGGCGCTCACCGCCTTCTATGACGGGCCGGTGTGGACGGCGCACCGCGACGCCGCCAATGCGACGATGATCGATTCCGACGATGTGCTGCTCTTGAAGCCGGCATGGCCAGGCGCCGGCTTCGATCTGTCAGGCGCGCAGCGAGGCGCCATGCCGGCGGATGGAAAGCTGAGAGCAGACAATCGCTTGACCGGTGTTGTTGTCATCCAGATTCATCATCTGCGGTCTGGCGCCGAAGCCGATTTCGCCGGCAATTTCGACACATATGCCCTTCCGGTCCTTATCGGCGCCGGCGGACGGTTGCTTGGCGCCTTCATCACCGAGCACGCCGAAAACAGCTTTCCCCGCCTGCCGGTGCGCTTGAGCGAAGACGTCTTTATCGCGGTGACGGGTTTCAACAGTCCCGAGGCGCATGCCAATTACGAAGCCGCAGTTGCCGCTTCGCCCCAATGGCAAGCGGCCGATGTGACCTGGCGGACCGAAACCTTGCGCCTGACGCCGACGTCGCAGTCGCTGCTGCGGTAACCGGATCGGCACGCGGCCAACCGAAGTTCATACTGAGCGATAGGCCGGCGGCTTGACCGCCCTCGCCGATCGGCATTGCCTTCGTGACGCGGGCAACAGCGAGAGCATTCGATGCGACTTGGCCTTCAATGAGACTTTCTGGCAAGCGAGCACTGGTGACCGGCGGCTCGGACGGCATCGGCCTGGCGATATCGGAAGCTTTCTTGCGCGAGGGCGCCGACGTGCTGATCGTCGGTCGCGACACCAGCAAGCTCGAGACCGCCCGCGAGACACTTGCGGCGGCGGGCAACGTCGGCACCCAGTCGGCCGATCTCTCGACCTCTTCCGGCATCGATGCCGTGGTCGATCGCGCGAAAGCAACCGGCCCACTCGACATCCTCGTCAACAATGCCGGCGTCGCTTATCTGGTGCCTTTCGAGACCGTCACCGAGCACCAATTCCAGCAATCCTTCGCGCTCAATGTGACGGCGGCGTTCTTCCTTACCCAGCGGCTGCTGCTGCATCTCGGCGCCAACGCCTCCGTCATCAACATCTCGTCCTACTTCGCCGACAAGATGATCCCGAAGCGGCCGTCGAGCCTGTATTCCTTGTCCAAGGGCGCGCTGAATTCGCTGACCAAGTCGCTGGCCTTCGAGCTTGGTCCGGGCGGCATCAGGGTCAATGCGATTGCGCCCGGCACGGTCGATACCGCCATGCGGCGCAAGTCGATCGACAACCTGCCGGCGGCAGCGCAGGCCGAGCTGAAAACCTATGTCGAGCGCAGCTACCCGCTCGGCCGCATCGGCCAGACCAGCGATCTTCCGGCATCGCCGTCTATCTCGCCAGCGACGAGGCGGCGTGGACCAGCGGCGGCATTTTCGCGATCGATGGCGGGTATACGGCGGGGTGACCGTTTGGACGGCCCTCTGCCTCGAACAAGCGGGCACTTGACCAAACTTCCGATACCGCGTCTGTCTGCAGATTGAGCAATGCTTCAGACATTCGTGGTGCCATGCTGTCTATCGATCCACTGATCCTCTTCTACACAACGTTCTTCAGCAAACCCGTCGATATCGCGTCGATACAGTGCGAAATGCCCGGGCGGTGGACACTGGACAAACGACGGATTTCCGAGGCCGCGGCAGTCGTCTTCCATATTCCGAACTTTCGCGAAGTTGGCGATGCCTACAAATACCCTGGTCAATATTGGGTCGCCTGGTCGATGGAATGCGGCCAAAACTACAAGCGACTTGCTGACCCCAAAATCATGCGGCACTTCGATATCATCATGACGCATGAATCCCGGTCCGATGTCTGGGTACCCTACCTTCCGCGTGCGGTGTGGTGGAAAGATGCGCTGGCCAGACCAATCGTGCCGAAAACGGAAGAAGCGCCGGTCGCACTCTTCCAGTCGGCCGGCCTGAATTATAGCGGCCGTGTCGATTTGGCGAACGAACTGGCGCGCCACATCAAGATCGATTCTTATGGCCGATATCGCAACAACCGATCGGTCTCTGGCCCCGATCTGGGCTCGAAGACCAAGATCGAAACCATTGCGCGGCACAAATTCTGCCTGGCCATGGAGAACTCGATCGAGGCCGACTATGTCACCGAGAAAATCTATGACGCGTTCATGGCGGGCACGGTGCCGATCTACCTTGGCGCTCCCAATGTGGACGAGTTCGTTCCGGAGCACTCCTTTATTGACGCCAGTGCCTTCGCCAGCGCCAGCGATCTTGCAGCCTATCTCCAGCACCTGATCGCAACGCCGCAAGACTACGAGGCTTATTTCGACTGGCGCTCAAAGCCATTGCCCGACAACCTCGTCAAACGGGTGCAATCATTGGAAACACCCGCGTTCTGCAGACTGATGAGCGTCGTGCGCCAGCGTCTGGAGGCGCGGACAAGCAAGCCTTCCGGACGGCGAACACTTCCGTTCGGCTATAGATCCTATCTCAGGACAAAGCTGCGCCGTTGGAGGAAAAAGGTTCCGAGCTGACGGTCCGCGATCAGGCGCGCTTTCAGCAAAATACGGAGAACAAAGAGCGTCTCTTGCGACGTCGAGACGGCTTCGACCTTGCCGCCATGCATCTTGGAAATCTCCGAGGCTATGTGGAGGCGCTCCCAGGGTGGACTTGAAATTCTCGGTTTCGCGATCCGAAGCTCGATCCGGATGCGATGCCGGATTTTGGTCGGGAAACTGAACAGAAGGACAAGTGCATAAGCTACCTCATCGCTGCTGTTGCCAGTGAGACGCCGGCACGGATGGTAGTTTGTGTGGCAGTGTCGCTCGTAGGTAGAGTAGGTAGACATGAATTGCGCATTGCTGATCCTGGGGGAAGTTTGCGTAGAGCAATCCGCCAGCTCGACATGATCTTATCGAGCTAAATCCGCAAGTTTCCGTCCACTTCATGGGATCAAGCCGCACTGAGGAGCAATTTCCTTCACACGAAAGTGGAGGGTGCAGGATCCCGAAGGCCGGCGCTACTGCTTCAACCGATTTACTGCCTGCCGGCCGCAATCTCTGCTTGAAGGCCATTGTGCAACGCGATACGCCGTTGCCGAATTCGATCGTCGGAGAGATAAGTGACCGCTGCCAGTACCAGAACCGAAACCGACACGTTCGGCCCCATCGAGGTTGCCGCCGACCGTTACTGGGGCGCGCAGGCGCAGCGTTCCCTCGGCAATTTCAGGATAGGCTGGGAAAAGCAGCCGGCCTCGATCGTGCGTGCGCTCGGCATCGTCAAGCGAGCGGCGGCGGAAGCCAATATGGAGTTGAAGCGGCTCGATCCGGCAGTCGGCAAGGCGATCATCGAGGCGGCGCAAGAGGTGATCGACGGCAAGCTGAACGATCATTTCCCGCTGGTCGTCTGGCAGACCGGCTCGGGCACGCAGTCCAACATGAACGCCAACGAGGTGATCTCCAACCGGGCGATCGAACTTCTGGGCGGCGTCATGGGCTCGAAGAAGCCGGTGCACCCTAACGACCACGTCAATATGAGCCAGTCGTCGAACGACACCTACCCGACAGCCATGCACATCGCGTGCGCCGAGCGCATCGTGCACGATCTGCTGCCGGCGCTGAAGCATCTGCACGCTGCGCTCGAGGTCAAGACGAAGGCCTTCGCCCACATCATCAAGATCGGCCGCACCCATACGCAGGACGCGACACCCCTCACGCTGGGCCAGGAATTTTCCGGCTACGCCGCGCAGGTGGCCTCTTCGATCAAGCGCATCGAGATGACGCTGCCCGGCCTGCAGGAACTGGCGCAGGGCGGCACCGCCGTCGGCACCGGCCTCAACGCGCCGGTCGGCTTTGCGGAAAAGGTGGCGGCGCGCATCGCCGAAATCACCGGCATTGCCTTCGTCACCGCGCCGAACAAGTTCGAGGCGCTCGCCGCGCACGATTCCATGGTGTTCTCGCATGGCGCCATCAACGCGGCGGCCGCCGCCCTCTTCAAGATCGCCAACGACATCCGCTTCCTCGGCTCCGGCCCGCGCTCGGGCCTCGGCGAACTGTCGCTGCCGGAAAACGAGCCGGGTTCCTCGATCATGCCTGGCAAGGTCAACCCGACGCAGTGCGAGGCTCTGACGCAGGTCTGCGTGCAGGTGTTCGGCAACAACGCCTCGCTGACCTTCGCCGGCAGCCAAGGTCATTTCGAGCTCAACGTCTACAACCCGCTGATGGCCTACAACTTCCTGCAGTCGGTGCAGTTGCTGGCCGACGCCTCGATCTCCTTCACCGACAATTGCGTCGTCGGTATCGAGGCTCGCGAAGACAACATCAAAGCCGCGCTTGACCGCTCGCTGATGCTGGTGACGGCGCTGGCGCCGACGATCGGGTACGACAATGCCGCCAAGATCGCCAAGACCGCGCACAAGAAGGGCACCACCTTGCGCGAGGAAGCACTGGCTACTGGGCTGGTCAGCGAGGCAGACTACGACCGCCTGGTACGGCCCGAAGACATGACGCATCCGGGTTAAAGCGATTCCAGGGAAAGTGCCTTGCGTTTCCTCGGGAAGCGCGCAGCCCTTCCTCTTGGGAATTGCGTCAACTAGAAATCCGAATCGTGTGGCGGGACAATTTGCTCCCGCCGCTGCTGGCAGCGACAAGAATTTTGCGTCGGTCGAACGATCCCGAAATGTACGTGCTGTGAACAATGTGTCGCCGGACTGGCGGCTTTGGTGAACAGTCGGCTTGGTCTATCTGACGAGGCATCAACCCTTTTTCGGAGAGCCACCATGTCCATCAACACTTCCGCTGCCGGCGCCGGCATCGCGTCCAACAGCTCCACCACCGTCCTGCTCGGCCGCATCCTGCTCGCCGCCATCTTCCTGCTTTCCGGCTTCGGCAAGCTCACCGCCATTTCCGGCACCGCCGGCTATTTCGGCGCCATGGGCCTGCCGGTGCCGACCATAACGGCCATTGTCGTCGGCGTGATCGAATTGCTCGGCGGCCTTGCCGTGCTCGTTGGCTTTCAGACCCGCATCGCCGCCTGGGTGCTCGCGGTCTTCACCATCGCCTCGGCCTTTGTCGCCCATACCGGCTGGGCCGACCAGAACCAGATGATCCATTTCCTGAAGAACGTCGCCATCACCGGCGGCTTCCTGCTGCTGGCTTCCTCAGGCCCTGGCACCTACTCGATCGACGCCAAGCGCGGCTGAGCTTTCCCTTCCCAAGCCTGAAAAAAGCGGCGTGGAATTTTCCACGCCGCTTTTTCGTTGTCTGCCCAAGCGCACGCTCGACCCATCCCTGCTAGGATCGGTCTCGAAACAGCCGGCGGACAGACAACGGAGATGACCATGCCCCGCGATGCATTGCTTCTGATTTCCCGGCTGCTGCTCGCCGTCCTGCTCGTTCCCTCCGGCTACCACGCGCTCGCCGACATTGCCGGGACGACCGGCTATTTCGCCGGCCTCGGCATGCCATTGCCGATGCTTGCCGCCTGGGGCACCGGGCTGTTCGAGTTGATTGCCGGTCTCTTGATACTGGTCGGCTTTCAGACGCCGGTCGTTGCGATACTTCTTGCCGCTTTCTGCATCGTTGCAGGCTCCATCGGCCACTACGGCCAGGGCGGCGATGACCCGATGCTCACCTTCCTGCACCAGCAGATGCTGATGAAGGATATTGCTATCGCCGGTGGATTCCTGGCGCTAGCCATGGCCGGCGCCGGGGCCTTGTCGATCGACGGGCGCCGCGCCGCGGTCTGATATCGTCAAATATCGTCCCAGGTTGATCCCTCGCCGAGGCAGGTCGACCCCCACTCCGTCTCGGCTCCGCCGAGCCACCTCTCCCCCGATCGACGGGGTAGAGGAAGGGCTCGAGCCTATTGCCGCCAACGCTTTCCAACGAGGCTCCCTTCCTTTCCCTCCGGAGGGGGAGGTGGCGGTGCGAAGCAGCGACGGATTGAGGAAGCCGGTCCTCGAACGCGAGGCCGACGACGACATGGTTTTGCTGTCAGGCCGCGCCTACTTCACCGACACGCTCTGCCCACCCTCGACCGCCAGCACCAGCCGGCGGTTGGTGATCCGCGCCAGTTGCGCCAGCCGTCCGGCCGGGCGTTCGCCGTAAAGATCGGAAAGTGAGGCCGGCAGCACCAGCGCCAACGTGCCATTGCCGCGGTTTTCCCATTTCAGCCGCGGCATGACGCCGGGCATGGCCGCAGTCAGCAGATAGACGACGCGCAGCACCGCCGCCAGGATGCGGGCTCGCTCGAGATAGCGCGGCGTCGCCAGGCCGCGGATTTCCGGCGCCGCATCGTTGAACACGCCTTCGTGGCGGAACAGGCCGACCAGCGCCAGGAAGGCACGGCCGGGGTGATCGACGCCAATGAAGGAGGCGTGGGCAATGATGTTGAGCGACTGCTTGCCGCGATATTCCGGGTGTGCGCGCCAGCCTATATCGGCCAGCAGACAGGCAGCGTGGCGATAGCGCGCCTCATCCTCCGTCTCGTCGATGCCGAAGGCGGCAAAGGTCTTGTCCGTCCATTCGACAAGCTCATGCGCATGGGTGACCGAGCGCGACCGCAGCCGCGCCAGTTCCTCCGAAGCGGAGACCAGCGGATCGGCCTTCTGCTCGGCCGGGTCGAGCAGCGAATAGAGAAAGCCTTCGCGCACTCCCAATGCCGAGACGATGATCTTCGACGGCTGCATCGCCGCCATGATCTCCTGCAGCACGACCGCGCCATAGGGCAGCAGTGAACGGCGGTTCTTCGACACGCCTTCGATGCCCTTGACCTTCTCGATCTCGCCTTTCGCCACCTGCTTCAGGAAATTGGCGGCGCTGTCGACACCGATCTCATAGTGGTGCATGACGCCAAGCGGGTAGTTGGTCATTTCCATGTGCAGCCGGGCAAGGTTTCGCCAGGTGCCGCCAACGGCGTAGAAGGGCCGTCCCTGCCCGCCCTTCAACATTTTGGCGCGCGCCAGTTCGTCGCGGGTGATCTTTGCCGCCTGGGCGAGCGAATTCCTGGCCATGTCCTGCAGCCGCAGGCCACCCAACGGCAGCGTGATGCCGTCGCCGATCGCCTCGCCATTGATGTCGATAAGCTCCAGGCTGCCGCCGCCAAGATCGCCGGCAATGCCATCGGCGGGGTGGAAGCCCGAAATGACGCCAAGCGCCGAATAATGGGCCTCCTGCCGGCCAGTGAGCACGCGGATCTCGGTCTTGAGCACATCCTGGGCGCGATGGATGAAGTCGGGTCCGTTGATCGCTTCGCGGGCCGCGGCCGTTGCCAGCACAAACATGTGCTCCGCACCCGCCTGGTCGGAGAGCGCGCGGAAACGGCGGAACTCCTCCATCGAGCGCGTCACCGCCTCGGGGTCGAGCTTGCCGGTCGAAACGATGCCGCGGCCGAGGCCGGCCAGCATCTTTTCGTTGAACAGCAAGGTCGGCGAGCGCGCCAACCCTTCATAGACGACAAGGCGGATCGAGTTCGAGCCGATGTCGATGATGGACAGCGGCCGGCGATCCTGCAGCCGGCCTTGGGACGTTGAAATCATCAGCCGGTGTTCTTCTTGCGACGCTTGAACTGCGCGATGCGCTTGGGCGCATGCGACTTCAGCGCGTCACCCCGTCCCGACAGGCTCGGATTGGTCATGAAATATTCCTGCGCGTTGAACGGTTCCTCACCCTCCTCCAGCACGACGCGCCGGGAGGTTCCGTCAGCCAATACGTCGAAACTTTGCTGGTTGTCCATGATGTTGCCCAGCATGATCTGGCCAAGGATCTGTTCATGCACCGTTGGATTGGTGATCGGCACCATGGTCTCGACGCGGCGGTCGAGATTACGTGGCATCAAGTCGGCCGAGGCGATGTAGACGATCGCCTCGTCCGACGGCAGGCCATGGCCGTTGCCGAAGCAATAGATGCGGCTGTGTTCGAGGAAGCGGCCGACGATCGACTTGACCCTGATGTTTTCCGACAGGCCGGGCACATGCGGCCGCAGGCAGCAGATGCCGCGCACGACGAGATCGATCTCGACGCCGGCACGGCTGGCGTCATAGAGCGCGTCGATGATGTTGGGGTCGACGAGCGCGTTCATCTTCATCCAGATGCGCGCCGGACGGCCAGCCAGCGCGTAGGCGACCTCGTCGGCAATGTGCTTGAGGATACGGCTGCGCAGCGTAAACGGCGAGATGGCGATCCGCATCTCATCCGTCGGCTCGGCATAGCCGGTGATGAAGTTGAACAGCTGGGCGACATCGCGCGCGATCGTCGGATCGGTGGTGAAGAAGGACAGGTCGGTGTAGATGCGCGCGGTCACCGGATGGTAGTTGCCGGTGCCGAGATGGACATAGTTGCGCAGCTTGCCGTCCTCGCGCCGCACCACAAGCGACATTTTCGCATGGGTTTTGAGTTCGAGGAAGCCGAACACGACCTGGACGCCGGCGCGTTCGAGGTCGCGCGCCCAGCGGATGTTGGCTTCCTCGTCAAAGCGCGCCTTGAGCTCGACCAGGGCGGTTACCGATTTGCCGGCCTCGGCCGCGTCGACCAAGGCGCGCACGATCGGGCTGTCGTTGGAGGTGCGGTAGAGCGTCTGCTTGATCGCCACCACCTCCGGGTCGGCCATCGCCTGGCGCAGGAACTGGACCACCACGTCAAAGGATTCATAGGGGTGGTGGACGACGATGTCCTTCTCGCGGATGGCCGCGAAACAGTCGCCGCCATGCTCGCGAATGCGCTCGGGAAAGCGTGGATTGTAGGGGGTGAACTTCAGGTCGTCGCGCGGCACGGCGACGATCTCGGAAATCTGGCTGAGCGCCAGCGGGCCGGTCAGAACGCTGATGCGGCTCGAAGAGACGCCAAGCTCGCCGGCGACGAACTCGCGCAATTCGCCGGGCATCGACTTGTCGAATTCGATGCGGATGACCGAACCGCGGCGGCGCCGCTTCAGCGCCGTCTCGAACAGGCGCACGAGATCTTCCGACTCTTCCTCGACCTCGATATCGCTGTCCCGGATGATGCGGAACGTGCCGGAACCCTTGACCTCATAGCCGGGGAACAGCTTGCCGATATAGAGGCCGACAGCCTCCTCCAACGGAATGAAGCGAACGTGCTGCTTGCGGTCGGGCAGACGGATGAAGCGCTTCAGCGCCACCGGCAGGCGCAGAAGCGCGCTCATCTCCTCGCCATTCTTGCGATGGCGCAATTGCAGCGCCATCGAGAAGCCGAGATTGGGAATGAACGGAAACGGATGCGCCGGGTCGATCGACAGTGGAGTCAGCACCGGGAAAACCTGGTCCTGGAAATGGTCTTCCAGCCAGACTTTTTCATCCTTGGTCAGTGCGTCGCGGGTGATGCTCTCAATGCCTTCCTTGTTGAGCAGCAACATCAGCGCCGAAAGGCTGTTCTGCTGGTCCTCCTGCAGCCGCTCGACCTCGCGCAGCAATTGTTCCAGCTGCTGCTCCGGCGTGCGGCCGTCGGGGCTCTTGAGCGCAATGCCTTCGCGCACCTGGCCCGCAAGGCCGGCGACGCGGACCATGAAGAATTCATCGAGATTGGCGGCCGAAATCGACAGGAAACGGACGCGTTCGAGCAGCGGATGGTGCTCGTTCTGCGATTCCTCGAGCACACGCCGGTTGAACTGCAGCCAGGAGAACTCACGGTTGACGAACCTATCGGGGTTGCCGCCGTCGGGGCTCGCCACCTCGACATTGATGAATTCGCTCTGCACCGGCTTCAGTTCGTTCATGGTTCCTGCTCTTCCCCGCCAACCGTCCCTTGGAGCGCCGCTGGACGTGCCATGCCTCTAACACGCTTTTGTAACGCATGACCCTTCGGCGAAAACCATTCCGATTTCAGGGACATGCACTTAACCGGCTCACCGTATCCTCTGACAGGCTTTTGCGACAGTTTCATTTCATCGATCTTGCAAACAGGCCTGTTATGTTCCAGATGCTTTTCGACGAGATCAAGGAGACGACGATGGCAGGCGGTTCCATTCCCCATTTCCAGAACGATGCGGGCCATCCGGCAATCGACATCGGCGTCAAGGAATTCATGTGCACCGGCGCCAACCCGCCCTTCGACCACCCACATGTGTTCCTCGACATGGGCGACGACAATGAAAAGGTCTGCCCGTATTGCTCGACGCTCTACCGCTATTCGGCGAAGCTGAGGGCGACGGAAACGCTGCCGGCTGGTTGCCTTTATATCGACCAGGCCGCCTGATCCTTCCGCGACAAGCCCGATGGAAGACATAAGGTCCCGGCAGGTCATAATCGCCGGGGCCGGCATCGCCGGGCTGACCGCCGCCCTTGCCTTCGCCGGACGGGGTTATCCGGTAAAGCTTATCGAACAGGCACAGCACCTAGAAGCGGCCGGCGCCGGCATCCAGCTTTCGCCCAACGCAACACGCATTCTTCGAAAACTCGGCGCGCTCGACCGGCTGTTGCCGGCAGCGTTGCGGTCGGAAGCGGTCGTGCTCAAGGACGCCCGGACGCTGCGCGAACTGGCGCGGGTACCGCTCGGGCACGCCGCCGAAGCGCGCTGGCAGGCGCCCTATCTTGTCGCCCATCGCGCAGATGTGCAGGCAGCGCTGTTGGCGCAAATGGCTGAACGGCCGCAGATTGAGCTCATCACCGGCGCCCGCGTGACCGGCATCGTCAAAGACGCGCAATATGTCGCCGTGACCGCCGAAGTGGACGGCCGCGAGATCGAGGCACGCGGCAAACTGCTGGTCGGCGCCGACGGCGTCTGGTCGGCGGTCAGGGCGCAACTCGCAGGCGAGGACTTCGTCAAAAGCCGTTTTTCGGGCGAACTCGCCTGGCGAGTCACGATCGCGGCCGAGAGCGCCTCCGGCGAAGCCTTTGTCGCGATCGGCGCCGCCGACTGCGTCACCACGTTCCTGCATCCAGGCTTCCACATGGTCGCCTATCCCGTCAGCAAAGGCCGGGCCTTCAATCTCGCCGCCTTCACCAAGGGCGAGCGCATGGCCGAAGGTTGGTCGGACCATGCCGATCCCGCGATCCTCACGGCTGCCCTGCGCGGCACCGCGCCGGGCCTGACGAAGCTTGTGGCACTGGCCGGCCCATGGACGGCCTTTCCGATCCACACCGTCGAACAACAGCGGTGGACGAGCCCGCAGGGCATCGCGCTGATCGGCGACGCCGCGCATGCGATGACGCCGTTTGCCGCACAGGGCGCGGCAATGGCGATCGAAGATGCCATCACGCTTGCCGACGCTATCGCCGATTTCCCTGGCGATCTGCCCAGAAGTTTTCAAATCTGGGAAAATCTTCGGCGGCCGCGTGTCGCCAAGGCCGCGCGTCGTGGGGCCGTAAACCGCCTCGCCTGGCATGCTGCCGGCCCGGTGGCAATCGCCCGCAATCTGTTCCTGGCCATGCGCTCGCCCGACAAGCTCGCCGCCGACCTCGACTGGCTCTATGGATGGCGAGCGGACGCTCGGCAGTCTAGATCGTCGACTTAGCGATCCTTCCCACCGCCCTCTGTCCTGCCGGACATCTCCCCCGCAAGGGGGGAGATTGGATGTCGCCGTCGCCTTCGCCAAAATCGCCGGCGTCGCAGCAGGAGCGCCGCGGGCAAAACGGCTGATCTCCCCCCTTGCGGGGGCGATGGCCGGCAGGCCAGAGGGGGGTGCTGTCCCGCTGACTTCAAAAGATCCAACACTGTCGCGGTGCGATGAAGGACTGCTAGTTATAAAACCGCATCGACAAGCCCAGCGAGGCCGGCAGCGGGTTCCACCAGCCGGTGCGCAGGCCGGCGGTGCGCAGGCCGGCGGCTGTCCAGGTGTTACAGCCGACAAGCGCGTTGAAATGGCCGTTCGCCTCGAAGAAGCGGTCGAAGCTGGAATAGGCGGCGTTCTCGATGACGACCGGACCATGCGGCCCTTGCTGGAAACTCGCGTCGATATAGTCGAGCAGCGCTGCAAAACGTTCCTCATCGATGTCGAAACCGGTGACAGCAGGGTGCGGCTCGGCGATGGCCCCGGCGATATCGACATGCATGACCGAGGCGTCCAGTGTCAGCGCCTTGAGGACGGGCACTGCTTTCAGCTGCGACCAGCTCGGCGTCTCCAGATAGAAGGCCCGGCCGCCCCAGCCAAAGACGATGTAGCTCACTTCCGGGGCGTCGACAGGGATGCCGGCAGCGACCAGGAAATGGAAGCGCCGGCGCACCTCGTCATCGACGGGAATGGCGATGTCGGTGTGGATCGGATTCTCCAGCACCAGAATATGGCGCGTGCCCTCACCCGCCGCTGACGCCGGCCACAGCGGACGCGGCACCAGCGTGCCGAGCGTGGCAGCGAGCGCGACCACGATAATCAGCATGGCCACGAAACGCAGGGCTTTTCTCATGCGGCGGCGGCTTTGTGTTTCAATGGAGAAGATCAACCCCGACCCCAGATAGCAAAAGAGCCCGGCCGCATTACGGCCGGGCTCTTTTGGTTCGCATGAAAATGCTCAGTGCAGGATCTGCGACAGAAACAGCTTCGTGCGCTCGTGGCGCGGATGGTCGAAGAACTCGGCCGGCGTGTTCTGTTCGACGATCTGGCCCTGATCCATGAAGATCACCCGGTTGGCGACCTTGCGGGCAAAGCCCATTTCGTGAGTGACGCACAGCATGGTCATGCCTTCCTCGGCCAGGCCCACCATCGTCTCCAGCACTTCCTTGATCATTTCTGGATCGAGCGCCGAGGTCGGCTCATCGAACAGCATGATGCGCGGGTTCATGCACAGCGAACGCGCGATCGCCACGCGCTGCTGCTGGCCGCCCGACAGCTGGCCCGGATATTTGTTGGCCTGTTCGGGGATCTTGACGCGCTTGAGGAAGTGCATCGCGATTTCCTCGGCCTGCTTCTTCGGCGTCTTGCGCACCCAGATCGGCGCCAGCGTGCAGTTCTCCAGGATGGTCAGATGCGGGAACAGGTTGAAGTGCTGGAACACCATGCCGACCTCGCGGCGCACCTCGTCGATCTTCTTGAGATCGTTGGTGAGTTCCTTGCCGTCGACGATGATCTTGCCCTTCTGGTGCTCTTCCAGCCGGTTGATGCAGCGGATCATGGTCGACTTGCCCGAGCCCGAAGGACCGCAGATGACGATGCGCTCGCCGCGCATCACCTTGAGGTTGATGTCCTTCAGCACATGGAACTCGCCATACCATTTGTGCATGCCGATGATGTCGATTGCGACATCGGTGGTCGAGATGTGCATCTTCTTGGCATCGACCTTGATCTCTTCGGCGCTGACGGCGTTTTCTATGACCATGGCAGGTTCCCCTTTTTTGTTTTTAACGTTTGTGGCCGGTGTCCAGCCGGCGTTCCGTATACATCGAATAGCGCGACATGCCGAAGCAGAACAGCCAGAAGACGAAGGCAGCGAAAATCAGGCCGGACTTGGTGGTCTGCGGCGTCGCCCAGTTGGGATCGGAGAAGTTCTGCTTGACGACACCGAGCAGGTCGAACATCGAGATGATGATAACCAGGCTTGTGTCTTTCAACATGCCGATGAAGGTGTTGACGATGCCGGGTATGACCAGCTTCAGCGCTTGCGGCAGCACGATAAGGTTCATCTTCTGCCAGTAACCGAGACCAAGCGAATCCGCACCCTCATACTGGCCCTTGGGGATCGCCTGCAGACCGCCGCGCACCACCTCCGCCATGTAGGCGGCGGCAAACAACGAGAAGCCGATCAGCGCCCTGAGGAACTTGTCGAACGAAACGCCGGGGGGCAGGAACAGCGGCAGCATGACGCTGGCAAAGAACAGGACGGTGATCAGCGGGATGCCGCGAACGAATTCGATGAAGATAACGCACAGCATCTTGACTATCGGCATCTTCGAGCGCCGACCGAGCGCCAGCACGATGCCGAACGGCAGCGACACTGCAATGCCGACGAAGGCCAGGCTGAGCGTCACCAGCAGGCCGCCCCATAGCTGCGTCTCCACATGCGGCAGGCCGAACATGCCGCCGACCAGCAGCACGAAAGCGACGATCGGCAGCACCAGGAAAAGCAGGATCGCGTTCAGCCCCTTGCGCGGCACGCGCGGGATCAGCAGCGGCACCAGCAGCGCCACGAACAGTATGGCGACCAGGATCGGCCGCCAGCGCTCCTCAATAGGATAGCGGCCGAGCATGAATTGGCCGAACTTGGCGTTGACGAACGCCCAGCAAGCGCCGGACCAGCCATCCGGCTGAACGCCGCCTTGCGCCGCCGTGGCGCATACCGAGCGATCGGACCCTACCCACTGGGCGCTGATGAAGGCCCAGTTGATGATTGGCGGCAGGATCATCACCACCAGTGCGATGCCCAGTACGGTCAGGATGGTGTCGCCCACCGAACCGATCAGGTTCTTGCGGACCCAGGCGATAGGCCCCCGCACGCCGGCCGGCGCCTGTTGCGCCAGTGCCATTTCGGTCCGCACCCAAGCGGTATCATGTTCCTGCATGGCCTTACCTCTCCACCAGCGCCATCCTGGCGTTGACCACATTCATGACCGCCGACGTCACCAGGCTGATGACGAGATAGACGACCATCATGATCAGCACGTTTTCGACCGCCTGCCCCGTCTGGTTGAGCACTGTGCCGGCGGTCGCCGTCAGGTCCGGGTAAGCAATAGCGATGGCCAGCGACGAGTTCTTGGTCAGGTTCAAATACTGGCTGGTCAGCGGCGGGATGACGATGCGCATGGCTTGCGGCACGACGACTAGCCGCAGGATCGATCCCGGCCGCAGCCCCAGAGCGCCAGCCGCTTCCGACTGGCCCTTCGAGACGCCGAGAATGCCGGCACGCACGATCTCGGCGATGAAGGAGGCTGTGTAGCAGGACAGCGCCAGATAGAGCGACAGGAATTCCGGCCCGATGTGGAAACCGCCGGCCAGGTTGAAGGTCGATTGCTTCGGAAAATCGAAGGTCAGGGGAAAGCCGCTCAGCGCATAGGCCAGAATCGGCAGGCCGACGATCAGCGCCAGGGACGTCCAGAATACGGGAAACTGCTGACCGGTCGCCATCTGCCGCTGGCGCGCCGTGCGGGCGACGAACCATGCCATGGCGATGCCGACAAGCAAGGCGACAAAGATCAGCCAGGAGCCATCACCCCAGATGGCACGAGGAAGATAGAAGCCGCGCTGGTTGAGAAACGAGCCGAATGGCAGGTTGATGCTTTCACGCACCACGGGCAAGACCGCCAGCACGCCCGAATACCAGAAGAAGATCACCAGCAGCGGCGGGATGTTGCGGAAAATCTCGACATAGACCGTGCAGATCTTGCGGATCAGCCAGTTGTGCGACAAGCGGCCGATGCCGACGATGAAGCCGATGATGGTTGCGGTGATGATGCCGGCAACGGCGACGATGAGGGTGTTGATCAGCCCGACGACAATGGCTTTGCCATAGGTGTCGTCCGAGTTGTAGGGGATGGCGCTGACCGAGATATCGAAGCCGGCACGGCTTTTCAGGTAGCCGAACCCGGAAGAAATGTGCAGGCGCTGCAGATTGTCGATGACGTTGTGGACAATCCACCAGACGCTCGCCACCAGCAAGACGACAACCACCGCCTGGAAGACAACTCCACGGACTTTTGGATCGTTGATGAAGGAACCGCGGCTCGGCTCCTCGCGTAGGACTTCCTGCGACGCCATTGCCCATCCCCTGCAAAAAGAAACCGGAAGGCAGACAATCTGCCTTCCGGATCGCATTTCGATCAGCGGATCGGTGGCGCGTATTGCAGGCCGCCCTTGGTCCACAGCGCATTGATGCCGCGCGCGATCTTCAGCGGGCTGCCGGTGCCGACATTGCGCTCGAACATCTCACCGTAATTGCCGACTGCCTTGACGATGTTGACGACCCAGTCATTGCTAACGCCGAGATCGGTGCCGATCTTGGTTTCGGGTTCCTGGCCGAGCACGCGCTTGATCTCCGGGTTGTCCGAGGTCTTCATCTCGTCGACATTGGCCTGGGTGATGCCCAGTTCCTCTGCCTGCAGCAGCGCGAAATAGGTCCACTTGACAATGTGGTACCACTGGTCGTCCCCCTGGCGCACGGCCGGGCCGAGCGGTTCCTTGGAGATGATCTCGGGCAACACGACATGGTCGGCCGGCGCGCTGAGCGTCAGGCGGATGCCGTAGAGACCCGACTGGTCGGTGGTGTAGACATCGCAACGGCCCGCGTCATAGGCGGCGTTGACCTCTTCAAGCTTTTCGAAGACGACCGGGTTGTACTCCATCTTGTTCGCCTTGAAGTAGTCGGCGAGGTTGAGCTCGGTCGTGGTGCCGCTCTGCACGCAGACTGCCGCACCCGAAAGCTGCAGCGCCGAATTGACGCCCGGCAGCTTCTTGGCGTTGATCATGAAGCCCTGGCCGTCATAATAGGTGACGCCGACGAAGTTCAGGCCAAGTGCCGTATCGCGATTGATGGTCCAGGTGGTGTTGCGCGACAGGATGTCGACTTCGCCCGACTGCAGCGCGGTGAAGCGCTCCTTGGCGCTGAGCGGCGTGAACTTGACCTTGGTGCCGTCGCCGAAGACGGCGGCCGCGACCGCGCGGCAGAAATCCACATCGATGCCTTTCCATTCACCCTTGTCGTCAGGCGCAGCGAAGCCGGCAAGACCTGTGTTGGTACCGCACTGGATGAAGCCTTTCGCCTTGACGTCGTCGAGCGTGCTCGCCGACGCGGCCGAAGCCATCCATCCAAGCGCAGCGGCGCCGAGAATGCCAATTGCAATGTGTTTCATAACCCACAGACCCTTTTCTGTTTTCAGGTAAACCCTGATCCTCAGGCAAATCCTGATCTTTTCCCGCGTGAACCCGGCTCCCATCCGGCTCATTCCCGGAACCCCGCGTCGTAACCGACGCCCGGCCCCTCCCATTCACGAACTGCATCGAAGGCGATTATCTCTTTGAGGTCAAGGGAAATGACCGTTTCACGACAGCTTTGAAAACCAATTGCCGCAAATGCCTGAATTGCAGACAACAGCATCAGGAAAGCAGCGAGCCCCGCAAATAAAACCGGCAAAGTCCGTCGACGCTAATCCACATCCACTCATGAAATCCGCGGCTCTGGATCGCCACGCATTCCAGACTATTCATGGGGGAATTGGCCTATGCAAAGGGCACCGCCTGGCGGGCGCCCGCTGTTGCACGGCCAATGCCGCCGCTCTATGGCTAGCGCTTTCACCACAAGGCGAAGAGCAATGGCGACTGACGGCAACGAAATGGGTAGAAACACGCGGCTTGCCCATTCGGGCAACAATCCGCACGACTATTTCGGCTTCGTCAATCCGCCGATCGTGCATGCCTCGACCGTGCTCTATCCCAATGCGTCGGCGATGGCGGCTCGCAGCCAGAAATACACCTATGGCACACGCGGCACGCCGACCACCGATGCGTTGGCGCATGCGATCGACGCGCTGGAAGGCTCCGCCGGCACCATAATCGTGCCGTCGGGCCTGGCGGCGGTGACCGTCCCGTTGCTGGCGTTTCTCTCGGCAGGCGATCACATCCTGATTGTCGATTCCGTCTACCATCCGACCCGCAATTTCGCCGACACGATGCTGAAGCGGCTGGGTGTCGAGGTCGAGTATTACGCTCCGCATGCCGGCGCCGGCATCGCCAGCTTGATCAAGCCGAACACCAAAGTCGTGTTTACGGAATCACCGGCCTCCAACACCTTCGAGGTGCAGGACGTTCCGGCGATCGCCAAGGCCGCGCATGAAACGGGCGCCATCGTCATGATGGACAACACCTGGGCAACGCCGCTCTATTTCCGCCCGCTCGACCACGGCGTCGATATCTCGATCCATGCGGCGACGAAATATCCGGCCGGGCATTCGGACGTGCTGCTGGGCACAGTGTCTGCCAATGCCAACTGCTGGAAGCAGCTTTGCGAGACGTTCTACACGATGGGCTGCTGCGCCGGCCCCGACGACGTCTACCAAGTCCTGCGCGGCCTGCGCACGATGGGCGTTCGGCTGGATCACCATCAAAAGAGCGCGCTTGCCATTGCCGTCTGGCTTGAAGGCCAGCCCGGCGTGGCCCGCGTGCTGCACCCGGCGCTCCCCAGCCACCCCGACCACGCGGTGTGGAAGCGTGATTTTTCCGGCTCGAGCGGCATCTTTTCCATCGTGCTCAAAGGCGGCGGCCAGAGACAGCAGCATGCCTTCCTCGATGCGTTGAAAATCTTCGGTCTCGGCTATTCCTGGGGCGGCTATGAGAGCCTTGCCGTGCCGGTCTTCCTCGGCGACCGTACCGTCGCCAAGGGCCCCTATGACGGCCCGCTGATCCGGCTGCAGATCGGGCTCGAGGATGTCGAGGACCTCAAGGCCGATATCCTGCGCGGGCTGGAAGCGGCCGCTGCGGCATGACACCAGCAAACTTGCCAAGCTGATTCCGCTAGCCGGCTTAACCCGTTGAAAGGATTGGCGAGCGACTTTCGTAGGACGATCGACCTCGCAAAGCCGCTCATCGGTCAACCAAGCGCAATGTTATTTCCCCAACGCGCGCATTTTCGGATCGGTTTGACTTTCAAAATCGTCGGTCCAACGCCATTGCAGGCGCTGCGCGCACAATTCCAGCCGGACTGAGCTTGCCATGGCCTTTCGTCTCTTTGTCCCCATTCTCGCCGGCGCGACGCTGCGCGAGCGCCTCATCGCCTGCATCGGGGCGATGATCGGCATTGCGCTGACCGGCGCGATCGGCGCGCTGGTGCTTGGCAACGGCCCGCATGTGCCGCTGCTGGTGGCGCCGATGGGGGCGTCGGCGGTGCTGCTGTTTGCGGTGCCTGCAAGCCCGCTGGCGCAGCCATGGTCGATCATCGGCGGCAATACAATATCGGCGCTGGTCGGCGTGATCGTGGCCCATTTCGTCCATCAGCCCGTTCTCGCCACGGGCATTGCCGTGGCGATGGCGATCGCCGCCATGTCGTTCTCGCGCTGCCTGCATCCGCCGGGCGGAGCCGCCGCACTGACCGCCGTGCTCGGCGGGCCGGCCGTGATCGGTGCGGGCTTCCTGTTTCCGTTCGTGCCGGTGGCGCTGAACTCCATGATGCTGGTCGCGCTCGGCTATGCTTTCCACAGGCTGTCGCGACGCAGCTACCCGCATGTGCCGGCCCCTGCCCCGAAAAGCACGCACGGAACCATCGATCCGCCGGCTCAGGAGCGCATCGGCTTCCGGGCCGAGGACATCGATGCCGCGCTGGCTGCGCTCGACGAGACCTTCGACATCGACCGCAACGATCTCGAACAGCTGCTGCGACAGGTCGAACTGCAAGCGACGATGCGCGCACACCGAACCATGTTGTGCGAGGACATCATGTCCCGCGACGTGATTTCGGTCGATGAACACGCGTCCGCCGATCGGGCGCGTCATCTGCTGCTCGACCACAATATCCGCACGCTGCCGGTTGTCGACAAGGACGCCAGGCTGGTCGGCACCGTTGGATTGAGGGAATTGGCGCGAGCCGACGAAGCCGTCGGAAGCGTTACGTCGACAGCGTCGACCGCCGCCGCCGGTACGCCCGCCATGGCCCTGCTACCGGTGCTCACCGACGGCCGCACCCATGCAGTCATCATCGTGGACGGGGACAGCCGCATCCTTGGCCTGATCACGCAGACCGACCTGCTTGCGGCCACGGCGCGAGTGCAGGCTGCTGACAAGCCGCTGGCGGAAGCAGTATTCTAGGCGCCGTCGGAGCCGGGCGAAAATGGCCGGGAACCTTTTGCCGGCGATGTCATCCAATGTCTTGATCGAGGTTTCGGACGGGGATTGGATCGAGGAACTGGCCATGCCTGCTATATCTGTACCAATGCCCACGGCTGCTTCAAGCGAGATGCTTCTCGTGCGCCGCGCGCTGGCACGCGAAGGCAACGCCTTCTGCATCATCATGAAGACCCATAATCAGCGGCTCTATCGCATCGCTCGCGGGGTGGTGCGCAACGATGCCGAAGCCGAGGACATCGTCCAGGAGGCCTATGTCAGAGCCTTTGCCCATCTCGATGCCTTTCGCGGGGAGTCCTCATTGGCCACCTGGCTGTCGCGCATCGTCATCAACGAGGCGCTCGGCCGTCTGCGCAAAAGGCGGCGGACGGTGGCGAAAAACCCGCAAGCCGAAATCATCCAGTTCCCCCTCAATCCCAGCGACGATCCGGAGCGGACGATGGCGCAGCGGCAGATCCTCGAGTTGGTGGAACGGGCGACCGACAGCCTGCCCGATGTTTATCGGACGGTGTTCGTGGCGCGGGTTATCGAGGGGCTCAGTATCGAGGAGACCGCCGAGCTGCTTGGCGTGCGGCCGGAAACCGTCAAGACAAGGCTACACCGCGCCCGCGCCCTGGTACGCAAGGCACTCGACGACCAGATCGGGCCGGTGCTGCTCGACGCCTTCCCGTTTGCCGGCCGGCGCTGCGACAGGCTGACCAGCGCCGTCATGCAGCGGCTCGGCCTGGAGAGCTGATCATCGGCTGATTTGGCCGATTTCCCCGGGAACGTTTGCCGCCGCTGCGCATCCAATGACCGTCAACTGAAAAACATGGCCCGGCGCGATCCCGCGTCCGGGCGAAGGAGATGCCATGCTTACCCGACACACCGCCGCCCTCGCTGCCTTGCTGCTGCTTGGCGCTGCCCCGCTCGCACAAGCCGCCGACAAGCCGACGGACCCGCAGATCGCCCACATCGCCTACACGGCAGGCGTCATCGATGTGGAAGCCGCCAAGCAGGCGATCAAGAAATCGAAGACCAAGGAGGTCGTGGATTTCGCCAACGACATGGTGCGCGACCACGAAGCGGTCAACGCGCAGGCACTGGAACTGGTAAAGAAGCTGAAGGTGACGCCGGAAGACAACGCAACCAGCCAGGCGCTGACCAAGGCTGCGGCCGAGGAGCGGGCGAAGCTCGCCAAACTCGACGGCGCAGCCTTTGACAAAGCCTATGTCGACAACGAGATCGCCTACCACAAACAGGTCGACGGCGCGCTTGAAACCCTTTTGATCCCATCGGCCAGCAATGCCGAGTTGAAGAGCCTGCTGCAGACCGGCCTGAAGATTTTCCAGGGCCATGAACAGCACGCCGAGCATGTTGCAGGTATGCTGAAGTAAGGACCAGGCCATGTCGAAACGGCTGCTATGGATTGCACTGGCGCTGGTCTTCGGGACCTCACCCGTGCAGGCCGAAACCATCCAGGTCACCGTCGACAAGCTTGTCTTTTCGCCGACCACCGTCGAGGCGAAGGTCGGCGACACGATCAAGTGGGTGAACAATGACGTGTTCGCCCACACGGCTACCGTCAAGGGCGGCTGGGAAGTGATGATCCCGCCGAAGTCAACAGCGAGCCTGACCCTGCAGAAGGCGGAAGCGGTCGACTATTTCTGCCGCTTCCACCCCAACATGAAAGGTCATCTGGCCGTGACGGCGCCTTGATCGCGGTCCGCAAGCCCGTCCTGCTGCGTTGAGGCTCGCCTGGCTTCATCCGGCCGGGTGATGTGCGTCCACGAGCCGTGACAGCCCGGCTGGCGGCGTGCGATCCAGGCATCCAGCCCTTCGCGCAGATCAGCGGTCGGAGCCATGCGGGCGAACTGCTCGGCCTCGACAGCCAAGCCATCCGCGATGCTCTGGTTCAGGCCGCGCGCCACTGCTGTGAGGATCGAGGCAATTGCTGCAGGAGAATGCCTGGTCACGCGCCGGGCGAGATCAATTGCGGCGGGCATCAGCTCCTCATGCGGCACCACCTGATTGACGAGGCCGAGTTCGAGGGCGCGCGGCGGCGGGAACCAATCGCCGGTCAACAGCAGCTCGAGCGCCCGCTTGCGCCCTGCCAGTCTCGGAAGCCGCTGCGTGCCGCCGAAAGCAGGCGGCATTGCAAGGTTGATCTCAGGCTTGGCGAACAAGGCGCGGTCGCTGGCGATAGCGAGCGGCACGGCTTCGGTGATCTCGCAGCCGCCGCCGAAGGCGATGCCGTTGACGGCGGCGATGACGGGCTTGCGGAACGCCTCCAGCCTTGCCGTCAGCCGCTGTCCGCGCATGACGAAGTCGCGCAGGGCAACGTCGACGCCGATGGCCACGCTGCCTGAGAATTCATGGATGTCGCCGCCGGCGGAGAAGGCGCGCTCTCCTGCTCCAGTGAGGATGACGACGCGGATGGCATCGTCGGTTTCGGCGGCATCGAGGAGCACAAGCAGGCGATCAATCAGCGCGTAGCTCAAGGCGTTGAGCTTTTCCGGCCGATTAAGTGTGAGGATGGCGATCCCGTTGCGGGCCTCGGTGAGCACAAGCTCGGTCATGTCTTTTCCTTCCCTGTGTTTGTCGACGGAGAGGATCAGGCTTTCGGTTGTATGTATATTCACTAGTCGGTATACTTGCGTATGAGCGAAGCACCAAGCCCTACCCGCAAACGCATTGTCGATGCCGCAACGAAGCTGTTCTATGCCGAGGGGATCGGCCGCGTCAGCGTCGATGCAGTGGCGGAAAAAGCCGGGCTGACCAAGCGCACGCTCTACTATCATTTCAAGAGCAAGGACGATTTGATCGCGGCCTATCTCGACGGTCGCGACCAGCCGAACCTCAAGCAGATGGCCGGCTGGTTCGAGATGGCCGAAGGCGATGTCGAGCGCAAGGTCGAGGCGATTTTCACCAATCTGGCGCGCGTGGCGAAGCACCCGAAATGGAGAGGCTGCGGCTTCCTGCGCACGGCAGCCGAACTCGCTTCCATGCCCGGACACCCCGCCGTTAAAGCGGGGGCGCGGCATAAGCAGAATTTCGAGACCTGGTTGGCCGGCGAACTCTCAGGCCACGGCGTCGACGAGCCGCGGACCCTGGCGCGCGAAATCGTGCTTTTGATGGACGGCGCGTTCTCGATCATGCTGATCCACCGCAACCCCGACTATGTCGAGGCCGCCGGACATGCCGCTGCAACGCTGGTTCGGGCAAGGTCAGGATCGGCGACTATCCGCTAGACGTTCACCGTTTAGTGGAGACGGCGAAACACGCTATCTCTTTGTTTTGACGCAATTCCGGACCGAAAAACCGCTTCACACTTTTTCCTGGAATTGCTCTAGAATCCAGCCGCCAGCCATGCCGTCCCGACGGCAAGGGTCAGCAGCGTCAGTGGCAGGCCGACCTTGAAGAAGGCTGAGAAGGACAGCTGCGTGCCGGCCGCCCGCGCCTGTTCGGCGACGATCAGGTTGGCGACCGAGCCAAGCAAGGTGAAGTTGCCGGCCAGCGTCGAGCTCATCGCCACCACCAGCCAGGCACGCCCGGGGTTCTCAAGGCCGGGTATGAATGGCCGCAGCGCCAGCACGGCCGGAACATTGCTCATGATGTTGGAAAGCACCGCGGTGAAGCCCGATAGACGCCAGACGTCGTCCAGCCCGAGGTTCTTGGCCGAGGCGATGATGTCGGGCGTCAGCAGCGTCTTTTCGGCGCCGGCGACAACGATGAACAGGCCGGCGAACATGAACAGCAGCGGGCCGTCGATCTCGCGGTAGATGCGTGCCGGCTTGATGGCGCGGGTGAGCAGCAGGATGGCGCCGCCGATGAGCGCTGCCTTGGCAACCGGAACGCCGGCGAAGAAGGCGATGGCCAGGCCGATGCAGACAACCACCGCCTTCAGCACCTGTCCCGGCAGCATGCGGCCGCGATAGACTTCCGGGTTGAGATCGGCGGTGCGGGCGAATTCGGCGTGGTAGACGATGCGCACGATGACGATGACCGCGACGAGGCCGAAGAGGGCAACCGGCGCCAGGGCGGCCGAAAAGGCCGGGTAGGAAATTCCCGACAGCGCGCCGATGACCATGTTCTGCGGGTTGCCGGTGATGGTAGCGACGCTGCCGCAGTTGGACGCGGTGGCGGTGGCGATCAGATAGGGAATGGGATTGCGGTTGATGACACGGGTGACGTGGACGACGATCGGCGCCATGACCAGGCAGATGGCGTCGTTGACCAGGAACGCCGACAGCACGCCGGTCAAAAGCGTCACCATCACCAGCAGCACGAAAGGCGCGTGCGCATGCTCGATAGCGTAGGCGCCAAGCGCCCGGAAGGCGCCGGACACCTTCAGATGCGCCACCACGATCATCATCCCGAGCAGCAGCGTAATGGTGTCGAAATTGATGGCGCGATAGGCATCTTCCATACTGAGTGCGCCGATGGCGATCATCGCCGCACCCCCCAGCAAGGCGATCCCTGCCCGGTCGAGACGGAGGCCTGGAATACGCCCGATTGCGACGCCGGCATAAGTCAGGACAAGGATCAAAAGTGCCGCTGCGCCCATCAATGTCATTGGCAGACATCCTTGTCCAAACGAACCGACGCAGGAACGGACTGTTCCCGCTCAGGCATTTGCCGGGCAGCTTTAACGCCGCTCCAGCAAAGCGAAAGCCTATAACGATCCGAATGCGAAAATCGGTGGGCAAAATCGCGGGTCGACCGATGCCGGGAGCAACCGGAGCTTGATCTTGAGACGGCCGAAATTGGGAATGAGACACGCGCGGCGGACTGCCGGTGGCCTGAGATTGCCATCCGCGAAACTTCCCCCTCGGGAGGCTCGTGGCTTATGTAATTAAATTCTAATTTAAGCTTTCCGGGTATGGATAGCTTAGCTATATTTCGGCCGTGG
Source organism: Mesorhizobium sp. M0062 (assembly GCF_040323125.1). NCBI lineage: Bacteria > Pseudomonadati > Pseudomonadota > Alphaproteobacteria > Hyphomicrobiales > Phyllobacteriaceae > Mesorhizobium > Mesorhizobium sp. M0062. Next base: position 93,261 of record NZ_JAMYUO010000013.1, read on the forward strand.
GGTTTCAGATGGTCCAGGTTCTTGAGAGGGAATGCCGTGTCTCGGAAAACGAGGCTCTGCTGGCCCGCCCGATGGAATGTCCACAATGCCACGGAACCCGCAAGGTGTTTGTCTGTGCCCGGTGGGCGAGCTCGAACGGCCATTGCTGCCCCGGAGGAACACACCGGCTCAGTTGCCCCGGTCACAGCGTCGCGTGCATGGAGTGCGAAGAGAACCTTGAGCCTATCTGAAAGCGATCGCGACTATTTCCTGTTCGGAAAACGCAAAAAGCCCGCTCCGGCGAACCGGAGCGGGCTTTGCAACCATACGCCAAGAGTACCCTGCTGAGACCAGTACCCTGCCGAGAGCCGACCCGCTTTGCGTTTCCGCCACCGCAATAAATTGGTAGCGGCACTTCCAGAAAAAGCGATTGTAGGCTAACCGCCGTCGAATTACTCGCCCGACTGGCCGTCGCCAGTCACACTGCTGCCCAGAATTCCAAAGTCCTGAGACTTAGTTCCTTGTCCCGCAGTCAGGAATCCATCCGCATCCAGGCCGCGCCGCAGCAGTTCCCGCACTGCCGCGGACCGGCTTGGCATGCGCTTTTCGAAGCGCCAGTTTTCCAAGGCAGCCAATTCCTCGGCTGTCAGCATGATCTGCAGTCGCTCGGGTCGTTCCAGCTCGGCCATTCGCGCCTCCAACCGTCAAGACCAAAATGGTGAGTTAGTATGTGTCTCAATTGCAGTACAGGTAGGGGTCCCCGTGCAGCGCGTCAAGAGAGGCTGATGAGTGACTCACATACAAGACCAACGATGAGGAAGACACGCCGATAGCACAACCCGCGTAGTCTGCTAACTAGTTGATTTACTTAAGAGTATTTTATATTCTTCTTGCCATCTGAAGGTCGTTGGCGCATCTTGATCACGACGGGACAACCGGCTCCTGAAAGGAAGGTTTCCATGCGCTACGGATATTCGGCTCGGCTACGGGAGGATCTCAATTCACGGGTCCTGGGCGCGCTGCGCTCGCGCGGAATGGTCAATATTGCGGTGGTTGCCGAGGACATACGATTGCGTAACCTGGACGAGAACGTCGCCCTTGAAGACGTCGAGCGGCTTGTGATGCAGACGGCCCAACTCTACGGCGCGGTGATGGAATTGGACGGACTGACCTCCGTCGAGGCGGGGAGATTGACTTCGCTTGCCGACGATAAGCACGAACTGTCTGGCATCGGCAATTCCGACACCACAGGCGGTCAAACCGCTCCCCTGCTGGGATTGTCCTAAGCGCGACCCTCTCTTTCAATCGACAAAATCCGCGAGAGAGATTTGGACCGAACTCGGCGGCGCTTTGAGCGTCCAGACGACGCCTTGTCCCCAAATTCCAGTTGTCCGGTGCCGCTAAGCGCTTGTGGCGCAACCCGCTGGAGGACGACGGAGCCAAAGCGGCGCGTCGTCCCACTCAAGTTCGGCGGCCTCGTTGTAGAACGTGATGCGGCCCTGTGTGTCGATGGTGTAGGCTGCAACGGGCAACGCTTCCAACAAACTGGCGGGCCTGACACCTGGGATTCCAATCCCCGCATGTTGGATGACGTTTCCCCTACCCCAAATTCCCCACCTGCTCGATTTGCCCGTTCCGCGGTAGCTGAGATGCACGTGCGAGGTTTCGGTTCCCGTCGTCCCCTTGGGACGGCAATTGTTCTCCTGCGAAAAGGCGATTACCCGCCGGGCGGCGGCGGATCTCAGGGCTTGCGCAAATGTCGACAACGAAGCGCAACTCAGGCCGTTTTTGTCGGAACCCCGTCAACCCGAGGCGGTTCTCCCGTTAGCCCAGCCTGACGCCAGCAACAAGTCGCCTGGAAACCGTGTCGCCGATGGCAAACGACAACCATTGCGGCAAACAGGCCCTGATCGGCGTTCAGCTTCAAAGGCCGCGGAACGCTGTTTCGCAGCCTTTACGTTCCCGATGGCTTCGCATCGACAGGAACCAATCAAGGGCCAGAGCGTTTGCCGCTGCGTACTCTTCTCAGACGTAGCCAGACGGAGTGAGGGACATGGCTTCATCGGTACTTATCGGCATTCTAATCACTTTCCTGGTGATCATCCTGGTGCTCTATCTCGTCCAGCGTCTGCCGCTCGATGGCCGCACGAGGCAGATCGCGCAGATCGTTGTCATCATTATCGGCATCATTTCGCTGTTGAAATACCTGGCCGTATTTTAGGATAAGGATCGCCATGACATCCCAAACAATCGCATGGATCATTGGGACGGCGTTGTTTGCAGCAACAAGCACGGCCTACGCCCGACCCGACACGCGTTCGATGACCTGCGAGGAGACGCAGCGCCTGATCCAGAGCCATCACTCGGCGGTGTTGACGACCGGCCGGAATACTTACGATCGCTATGTCCGCCAATACGGCAACGAGTGCGACTGGCCGGAGGTGCCGGTCGCTGCCTCCGTTCCGACACGTGATGGCCAGTGCCGTGTCTATTGGTGCCGGGAACCGGTGTTCGATTTCCCGAACTGACATATCCAGCAGCCTTGCGGCGGTCGTTGCCATGGCGCTCCCGGGTTCAGACGATGCATTGCGCGAGGCGACATGGAACCCTTGCGCCGCGCGTGAATTGATTGTGCGCATGGCGCTGCAAGATGTAGCGGTGTGATGCCCAACCAGATGGAGGAGCGGTCATGCCCAATGATACAAGGCGGAGCGGCAGCTGCCTGTGCGGCGGCATCCAGTTTTCGGTGACGGGAGATCCCTTTCGGATTGGCCTTTGCCATTGCAAGGACTGCCGCAAGGCTAGCGGGTCGGCTTTTTCGACGTTCGCAGTGTGGCCGCTCGAGGCGTTCGAAACGACGGGTATCGTCAACAGCTACGGCGACAGAAGTTTTTGTCCCACCTGCGGCGGCCGGGTCCCTTTGGTTCGTGAGAATGAGGTGGAAGTGACGATTGGCAGCCTCGATGAGGTGCCCACGGAAGGGCTGGAGCCCAGCTATGAACTCTGGGTCAATCGCCGTGAGCACTGGTTGCAACCCTTGCCTGCCGCCCGGCAATTCGAGCACGACCGGGTCGATGACGAGCCGACAAACCGGACAGCCGGACCGATTTCTGACGGTGTCGAGACGGCGTCAAGCTTGCCGCAACGCAAGTCGGCCTAGCGCGAGCGGCGCAGACAGCCGGCTGGCAGGAAATTCATTCTCGAAACCGCCCGATGCCGACAGGACCGGGTCCGACAACATTTCACCCGGTAGAAGCCAAACGCAAAAAAGCCCGCCTTGGCGTCAAGCCAAGGCGGGCGGTAGATCGTCCGGCCTGCGCTGCCGTGGAACGACGGGTTGGCCAAAGCGCTGGGCTGAGACCCGGTGCCGTTTGTAACCGGCGATTGACTACGGAGCGGCCCGGTCAGCTGGAATTCGTCTTGTGGTTGCAAGGATGCTACATTTGTTTGGAAACGAGAGCTTAAGACCACGCAATATCGTTACGTCAACTACGCTGCCCAAGTATCTCGTGGTGTGAACTGGAGGAACCTTCCTGACTCGTACAAAAGAACGCTTTGTTTATTTTGTTTCCGTCACATAGTGTAGCGAATCTTGAAGCCGGATGGGGCGGCTGTCATGCAGCCAGCGCCTTCGCAGGATCGCGGTCCGCACGTGCAATATCCACTTCACGGCAATCTTCATGCAAGCATAGCCAGCGCAAAGTTCATACGCAGACGTTGGGGGGCACCGATGGACCAGCCGAGCAAAATGGAGAACCTGCAGTTCGCGCAAGGGATACTGCGGGAGCTTAGGCAGAAAGCCGAAGCCGACGGCGAGAAGCTTCTGACTTATCTCATCGACATGGCCTACCTTGAAGTCAGCGACCGCATCCGTGCACATTGGGTCGGCAATCACGAGCCCGAAAGCCGCAGGGCCATGGGGTAACCGAAACGCGGCGATGGTTGCCCCCACGGGGCGTTTTTAACCAGACGCCTGGGGCCGGCGAGACCATTGGGCGATACCGGCTGAGAGGTCAGCCAGAACCTCGCTCACCCGAGTTTCGCTGATGCCCCGCGTGTCCTTGACCCAGCTGGGCGTCGAAAGCGGCGGTTCGATAAAGCGAACATGGTTGTTTACGGGCCCATGCACATAGGGGCGATTCAGCCCGTAGATGAGCGCGCATGGGACGTTCAGGGCAGCGGCGGCGTGGGAAATGCCGCCATCAACCCCGAGGAACATGGTCGACGCAGCGATCTGGCACATCGCGTCAGCAATCGACGGGGTCGAGGTGAAGTCGATTGCCTCAGGAATGGCGGCGCGGATTTTTGCGGCACCGGCGTGCTCGCGCGGTCCGCCTACAATCCAGATTGCCCAGCCGCGATCATGATGGTCTCTGGCGATCGAAATGAAGCGCTCGACGGGCCATGAGCGGAAATTCTCAATGTCGGCAGTATAGAGCGCCAGTGCCGGTCGGTCGGCATCGATCTTCTTGTGCTGGCGCCATTCGTCCAGTTCGGCCGGATCGACCACAAGCCGGGGCGCCGGCCACTCTGCGCCCGCAGCCGGCTTTTCGCCAAGCGAGGCAATCGAGCAGACCTCCTCGAACAGCCGCGTCTTGCGGGGTCCGAAGGCCCATAGATGGGCCAACCAGCCGGCGGGGAAGCGATTGAGGAGGCCGAATTGCAACTCCTGCGGATAGCCGATGCGCTCCTCTATTCCGGCCATGAACGCCATCAGCGCCGCCTTGGTGCTGCTGGTCATCAGATAGGCCGTACGGTAATTTTCCTTGCGCAACTCGCCAACCAGGCGGCTGCGCTCGCCAAAACCGGGGCGCTGATGACGCTTGGCAAGCGCCCAGCCCTTCCTGACATGCGGCATCAGGCGCGCCAGCGGCGCTGCAACGGGCGAGGTGACGACATCTATGGGGCGATCAGGAAATCGCGCGGCAATGATCTGGATGGCGGAATGGCAACGGACGAAGTCGCCGACCGCGGGGAAGCCGACGAAGAGGATTGGATCGCCGGTCGTCAAGGAAGCGCTTCGCCGTCAAGGATGCGGGCATAGAGATCCAGATAGCCGCGCGCCGCTTTTTGGATGGGAAATCTCGTCGCGGCCGATTCGCGGCATTGCTGAGGCGTAAGGTCGGCGACGGCCTCGAAAGCGGCCGCAAATTCTTCATCGGTCTCAAAGAAGCGCCCGCTGTCGGCATCGACCGTCTCGGGCAATGCGCCTCGCGTCGTCGTCAGCACCGGAGTGCCGCACAACATGGCTTCGACCGGTGCGTTGCCGAACGGCTCCTCCCAGGCGATGGGGTTGAGGAAGGCTCGCGCTTCGCCGAGAAGGCGAAGCTTCGGCTCGCCGTCAACGATTCCGTGGAAACGGTATCGCCTGCCAAGGCTCTTGAAAAACAACCCTTCGCGGCGGGTCTGACTTCGGCCCAGCAGTTTCCAACGCGAGCCACCGGCGATATCGAGACCGAAATCGAATTTTTTGGCGAGATCGACGGCGCGGTTGAGGCCTTTGCTTGATCGTGCAATGCCGGCGAGAAATAGCAGGCGGTCGCCCTTTGCAGCCGACAAACGATAGGCGTCCACCGGAAAGCCATTGTAGACGAATGTCTCGCGCCCATGCTGGCGGGCATGATTGGCGCTGATAAAGCTCCAGTTCGCAACTGGCATGGGCTGGTCCGGCATAAAGCCGCGCTGCGTATTCAGCGTTGGAAATGGCACCTCGACGGGCCAACTATGGGTGTGGACGATTTGCGTGTCGCGCGGAATGGCTGCCCGGCATTCGGCATCGGTCGAAGCGTGCCGGACTTCGAAGAGCGGGTGGCTGGAGCCAGGGCCAGCGATCACCACGACTTCGTGTCCGAGACGAACCATCTCCGTGGCCAGCCATTCGACCTGACGCTGAATCCCACCGTAACCTCGGCAGGGTATTACGCCCTTCAAAACGAGCGTCACCCGCATTGACCTTGCCTCACAATGCTCTCAAAGACGGCCCAGTTGCGTCACGGGCTGGGCATTGTCAAGGTCGCGCCAGAAACGCAAAAAGCCGCGGCGGCCTCGATCGGGTTACGGAATCGTTAATCAGCGCTTGCTACTATACCGGATGACCAAGAATCTCGGCAATGCACCCAGGACCATCTCCAGGCAACAGCCAAAGACCTCCGCTCTTGGTGGGCTGACGCCCGCCCTGTTTCCCCTTGTGGTCGTCGCGCTCGGATACATGATCGGTCGGCAATTTTTCGGCTTCTAGGGCGACTCGTCTAGGCGCGCACGGTAAAGGCTCGCGCCACGCGGGGGACGCCGTCAATGTCCACCCAACCTCCAAAACCAACCGGCGGCACCGTACGCCGCTACCCACTGCCCCGCACGTAAGCAAATTTTGTGCAATCACGGGAACGTGATATTCACTGATCACCGGACAAGGGGGCGCTGATGAGGTGTCTGGTGATCAATCTTGATCGTTCTCGCGATCGGCTGGCGCATGTCGCGTCCGAGTTCGGCCGGATCGGAGTACCATTTTGAGCGTGTCTCCGCCATCGATTGCCCCGATTGCTGCTCTGTCGCCAAAAGCCCGCTAAGCGCTGCTGAGGTTTGCTGTTTCCTGAGCCACCGCTCGTGTTGGGAGATCGTTGCGAACGGCGCGGATCAATATGGCGCGGTTTTCGAGGACGACGTCGTTTTCGGCGCGGGCGCCGGCTCGCTGCTTGCTTCCGATCGATGGGTGCCGCGCGATGCCGATGTGATCAAGCTGGAAACGCATTTTGCCAAAGTGAGGGTCGGACGCAAGGAAGTCGCTCTCGATGATGGGTTTTCGCTTGCCAGACTTTATGGCCTGCACGCGGGCGCCGCAGGCTATGTCATCTCCAGATCGGCAGCGCAAAGATTGCTGCGCAGGACCATGCATCTGAGAGGAGAGGTCGACTTCGTTCTTTTTCACCCAGGATTCATGACCTGCTCGCTCAACCGAATCTATCAGATCATGCCGGCGCTTTGCGCACAGCACCATTTTGTTTCGGGACGAGAGCGCTTTCCAAGCCTCGTGCGACGGCCCGGGAGGCGGCCAAAACCGTTTCTCGATCGAATTGTCGGAGAAGCGGTGCGAACCTTCGCCTATCTTCGAAACCAGAGCCTGACCGGAACAAAGAAGATCGAGGCCGTCGCGTTCTCAGGCTCTGAGGTCGACGGCAAACCCGTCCACGGCGCGTTCATCTATGGGCAGCCCGAGCACGGCCACCTCAACAAGGCGGCCGGCATACCGATCGCGCGGAAGAATAGTTCGACCGCCAGATAAGCAGACGATAGCGGCTGCGTTACGAAACAGCCTTTTCGCGGACCGGAAGCTTCCAGCCCGGCCTGACAAAGTGGCAGGTATAGCCGTTGGGGTATTTCTCGAGATAGTCCTGATGCTCTGGCTCCGCCTCCCAGAAATCGCCCGCCGGCGCAAGCTCGGTGACGACCTTGCCCGGCCACAGTCCAGAGGCATCGACATCGGCGATGGTGTCTTCGGCGACGCGCTTCTGCTCGTCGCTGGTGTAGAAGATCGCCGAGCGATAGCTCATTCCGACATCGTTGCCCTGGCGGTTTCTGGTGGTCGGATCGTGGATCTGGAAAAAGGATTCGAGCAATGTGCGAAAGCTGATCCTGGCCGGATCGAAAACGATCTCGATGGCTTCGGCATGGCTGCCGTGGTTGCGATACGTGGCGTTGGGCACATCGCCACCGCTATAGCCGACGCGGGTAGAGATCACGCCGGGATAGCGCCGGATCAAATCCTGCATGCCCCAGAAACAGCCGCCGGCAAGGACTGCACGTTCGGTGGACGTCGCCATATCATACCTCCATTGGATTGCTCCTTAGGTAGGCATTGTCGCTGGCTTCTTCCAGCATCTCAAGTGCATCACTCGTTGCCGGCCGAGCCGAACCGCCGCACGATGACCTCGAAGACGATGTCGGAAATCCACATGGCCGAGACGCCGATCAAAAAGGCGGCGGCGAGCGTCGTGGTATCGTCGGCCGGATCGGGGATAGGCATGCCGGTTGCCCTGACCCAGGCGACGGCAGGCAGCGTCAGATACGCAGCCGCCAGCGCCCCGCAGATCGGCGAGGCAATCATCTCGCGCAGCTTGTAGCGATGGCGCGACAGTGCTCGCAGCACGCCGCCGGCTAGCCCGGCGGCGACGACCGGCCCCTTGATGCCGAGCATGTCGAAGAGGTCGTGCATCGGCTAAGGCCTCCATCCGCAGAGCTTTTGTCCCTTGCGGTTGTGCGCCAGGAGCGCTCTCGCCTCGGCGTCCGACAGGACGTCGACGGCTTCGGCCGACAGGCGCAGCGGGCTCGAAATCGCGCAGAAGCCGCCCGAAGCAGTCGTGCACCCGGCAAGCGCCACAAGCAGCGCAAGCATCAGTCCCTTGCCCATGATTTCAGCTCCTTTCGAACAGCGTCCGCCGGCAATGCGCCGACGTCGTTCTGCACCTGCTCAGCGACCGCGCGCGCCGCGGCCTCAGCGGCCGCCAGTTTGCCGCGCTCGGCCCTGGCGCCGGCCAGCCGCTGGTGAGCGCCCCAGCAAAGGGCGGCGATGACCGATGCCAGGAAGCCCAGCAGCGCTTTGTTGCCAAGCAGGACGGCGAGGAGCGCGCTCACAGCAGCCACCCGGCGACAAGCCCGGCGGCAAAGCCGATAGCATAGGGTTTCGCGGCTTCGAGATAGGCGACGAGCAGTTGTTGAAACCCTTCCATGTCAGTGCTCCCAGCCGGATTTGCAGGCCAGCCAGTGCCAGGTCTCGGTGACCGAGGCGATGGCGAGACCGGCGGCGATCTCCAGACCAGCTTGAATGTCGGGGTCGGAAGAAAATGCCGCCGCGTCGTCGGCGCCGAGCAGGCCACGCGCGACCAGAACACCGGCGCCGTAACGCAAGCCGATGCGGATGAAGACGGCGATCATGTCGAACTCCTTGCGAAAATCGATTTCAGGATTTGAAGCAGCGCACGCCAGAACGGCAGGCGTTCGACGGGGCTGACGCGCCCGCCGGTAGACACCGGCGGCATCGCACTGCCGGGCTTCGGCGAGAGCGCTGATGGCTGGGGCGGGGTGCCCGGCAAGGTGCCGCGGGCTGTAGTGCCGACATCAACAGCGCCTGGGAACGGACCGACCGGATGCGATCGCTCCAACCCTTGCCGAAAACCGGCCAGGTCGGCAGCCGCCGCAGGAATGCCAGGCGGGCATCGCAAAGATCGTCGATGACTGCGCCCGGTGGCCTGGCGCCGACAGCTTTGAGCGTGGCCGGGCCGATCCTGCCGTCCTGTGCGGTGCCAACTGCCGCCTGCAGATATTTAGCCGCCCTGCCCGGCCCACTGTTCACGGCGAAGTCGAAGACGGCATAGTCGACACCGCCGGGAAGCTCGGCGCCCGCAGCGGCATCCCAATAGAAGCGGCGATAGACCGTGGCCACCTGAGCATCCGTGATATGGCGAAGGTCGTCCTTCGTCGCATCCGCCTTCACGTAGCGGCGGAAGTTGGCCAGCGTCACGCCCTTCATGGTTGCGCCGCCGGGATCGGCCGGATTGTCGGACCAGCCGCCTTCCGATTTGAGGACGAGCGCAAGCGCCCGCGCGAAGTTGCGGTCCATTGGGGTTTTCCTTTCTGCCCGCGAAAGGCAGGTTGTCGATTTGCGAAGCTGCTTGCGGCTAGGCGTCGATCATCGAGACAACGTCGCTGGAGACCTTGGCGGGGCGGTATTTGGTGGCGTCGGCCGGAAAGGAGATCGGAACGGCGAACCGAGCGACGGCACCATTGCCGTCGTCGCCGCTGCGATGGTGATCGAAGATGCACCTCCGTATGCAGTGTTAGGAAGAATTCCGGCAAAGGTGATCAAGAAGCGCTTCGACGACGAAAATAGCCGAGGCTTATTGAGATTCGGTGGTGGATTGGGCAGACGCCATATCTCGAAAAGAGAGAGCGGCCTTTTGATCTTTCTTTTGAAGAATTCACTGGAATTTATGCTAGGCCCATGCCCTAATGACAAGCCGCCAGCTTGCATTGGTAATATTTAGAAATCCACCAGTGTCTTTGCGTGTAATCTGAACGGCACTAGAAGCCTGCGACCCAAATCTAACGACCATATTTGTAGCATCGGGAACGACACTTAGGCCTCGATTGGTGCTCGCTTCGTGCGATCCAATCGAGACAGGTTCTTCGTCTCCAATAGAATAGCCACCCTCAGCAGTGGTGCACTGTAAGAATGCAAGGTAATTTTTCGGCTTCACCCCCAGCCCATGAGCCAACGTCAGCGACCCGCCGGATGTGATGGTCTGTTGCGGGCTTTCATAAAACTTCTGAAGCAACGCCGTGGACGACTGGACATAGCGTGCATCCTGTTCGGCCTGCGACCATTGCAGCTTGATCCATCCTCCCCAGGCACCGCCAGCCTGCCTGCGCCGCCATAGCTTTTGGTCTGCCGCCGTAGTGTCGTTGACGAAATCATGCACCGTCTGCGTCCGGTAGCCAGTGCTTCCGTGCGCTTCCACAAACCCCAGGAACCAATTTACGCCGTCTGGCGCATTAGCCGCCGCCGAGGCCATATACCAGCCGTTGTCCAGGGCGTTGTTCCAATCGGTGATCGTCTGCGCGACGACACCAAGGTTGGGTCGGCTATCAAGTTTCAGATCAAACCCAGCCTTGACGAACCCCGTTGTAGCCAATTGCGTGGTATTCGTTCCAGGCGCTGCGGTCGGCCCCGTTGGCGTCCCGGTAAATGTCGGGCTGGCCTTCGGCGCCAGGCTGGACACCGCGATCCCACTATCCTTCCCCACCTTGCCCGTGGTGCCCGCGAAAGTGACAATATTGTCGGTTGCCGAAGACGCAGGCCCCAAAAAATCTCCTACTCCCGTCCCGTCGGCGCCTCTGTCGCCGGCACGGTCGAACATCAGCCAGATGCCGTTGGCCACCGTCGGCAAAGTGCCGGCGCCGCTGACATAGGCGAGCGTCAGTTTGCGGTAGCCGCTACCATCCACAACTGCGCCACTGACGTTATAGACATAGTAGATAGCGGTGGAGGCTTTCGAGCGCAGGGTCAACTGGCCCTTGATGGGGTTCGTGCTGTCATCAAAGCCATCGAGGATGCCACTCACGGTGGCGCCGCCGGCATCGAGATTATCGATATAGGCCGCGGTCACCAACGCGGCGCTCGCATTGTTCAGCCGCAAGGTGCCGTTGCCCGGATCGGCGTCGGCTGTGGTCGTGGAAAAGGTGTAGCCGAGCGCCGCCACCGAGGTTGATGCCGCCGCAGCACTGGCCGCCGCATTGGAAGCGGAGGTCGCAGCATTGGTGGCTGAGGTGGAAGCCGCGGTTGCCGAGCCCGAGGCAGCGCTCGCCGAACCGGCTGCAGCTGTAGCCGAGTTGCCTGCGTTGGTGGCGCTGGTCGCCGCGCCCGATGCCGAGCCGGAAGCCGCCGTTGCCGAATTGCCGGCATTGGTGGCGCTGGTCGCGGCTGTTGTGGCGGAGCCGGCGGCGGCCGTGGCCGAACCCGCGGCGGCGCCGGCCGAGGTGCCGGCATTGGTGGCGCTGGTGGCGGCAGCGTTCTTCGAGGTGAGCGCCGCAGCGGCACTGGCGGCAGCAGCGCTGGCCGCGCCCACCGCATCGCCCAGCGTGTCCTCCGACAGGTAAAAGGCGATCGTGACCGCGTCGGTGCCGATCACCGGATCGAGCGTTTCGAAAACATAGACGAAGTCGGCCGAGACCGCGCCCTGCTGAACATGCACCGTCGTGCCCTTCTGCATGGTGCGGCTGGTGCGGGCATCGGCGGCACGGAACCATTGGCCTTCGCTGGCGGTATAAATGCCGTTGTCGCGGGCGTCGGCCTGGTTCTTGACCAGCACGCGGTCGCCCACCTCGGCCGGCACGCCGTCGATGGTCTGCAGGCCGTAAAGGGTGATGTTGCCCGTCGTCGCCAGGCGCACGGGTTCGCGTTCGCCGGTCAACAGACGAACGGCGGCAGTTGCAGGTCGGGCCATAAGGCTTGCTCCATGAAAAAAACCCCGCGAAGCGAGGCTTGAAAGAAGTTCCAATTTGGTGCGCGACGATCAGCGCTGTGATGAAGGCCGAAGAGTTAGACGCGGCGCATCACCCCTCCTCAGGGTGCTTGCGCAGGTAGCGCAGCCGCTTGCGCTGCGCAGGCGTCACATAGCCATCCCCGGCCTCGGCCAGAATACGCTCTTCTTCGGTCGGCACTTTCTCCGGTTCAGCCGGCAGCCCAAGCTCGATCCTCAGCGCCATTGCCTCGGCGTCGCCCTCTGCATGACTGTGCGACCGATGTCATCAACGTCCAGCAAGGGGTAAAAGCTGCGGTGTTCCCAACCCTTGGCATTCCGCTTTTTCTCTTCGTGGAGTTGATTCCATTCTTCGTATTTGGCCAGTAGCTCTGGCCTTTCCGAAGGATCACATGTCTCCAGCCGCCACAACCAGGCTATGGTCGGGTGTTGCCGCCGCTTGTTCAGTTCGATGTCGTCGTCATAGGAAACGTTCCACCGAGAAGTATCTTCCTGCCCATGTTCATTGCGGCGAGCCAAGGCCGCCGTCCCATGCGATTTTCAAGGTGACCGCTGGCCAGCCCTTCAGATGTAAGTGGGCGCCAGCGCAGCGAATCTAATAGACATTGCTGTTCTCCTCAACGGGTCCGTCCATACTGGAGCCACTTTGTCCGCTGGACAAGTATAACCCGGCAGTTCCTCCAACGCCCACGATCATGCTGTCCAGCTGAATTATGCGTCTCAATGCTTCGGAATTACGGTGACAGTGCACTCTTTTCGATTTGTCAGCTTTAGAGCTTTCGCTCTACCTCGCACTGGTGCGGACCTCTAGAAATACGCTGTCACCGTAATCCATCATTCTCGAAATTTTCATCTACGAACATCTCGGCAAATTTCTGAGGCGAAAGCGTTACGTCGTTGTCGCGAGCGATTTCGAGGTTCCTCGCCCATAGACCCCGGATTTCCGCCGGTATTCCTCGGAAAAATGAACAGATGCGGCAATTGCGCCCTGCCACTGTCCATCGCCGCCATAGAGAGTGTGCAGTTTGGGAGCTATCGCCTTCAAGGATTTATCCACCTCTTCGGGCAGCTCACCAATTACCCACAAAACATAAAATTCCAATAGTTTAAGCAGCGGCTTTCCGTCATAGCGCGGGTTATGTTCCACTCTATCTCTCCTATGCGTCATTGATGGCGTATTCGATAAGCCTTTGACAAACCCCCGCTAGGCTAGGTTTTTCTTTTATTGAGGCAAGCCAACCCTCGATGACTTCTCGACAGATATGTATCTCAAGAAAATATTCCAAACCGGCTTCGACGGCCTCCGGTGGCGATCTTCCCGTGTCCGGCCCGGTAGCAACCATCGCATCGGAATCCTCGGTCCAAGGCTCCGACGCATAAATCGTGTCGTACTCGTCAAACTCCGACAGCCTTGCAACTATGTCTATCAGCCTGCCTACTTGCCCCAAAGAGAAACCCTCCGCCACGATTCGGATGCAAAACCTCCTGGAAGATGGTACCATTATTATGTTGGGATCTAGGGACGAGTTGCTTGCGCCGGCGGTTCGGTGGATTTGCAAATGATCGTCCGACGCTGGTCATGGCTCGTGCTCCTTGCACTCTATTCCCCGTTTCGTCCCGCCTTTTCCAGTGCCGCCTTACGCTGAACTTCGATAGTTCGATTCCAAAAGCGCACCACTTGAAAATGCTCTTGCCTGGTCAACCAGATCTTGTTCTCCATGCTAACTGGATCGCCGCCAACCGCTACCGGTTTGATCTCGAACAATTCCATGCCTTTGGAACGCGAATCTGTACCTTGGACGCTCATTTCAAGTCCTCCAACGCAGCAAATAGACCGGCGAGGTCACGCGCTATCGTCTCGGCGGATTGCCGTTCCATAAATATGAATGGGATGCGCACGATCGGCATTTCCACATCGTGGGTGTCGAAGCCATAGGCTTCCCCTCCTCCATTCGACGCAAACAAGAGGATGCCTGGTGCGTATTTCTCAACCTCATATTCTCGATTGAAGTCTACCAACTCTTCAGCCTTGAAAAAAATTATATAGCTGTCGCCGATGAAGCCTTCACCTCCATTATGCTCCCTAAGGAAATTGGCGTAATCCTTCGGCAACGTCACTCCCAGGCTTGCGGGCAGGCCATCGACAACTGCAGCTTGAGCCGGTGGGTCGAAACGTCCCTTAGTTAGTGCATATCCCACTGCTATTCTCCAATGTCTTTTAGTAATTTGTTCCATCAGGGCGTAACCTGCTGCTGATGAACTTCTCGGGGCAGAATGACCTTGTTGGACGGATCGGTCGGACTCCCGCCAAACTTCACTGGCTTAATTTCATGCACATCCACGGGCTGGCCGACAAGTCGTCGCTGCACGCTTCTTGGCATCACCCTTGAAGCAACGGCAGAATCCTCTCATCGAGGAACTCGAGGCGACTTGCCAGCATCTCGGCATTGGCAGGAGTCGCATCGACATTGACTGGTATCAACTTCGCCACGGATTTTCCCTGACGCGCGGCCTCAACCCAATCTTCAAGCGCACCGATGTAGCCATCCAGAGCCTCGAAAGGGGTTTTGGTGTCGTCAGCCGGGTTATATGTCGTTGGCACATCGCCGACGATCACCCAAATCCATCCTGGTATGTCCGGCCTTCCAGGCTCGATCTCGAACAGAAAGATATGATGCCTTCGGCGCCGTAGCCGAGATACTCGCCCTTGATGGACAAAACCCAATCGAAGAATTCGAGGTGTTCGCGAGCCTCGACGCGGGCAGAGTCAAGTTCGCTTTCACCGGTGCCGACATTGGCTGGAGGCAACCTTACAACGGTGGACAGGTCCGGAATTGCGTTGTTCATTTCTCTCCCGCGCCTTCACTCACGCGTTGAGCTTCAAATTATAAAATCCGTCCCATTCGAACCTATCCCATTCGGGATGATGGAACTAACTCAGCGTCGACCCTGGAACCTCGTCAGGCATTTTGGCTCGCTTCCATGGCGAGGTTTTTGCATCGCGCCAAGCATGCCAGCCCAATGGCAAATCCGCCAGCTGTGCAACTGTTTCATCAAGCTCCACCACCTCAACCAAGCCTACCAAAATCAAGTCGTTCTGATCGACTTCAGCTTCATTTCCGTAGAACTGCCACGACTCGTCGTCAGCATCATGTGACGCGTATGCAATCCAGCCGCCGCCACGAAATATTTTACGCGTCGATATGACAGCCAAGTTTCTGGGGTCCTCGAATTTCCATTCGCCCATATTTTAGGCCCTTCTGCCTCGCTTCCATGGCGACGATTTCGTCTCACGCCAAGCATGCCACCCATAAGGCAGGTCGGCCAACTGCATGATAGTATTATCTTTTTCCACAATGTTTCTTAAGCTTAGAATGATAATATCTACATCATCGATATCTTCAGATACATGCGCATGAAACTTCCATGCCCCATCATCATCATCATGCACTACACGGGCAATCCAGCCTCCAACCTGTATGGCCTTTCTATTTACGAAAACAGCTACGTTCTGCGGATCTTCAAATTTCCATTTCATTGTCGCCAACCCTATTTGTTGGATTTTTTTCTATTTCGTCTTCTTGCTGCCAGACTTGCGTTTCTATAGCTGTTGGTTCCTGGAGATTTGGTCGGATCTGCTGGGTTGAGGGGATTTATGTGATCAAATTGTGCGTCGTTTGGTGGAGGCGTTACACCTTTTTTACTCTTCTGAGGCGGTATCAATTCCTGCCCGTCCTCGTCGTCTCTTAAGACCCCTCGGTTCCATTTTCTATTCTCCTCCGCCATTTTAAACTTCTGCGCCCTTGTAAAATCCTTGCCAGGCGCAACGTTAGGAGGGTCTTCCAAATGTGCATAGGGCCTCCTTATTTCGGGTGCCTGGTCGGTTGAGACTGGAATCTCTTCCGCTTTGACGGGAGGAACCGGGGTTGGATCATTATCTGGGACGGTCGTGGGCTTAGCAACTGCCGCGCGTGACGCCGCCGCCATGGCCCTGGCGCGGCTTGCGGTCGAACTCCAGCAGGCCGCCTTCCGTGTTGACCGGAAGCTCGTTCCACAGGATCGCCTTGTCCTTGAACATGAAGGCGGTGTAGACGCCGGCCGCGACCGGAATGTCGTCATCGACCACGCAGCGCAGCCCCATGTAGTAGGGGATGAGCGGCCCGCCCTGCTCTGACGACGGAACATAGTCGATGAGATCGGCGAGCTTCAGTGCCTTCATCTGCTTGGAGTGCATCCAGATCGTCTTGAACTTGTCCGCGCGGTCGCCCATCAGATAGGCGGCCTCGATGATGTCGGTGTCGACGATGGAGGCGCCGGTGACGCGCACCAGGTCGCTGCCGTCATTGGCGATGTTGTCGGCCACGACCCCTTTCAGGATGCCGAGCAGGGTCAGCTTGTTGGCGCGCTGCCAGTACTCGGTCTGGCGCTTGACGATCAGCTTCTGCGGGTCGTCGCCGGCCAGGATCGAGGTCAGGTCCGGAACGCCCCAGGCCTGGGCGCGAACATTGCGGGCGGCGACCTCGCGGCGGGCGCCGATCTTCTTCATCTCGATGGAATCGGCCGGATCGTCATTGACGGGTTCCGACGGATCGTTGCCGAGATCCTTCCAGCCGGGCATGTCGACGGAACGGCCGCCCATCGACAGCTTGGCGGTGATGGCCGGGTCGTTGAACAGGATGCCAGCCTGGAAGATTTCCAGCGACTGGACATGCTCCTCGAACGAGTACTGGGCATAAACGGACGGAACGATCGCGTCCGCGATACGGGTATAGGCGTCTGCCATTTTTCACTTCCTTTGAGGTTGATGTGGCGGCGAGCTTTGGAGGACTAGAGCGGGTTGTTGGGCATCCAGAGGTTGGGGTTTTCACCGGCCTCGCGTGCCAGCCGCCGGGCGCGGGCGGGGTCGCTTTTGACAAGGGCTGAAATGGCCGAAATGTTGCGGTCGCCAGCAGCGTTGCGCTTGAACGGATTGCCGCCGCTCACGGCCGCGCCGCCGTCGATCGTGTCTTCCCTGAACATCGCCTCGCCGACGGCGTGGAACGCCTTGGCAATCTGCGGATCGGTCAATGCGCCGTCCGGGAGAAGGATGCCCTTGGCCTTATAGGCGTCGACCAGTCCGAGCTTCTTCATCGCCCGGTTGGCGACCTCGAGCTTCTGGCGAAAGCCGTCGCTGTCGGTCGGTCCCCAGTCGCGCACGAGATCGTCATGCGTGGCTTCGACCGAGCGGGCGAGCGCGACGTCCTGACGCGCGGCCTGCTCGGCCATGTAGCCGACGAAGCGGTCGTGATAGGCCTGCGCCACCTTCGGCGTGGCGCCGGCCTCGACCGCCCAGGCCTTGGACGCCTGGGCAAGCTCGTCCGAATAGGCGAAGTTTTCCGGCAGGCCGTCGGGCCGCCTGTACTCGACCTTGTCGGGCGATGTCAGCGGGCGCATGGTCTCGGGCAGCCGGGCATGAAATTTCTGCCAGTCTTCCGGGGATGCGTCCGGTGCGGGAACGCGCAGGCTCTCACCCTGCTGCCGCTCCAGCTCCGCATAGGAGTTGAAAACCCGATCCAGGTTTTCAGCTTTGGTCCAGCCCTTGGCTTCAGCGAGCTTGCGGTTGCCTTCGGAAAGACCGTCAAACCAACTTTTGGCCGGAAGCGCGGCGGACCCGTTATCCGCGCCTGCCGGTGGCCGTACTGGGTTGCCCGCCGGCTGCGCACGCGCCGCCACGGACCCGGCATCTACCAGATCTGTCATGAGTGGATTCCTTTGATTGTTGTTAGAAGGAGCCGGCGACGAAACTGCCAATCTCCCCACCTGTGGGGGAGATTGGCTGTGTCGCCGCCTACGCGTTGTCGCCCCAGTTCTCCCACAGGAGCGTGATCGTGCCGGTGATTGCCAGCGTGCCATCGGCATCGATATCGGTGCCGGTCGCAAACGCCAGGTTGAGATAGAGGTCGACCGGCGTCACCGTGCCGTCCAGCGTGGCGGCTGCCGCGACATCCGCGGTCGAGGCCGTCGACAGCGCGGCGCCCAGGCCATCCAGTGTGCGGGCCGTCGAAGCCAGCACATTGACCATGGCGCCGGCCAGCGTCGCACTCGATGCCGCCACAGAGCCCAGCGACCAGGTCAGCGCCGCATTGTCGTTGATGGTCGCCGCGCGGGTGGTCAGTACCGCAAATTGCAGTCTGGCCGTGCCGCCCTTGATGCGCACCTTGCCGTCGGCGAAATCGAGCAGTTTCTGGCTGGCATAGGCCAGCGCGTCGGCGACCGGCACCTGCATGCCGGCAAGCGTGAAGACGGTGCGGTACGAGCCGCCCTGCCCCGTGGTGACGGCCTTGAGGCCGAATTTGGGCGGGGCAGATCCGGCCTCGCGGGCGGCGGCGCGCGACAGCGTCCGGGGAAGACCTCGGGTCATTGGTATCTCCATTTCTATTCGGGAAATTGCTGGAAGGACGTTATTCAAAAAGCGCCGGATCAGCGCTGGCGTATCGATTCAAACCGGGGCGCTATCGCCCTGTTCGCGCAAGGCGTTTCCGCTTTGGCAACCATTGTCTTCAAGGCCCGAGAAACCACGTCTCATTTCGTGAGCGGGCGCGCCGCCGTTTGGCCGCAATGCGACAGCTACTGGCAACCATTCGCCCCAATCCGCGTTTGGGGCTTCAAAGGAGTTCCAGGATGATCATCAGACAAGCCATTGCCGCCGTGCTCATGACTGCCGCTCTGGCAGGCTGCGCGACGCAGACCGAACAGCAGCAGAGGGCAACCAACGGCGCGCTTATCGGCGGCGGTGTCGGCGCGCTCGCCGGCCAGGCGCTGGGCGGCAACACCAAGAGCACCGTGATCGGCGCCGCCGGCGGCGCCCTGCTTGGTGCCGTTATCGGCCAGGCCACCACGCCGCGGCGCCGCGGCGAACAGCTCTGCCGCTACCAGGATCGCTACGGCCGCATCTACACCGCGCCTTGCGACGACCGGTATTACAACGGCGATTATTGAGGACCGGCTTCCCCTTCTCCTCGTTCAACGGGGAGAAGGTGCCCGAAGGGCGGTTGAGGGCAGCGCGATCCTCTGAGAGGCTGGCCCCTCACCTGCTACCGGCATCCTCAATCGTCAGAATTACCTTTTAAGCTCCGGCAAGATTTTCTCGTCGAGAAATTTGAGGCGGCCAGCCAGCATTTCGGCGTTGGCGGGATTTGCGTCTACATTGACTGGTATCAATTTCGCCACCGACTTTCCTTGTCGCGCTGCCTCGACCCAGTCCTCAAGGGCACCGATATAGCCATCAAGAGCCTCGAAAGGCGTCCTCGCGTCGTCGGCAGGGATATATGTCGGCGGCACATCGCCAACGATCACCCAGATCCATTGGTTCACATCCGGTCGCGGCTCTATCTCGAACAGGAAAATGTAGATTATTCCTTCCGCGCCATATCCGAAATATTCGCCTTTGATGGATAAGACCCAGGTGTAAAATTCGAGATACTGCCGTGCCTCGATTCGGGCGGCATCAAGATCGTCATCGGCGGTGCTGATGTCGGCCGGAGGCAGACGCATAACGCTGCTTAAGTCTGGTTTGGCGGTCTCTATGGCTAACTCCCTTGCCACCTTCGTCTAGCCCAGCGCACCGAGGCGGTCACCTCAACATCTGCAAAAGCCACGCCCGAAACACCTATCTCCAAAGGTTCCCGCTTGGCTTCCTCGGTGACAAGATAGCAGGGGAAGCTTGTTATGAGGACGTCACCTATCCAAACGTCAATCTCGTAGTGGAATTTGTGGACAATGGCGGGTGAACGCGATTGTCGAGGAGAGTATTTTTGCCAAAATCACCAGCGGCAAAAGGCTCTACATAATAGTAATCCATTTCTCACCTATATATTCCGAGAAGTGGAATGAGTGACCCAGAATTGGCAACTCTGGTGGATTAGGGTGACTTATTCATTGCATCGGCCCTCGTCATGAGTCTCTTTCGCCAAAAGGCTCAATCACCGCAGAGGGAATTCCTAGTCTTTCAAACAAATCAAGGACTCGCTCTGATATGACGAGATCGTAATTCGAAGCGATGCCAAAATCGTCGCGACCTGCTTGCCCGTCCACTTTTAACCAGACGAAATGTGGCAGTTCCTGCCCAGGCTGCAACTCATGAAATTCCTCCGACTCTGTCACCTCAGCATCGGAAAAATCAGCACCAGATATCCCCATCTTCAGCAACGCCTCCTTTGCTTCATCCGTTACAAGAAAGCATGGAAAGGTTGTGACAAGCGCGTCGCCGAACCATCCTTCTACCTCATAGTGCAGCTTGTGGACGACTGGTGGGTGAACGTCGGTGTCTAAAACCGTATGGTTACCCAGCCCACCAGCCACATCCGGCCTGATATCAAAATATCGCATTATTCACCTATCGGCGGGTCGAACAAATGGCCATATTTCTTGTCGATTTCTGTAATTTTATCAAGCCATTGCTCGCGCGTGAAATTGGGGTTGCGTTTATAGAATTCATCCCATTCAAACCTGATTACCTTTTTGTGTAGGTTTCTATCTCGTTTTTTTGGGATTCCTCGAAGATTTTCGTATGAATTTATTTCTTCTATATTTGTAATTCTTGGATCTCTCTCGACAACCTGCCTCTCGCCAGCATGATGAACAACGTTATCACTGCTCTTTAATTTCGGATTTCTGGCGTAAAAAATCTTGCGGTAATCCTCTGACTCGGCAACGCCTAGTTTTGCGCCGGAGTATCTGACCTTGTCTGGATCCCGGGCGAGCATTGCGCCTAGCATTGCATTGTCAAATGCGCGGTCGGATTTGGGGACCGATTGGAAAGCGAAGCTGGCCAGCCCCTGCTGGTATCGGAGCGTTTCGGCGTCCACGCCACCAACAAGCGCCTCGCCTTCGTCAGCTAACTCGCCCGGCCGCTTGGCGACAGGCCTTCGGCTCGCTCGGCCGCGATAGCGCTCATAGACTCAACTGCTCGCGGTATGCCTTTCTCGGCGGCTCGGCCAAATCCGGGCACCGGTATCGCCCAGCCGAATGCGTCACCTCCCTGACGCATCATCACTTTCTCGGTGGGATTTGCAGGCTCGTAGTAGCCTTGGCTGAAATCGGGAGGGTCGATTGATCCGAAGGAAAGCCCGTAGCCAACTCCCTTCGTCAATTTGCCCGCGAATATCCCGGCATTTGCACCCGCCTTGCCAAGCGCCTTGGCGTCAGCTCGAAACACCTCGCCCGCTGAAAGGCCAGGCTTGCCGCCGGGGAGTATGCCGCCCAGGCCGGCTTCATCCAATTCCCGGACCAAAGCTGCCCGCGCGACAGGATCTTTGGTGCGCGCAAACAACTCGCTCGCCTTGGCGTAGCGGTCCATCAAGTACGCGCTTCCGCTGTCGCGCTGTTCGGCAAGCTCAAGCAGGTAGGAAAACGTTATTGGCTGAAGATTTTCATCTTCGATGCCCAATACTTTTTGCAGAGCGACAGACAAGGCTATCGTCTGATCGTAAAGGTTCGGATCATAGTTCCCCGGATTCGAAGCCCCGCTGCCAAACACGGCTTCCCAGCCCTCGAAGGTCTTTTGAGACAATCCGCTGACGTAGCCACCGGCACCGACCCGCCGCCTCTCCCGCACCAGCTTTGCCGCGGCGTCGGTGATCTCATAGCGCTCCTGGTCCTCAGGTGAAGCGTTCGGCCCCGGCTCAGCGCTGACAACAGCGGCATCGATCGCCTGGTTCGACATGGTACCCATGTCAAAGATTTTCTTTCCGACCCCGGCTCGCCATTCGAGAACCCGCCGGCGCCTGTCGCCCTCATCGAGGCCATAGATGATCCGGTAGGCATCCTTGCCCGGTATTCCGCCGGAGTAGGCGCCCGTGCGTGCGAACTGGTCCGGCGCTTCCGCCTCGGCGCGACCGATGGCAATGCGCGTCTGGATGTCCTGCGAGAACTTGGCGACCTTTGCCTTTAAGGCCAGGACATCCTGTTCCTCCTGGGGAAGATCGTCCCTGAATGCCTGCGCTATGCGTTCGTCCGGAGTCTGCGTGCCGACGCGGCCTTCTTTCCCGGGCGCCATCCTTGGGCCTTCCACAAAGGAGTTGCCCGCAGCCTGCGCGCTGTCGCCCATAGCCCCACTGCCGGCGGCCGGCCTGCCAACGCCAAATATCGCCAGCGCGCGCTTCGGGTCCCTGGAAATCAGCGCCTCGAACCGCGCCTTGGCGGCGGTGCTGTGCCAGTCCTTGGCCAGTTGCTGCCTGATACCAGGATCGACCCCCATCTTGTCGATGAGATCGAGCCCGTCCTGCCTGGCCGCCTCGAAGGTCACGTGGTCGTCGGGGTGCGCCTTGCCGATGGCGATGGCGTTGGTTCGCAGCGCCGTGTCGACTTGGGCCCGCTCATAGTCTTTGCGGCGTTGCAGCTGCTGCGCCGCCATCCGCCAAGCACCCTCGGTGCGCAGCGTCTCCTTGCGAGCGCTGAGGCCGGGGTGCAGCTCGGGCGGCATCTGGCTCAGGAAGCCCTTGAACAGGGTGTCGAACCGACCCGTTTGCAAGACGCGCCCCGTGTGCGGGTCGACCTCGCCATACATGCCTAGGTGCAGGCCGGCTCCATCTGCCGGCGCATTGGCAACTGCGTCGGCCTCGGCCTTTGCGATCTCGCCATCCAGCTTGCGCGCGGCGATCTCGGTGTCGAAGGCCTGCTGCTGCGCCATGAGCCGCTCGTAGTGCTCGGCAACCTCCTGCCAGTAGCTGTCGGGCTGCTGGCTTGCCCCGCCTGCCGGCGAGGAGCCAGTATCTTGCGCCGTATTGCCGGGCCGGCGCCGGGCAACCGAGAGAGGAATGATGTGGACCATGTGTCTGGTTCCTGCCGATGGAGCGCTTTGCCGGAGGCATGGCAAGCCGCAACGCACGCCGATCGCGTCGTTTGCGGACTTTTGGAGTGGCGTTGTTGGAAACACGGCAACGGTTGAGCAGAGCGCCGGTGACAGCTAATCTCCCCCCTCGTGGGGGAGATGTCCGGCAGGACAGAGGGGGGCGCCGTAGAGTGCCCGCATCGGGGCTTTCATAATGCCGCACACACCTTTGCCCCCAAGGCATCGTTCAAAAGCCAGATCGATGCGCAAGGTGATGACCGACGCCGAGTTGAAGCTTTGGAATGAACTTCGCGCGCATCGATTGATGGGGCTTGGCTTCCGCCGGCAATTTCCGATCGCCGGCTACATTGTCGACTTCGCTTGCCCTGAAAAGAAGCTCACCGTGGAAGTTGACGGCTCCCAGCATGCGGAAGCGGATTCAGCCGCGCGCGACGGAGCGAGGACGACGCGCCTTGAGGAAGACGGATGGACTGTTCTTCGCTTCTGGAACGACGACGTCCTTCGCGACATCGATAATGTTTGCCAGCATATCGTGATTGCGGCTGGGCTTGGCGCAGCGCGTTGATTGGGAAATCGATCTGTAGAAACGGCAAACGCTAGCGGGACAGCGCCCCCCTCTGTCCTGCCGGACATCTCCCCCACACGGGGCGAGATTGGCAGCTTTGCGGATGCCGCCTACCCTTCCGCCCGTGCCGCCTTCTCCAGCGCAGCCAGCTGCGTCTCGTCCAACGTCAGAAATCCCATAATGTGCTGCACCACCTCGGCACGCGCATTGCTGAGCGCGCTGTGCAATTCGAAGCCGTTGGGCGTCCTGGTCCTGGCCATCCACTCGCCATAGGACGGGCGGCGGTAGTAGCCGACGGTTGCTGCGAGGTCGGCCAGCACCATTTCGCCGTCCTCGCCGGAGAAGACCCTGAGATAGGCCTTGGTCAGCGCGTCGCGCGCCTTGGCGGGACCGCCCGTCTGGCCGGCTCGGGCGAAGCGTTTGGCGCTCATGCTCCCTGCTCCGGCGCGGCCGCTCCGGCCGGCGCCCGGCGCGGCCGATCCGGCCGTCGCCTCTCCGCCGCCGCCCGCCTGCAGCATCAATGCGTCGAGCAGGCCGCTGTCGCGCGCCTGGACGGCTGCGGGCACGGCATCCTTGGCGACCTTGCCGGCGGAAGCGATCGCCGCCATGCCGGCCTGTGCCTGTTGGGCCTGTGCTCTTGCTCCACGCAGACCCTCCACCTCCTCCTTGCGCCGAAAGATGCGCTGCGGGCTGCGGCCGGCGCTCTGCACGATCTTCAGCGCCTCGTCGCCGTCGATATTGTCCATGATGCCGGGATCGAACTGCGCCATCTGCATGGCCGTCGTCACCACCTGGATGGTGTCGCGCGCTTCGGCCGAGCGCCTGAGCACATCGAGCGGGCCGGTGAAGGTCGGCCGCACCGCCTTGCCGGCGAGGCTTTCCGGCGGCGCGAAGCGGCTGTCCTCGTCATAAAGGCCCTTGTCCTCGAGAATGCCTAGTTCACGGTCGAGATTGCTGGCAAAGCCGGCCTGGATGATCGAGCCCGAGGGGCCGAGCAGCGCGCCCTTCTCTTCCTGGCGAATGAGCGCTTCGGTCGCCGTCATCTGCGGGTTCTGCACCAGCGTCTGGAACAAATTGACGAACATCATGTCGCGGATTTCTTCTGCCCGGCTCGCCGCGTAGTTGAAGGCATAGGTCGGGTTCTGCCCGGTCGCGATCGGCTGGATCAGCGGCCTTCCATTGTCGTCGATGAGGCCGGGATAATTCTCGCCGGGGTTGAGCACCGGGACATAATCGAGCCTGGCCTTGGACGCGGTTGCCGGATCGGTGATCTGCTGCAGGGCGCGCAGGCCCGAGCGGCGCACCGCGTTCTCCTCGCGAACCGTCGTCAGCGCCTCGATAGCAGGCGAAATGCCATAGGGGTCGCCCTCGTAGCGGCGCCAGTTGAATGTCGACACCGGGAAGGACCGAAAACCGCTCTCCCTGACGATCTCCTCCTCGTCCTCGATGACGTGATAGGAGGCAAAGGCCGTGTCGAGATACTGATAGTCGCCGGAAAGCCGGTACATCTTGCGCTCGTCGCGCGGCTGGATGCACTGGATCAGCGAGATTTTCGTCTCGCATTTGGCGGGATCGTCGACCAGCATCTTGATCCGCGCCGGCATTTTTTCGTAGCCGAGCAGCTGCGCCGCCTGTCTTGCCGTGCGCTCGTAGCGGCGGTGGAAAATGTCGACCTGGCCCCAGCGGTTGCGGGCGAGATAGCCCTCGACCACGGGGATCGAGGCATAGCGGATCAGCGTGCCGCCAAAGCCCTCCTCGGCATAGAGATAGGCCGGGCCATAACGCACGACATTGCGCAGGCAGGCTTGCGTCGCCGGCACGAAATTGGAGTTGGCGGAATAGCGCAGCGCAAACAGGAAATCGCGCAAGGCTTCCGCCCATTCCTTCTCCTCGTCGGTCTCCTCGTCGTTCATTTCTGCGGTGGTCAGCCCGTGCCATTTTTCCGACTGCGGGATGATCAGGCTTTCGAGCCCGGCGGCGAGGCGATTGGCGGCCGAGTTGATGGTGTTGGCATAGACGCGGGCACCGCGCCGCTCCTGCCGCTCGGCCTGCGAATCCGGTCCGCCGCTTCTGCGGCCGCTCCAGACATCGCGCGCATCGGGATCGCAAAATTCCGCCACCTGCTCCCACACCGCCTCGTACTGAGAGCGCTCGGTCTCGAGCTCGGATTGGCGGGACAGGATATCGCGGGCACGGGAATCGGTCATGAGGGGCTCGCTGGGTAGGATGTGAATGGACGGCGAAGCGGCGCTTCTCCCCACTTGAGGGGGGAGATGGCCGGCAGGCCAGAGGGGGTCGCCGCGCGTGGAGCGCTAGCCTCATCTGTCGGTGGCGGGAGGTCGCGTCCGGTCGCACCGACCCCCTCTGTCGCCTTCGGCGACATTTCCCCCTCGA
Source organism: Mesorhizobium sp. M0062 (assembly GCF_040323125.1). Taxonomy (NCBI): domain Bacteria; kingdom Pseudomonadati; phylum Pseudomonadota; class Alphaproteobacteria; order Hyphomicrobiales; family Phyllobacteriaceae; genus Mesorhizobium; species Mesorhizobium sp. M0062. The sequence goes on from NZ_JAMYUO010000013.1 coordinate 119,062, forward strand.
GGGGGGGAGATCGGCAGCGTCAGCCGACTACGCGCTGCGCTTGATGCCCTCGAGCACCGGCGCAGTTTTCCGGCCAAAGCGCTGGACGACGAAGCGGCCCGCCTTCTGGCCGGGGACCTCGATCAAAGTATAGGTGATCCAGGACAGCAAAGTCACCGTCGGCAGCACAACGGCAACGACGATGGCGAAGCGCAGCGGCGCCGACAATTCGTGGCCGAACTCACTGATGACGAACGCCGCGACGGGCTGCAGCACCAGCAGATGGATCAGGTAGATGCTGAAGGAAAGCTCGCCCATCAGGTGGAAGAACCGGTTGCTGAGCGTCACGGCGATCGCTCGCGCCAGCGTTCCCGCCCTTCCAGGCAGCATGCGGTAGAGAACCAGCGCAAAGAAGCCCGCCACCAGCGCTTCACGCACCAGAAGCTTGCCCAGCCCCTGGTCGCCGCCAAAGGGCAGCGCCGCCAGCAGCAGCGCCAGTGCCAAGTACAGGATAGATCGCGGCTGGCTCTGATGCACGACTCCGGCCAGCAGCATCCCGCACAGGAATATCTGTATCTTGAGCGGCAGAAAGGACGGCATCGGAAAATGGATCGACAACAGCCGCATCGCAAACACGATGACGCAGCCGATCGCCGCGACCACAAGGGCGCTCCTGATCCAGTCCAGCCTGCGAACCAGCAGCATGACGGCCGGGAACACGGCATAGAACTGCATCTCCAGCCCCAGGCTCCAGTCAGGCAGCGGCGTGCGATAGGCGAGGTTCGGCACCAGCCCAAACAGGAACGTGAGATGAGCGACGATGTTTTTCAGGCTGCCGTCGAGGTAGCGTTCCGGCGCCTGGTGCGATCTGGAGAGGAAATCGTCGATGATGATCCTGCAATCGTAGAGATAGGGGCCAAGCGCCAGCGCCAGGAAAAGCATGACATAGAACAGCGGCGCGATCCTGAAATAGCGGCGCGTCCAGAATTTCAGCCAGGTTTCCGGTCTTTGCCAAGGCTCCTTTTCCTGGCGCAGCTGATAGTGGAACACCATCAGGAAGCCGGACAGCATGATGAACAGGTCGACGCCGAGATCCGGCTCGCCGACGATCGGAATTTGCCAGCCGGTCAAAAGCATGCAGTGCCCGACCAGCACCCAGATCGCCGCAAGCGCGCGAAGCCCGTCCAGGCATTCGATCCGCGACGACTTGATGATGCTGGTTTCGTAGCTAGCCATGTTGCACTGCAGCATGGCGCCTGAGGAGCGATTGTCAAGCCGCTGAGAGATGACGAATTGCTACACCCTCCCCCTTGTGGGGAGGGTCGGCGAGTTCGCTTTGCAAAGCAAAGCGAGGGAGACGGGGTGGGGGTGCAGCGCAGACCCCACCCCGTAGCGTCACCTCCGCTTCACCAGCCTGGCATGCCGTCGCCAGTACCACCACGCCAGCACGCGCTTGCTGAAACTGCGTTTCATCGCGGTCATGGTCATACCCCCAGCAGAACGCGGCGCTGGCCGGTGAGGTCGCCGGGCGCGAGGTCGGTTTTCACCGTCGCCGCCGTGCCCTGGCGCTGTTCGAGTTCAGCCCGCAGGGCGGCCTCGCGCGCCTGCACGTCCTTGTCTTCAATGGTCGGGGTCGGTGGCAGCGGCTTCAGCGCCGGCGGCTTTTGAAAGAGACACATGGTTCCAGCCTTCTCTTGTCCAGTCGTAGAGGAAAAAATCTTCGCCGTTCCTGCCATAGCCCGGCAGCCGGCAGCGTTGGGTGGCGCCGAGCCGGCCGAGCCAGCGCAGAGCCAGTTCGTTGGCGGCGAGCGCCCGCGCCTCGACCCGCCAGGCGCCCCGCGCCGCGACCTGCGGCCCGAGCACGGCGTGGAAGTGCGCAGTGATGCCGGGCACGCATCGCCTCATGCGGCGCGTACCCCAGCTCCAGGCGATCCACAACCCGCTACGCTGTTCGGCAGCGCCAAAGCCGGCCTCCGGATTGCCGTCGAGCTCGGCGACATAGGCAAACCCTTGCAGCGCGGTGAGCGCCAGCAGCGCCGGCGACCAATGGTCAAGCTGGCAGTCGGTCTCGGCACGGTCCTCGGGACGCAGATTTGCGGCGATGTAGGAGAGATCGCGCAGCGTGGCGGCGATGATGCGGAGGGTCATGGATGGACCTTCGTCAGCCAGAAGCGAAGCCATCGTCAGTGAAGGAAGCGAGACGCCCCCCATCCTTCGTCATCCTATGGCGAAGCAAGGAGCGAAGCGACGCGGCGCAGACCCCTGGAGCTGCTCCGCAGCCAAGGGATTCATGCCGTGACCCGCGAGCGGTGCAGCGGTGCAGAATTCTGAGGCGCCGCGTTCTCTCGCAATCGTCGCAGCATCCGCACCGGCTATCGCGCAAACAAAAACCCGCCTGATGGCGGGTCACTGGCGCAAATCAGCACCATGGATAGAAGTATACCATTGCTGCCCTCACCCCGTCAACGGATTTAAGAATAAAATCCTACTGCCCGTCGACAGGAGGCATCCCCCTGGTGCATGCTCAGTCCTTGTTCGGTTTCGCCGCCATCCGGCTGTCGATCTCGCTCAACTTGGCCAGGATGCCTTCCTGCGCGCGCGCCATCTGCTGCTGAACGCGGATGAGTTTGAATGCGAGCCAGATGCTCACCCAGAGCTGCGCCACCAGATAACCAGCAATGGCAGGTAGGAAATAATGTATGCGAGAATGCTGGTTTCCGCTTCCATGATGATGCCTCAGGTTGCTGATGCCGAACGCATCGTAAGGTCATTCCGCAAAAACCGATGATTGGCGAGCCCCGGTGAACACTACAGAGGCTCTCGCCTCACTCGCCTCCCCCGCAGCCAGTTCCGATGCACGTCAAGCCGTATTCTTTCATCAGCCGGCGGGTGACCAAATCCCTGATCCGCTCCTCCTGCGCGTCACTCAGCCCTCCGTGGGACACTCTTCGTAGCCGGCAGCGACGTCCGGGTTACCCTGATCGCGTGCCTTGCTTAGAACGCAGGAGAATGCCTTCCATTCTTTCTTTGAAGGGTGATTGCCGACGCGGGCACGGCGTAGACAAGGCCAAGGGAAAGGCTCGCGAGCAGGACTGAACGTGCCTTCCACAAACTCCCAGATTGCTCCCTCACTCGCCGTCCCCGCAGCCGGTTCCGATGCATTTCAAACCGCTCTCCCTCATCAAGCGGCCAATAACCAGGTCCGGCGTCGGGCACTCATCTATGACAAAGTTTGCTGCCACCTCCGGATTACCCATAGTGCGCGCTTTTTTCAATCCTATCCCATATCCTTCCCAGCGATGTCAGCACTTGCTACAACCAAAATGGCGCTATAGCTTGCAACATACAATTTAAGAGAGCATTCTTGCGATCACTCATTCTCGCCCCAGTTGTCGCACGAAGAGCCGACGCCATGAGAGCAATTGGCTTCGCCTTCGGCCTCTTGGCGCTGTCGACGCCGATGGCCGTTGCCAAGGAGCCTATCAAATGGATCGAGTCGTTAAGCGGCGGAAGCAAGATCGAGATCCCCGAATTCTTTGAAGATGGCGATGGCTGGTTGCTTGGTGGGTTCGCCGAAAACTACGGCTCGGTGTTCCGTCCGGCATCGTATCCGGACGCAGAGCTTCGTCAGTACCGAGCCCTTGAAAAAAAGATGACTCCGTTTGAGTACCTTAAACAGGCAATCGTCGGTGATGACAGCATCGTAACGTATAAGATTGACAGGCCATCGCTCGCAGTGATTTCCGGGACCTCGCCCGATGGCGAATTCATTTTCTACGGCATGTGTCAGAAACACCGTACCGTCACCTGCTTCGATATGCATTGGAACAAGAAGGATCAGGCGCTGTTTCAGCCAATTGCCGAGCGCATTGCTCGGTCATTCCGCAAAAATCGGTGACCTGTACCGTCCTAGGAGGCAAATTGCGATCACTCATTTTCGCTGCGATGGCGGTGTTTGCGTTGCCATTTGGCGCGGCTCAGTCGGACGACGTGGATAAGACGGACACTCTGTGGCAAAGCTGCCCAAAGGGCGTGCTCTTCAAGGAACTCGAGTCGGGGATTGTCGTGACCGTCATCCGACAAGGTTCCGGTAAAGCCGCCTTCACGGCGGATAAGAAGCTTTTGCAGCCGGCCACGGCGGCGGAGCTGGTGACGAAAGAGGGCGACCACGGATTTATCAGTGGTCCGATGCCTTCCTATATGTTTGCGGTAGGTCCGGATACAGTCAAGAACTTCAATTGGAGGCCCGCTGAAACTTACCCAGATGCATTCTATACCGTTCGGGACGATGAAGGCGTCGAACCACTACTAAATTTTGTTGATGTTGGCTGCGCGCCGTAGCTGAACGGATGATGATTGTTTTCACAATAAAGGACACCGCCTAATAAAGAGGTGGCCCTTTCTGAGCGGCACCGATATCGATCTATTTTACCGCCAAGCTGAATAGTAGTCCTCTGGTAGATTGATACCAAATTTTCCCGGAAGGAACCGCAGCAAATCGGGAGGCGTACCATGCAAATGAAGACCACGCTTCATTTTTAATTTCAGTAACCACTTAAGACCAGATTCGTCTGCATAATCTGGATTACCATAGCTAAGATTATCATCAACCGATGACGGCTCGCCTGATGCACGCTGCATTAGGTATTCGTCAACTATCCTCGATGCTTTAGGAAAACGTGGGTCGCCGATGGGTACTTGATCGATGTCGGATCGATTATGCTTAGACCTGGAGGTCGGACCATTAACGTCTGAGAATTGATCCTTGCTGTTTACTACGCTTTCAATGCTGTAGCCCCAATGCTGGGAAGCCAGCCGATTTAGAACCGCGTCGATAACTGCTTTAGCCTCGATTTCGTCGCTCTTAGGATAGTATTCCGTCGCAACTGTTTTCTTTAATCGAAGAATGTCTGCCGGAGATAGATCGATTGACTTCGCGAATCTTTCATTTGATGGACGCTCGGAACCGGCATCGTCAAACCCATCCGCATCCGGCTCGCCGTCAGACGCTGCCAGCGCATCTGATTGTGCCGCCTTGATATTATCCAGCTGCGTGGCCAGCGCTTTGCGCGATTTCTGATCAATTATTGCTTCAAGCGCCTTGCGCTCGGCTTCCTCCGGATCGGGGGTATCATTCCACGCTTTGATCAAACCTTCAGCGTCGGATAGGGGCAGCGGCTGAGGCTTCGCGATACCCAATTGACGCTGAGCGGCAAATGATAGCGCGACCGCGGCTTGCAAGTCCTCTGGTGTCGACAAGTTTTTGAAGGCTGTATCGACGGCCGGGATCACCTTGCGCACGTAAGCCGCCGGGTCGATCTGCCGCTGTTGTATGATGAAAGCTGCAGCGTCCGCGTTCAATTCATAGCGCTTCTGATCTTTTTCGAAGCGCGCCTGATCCATCCTATACAGTTCGGGATCTTCCTCCTGCGAGAAGCGGTTCGGGAGGGGTTTTGCGGCAAAGATTGACGCATCGATCTGACTTGTCGGCATGACTCGCATATCGGCAAGATATGGGCTGACATCCGCTCTCCAATTGAAAGCTCTGGATCGTTTGCCGCCCTCTTCGGCACCAAAGACAGAAGTAAACTCGGTATCGTCATGTCTTGTGTCGGAATAGGGTGTCATGTTGATTATGGCTGCCCGCGCGTTTTGAGAAGCGATGTCGAGATCGGCATGGGTGCCGATGAGACTTGCCGCATCCGCGGTGCGCGCCTTGCGAACAACATCGTCATAGGAACCAGGCGAAAGCTCGGCAAGCAACGTATCGATCGGAAGATCGTCCTGAAATGCCCGCCTTATCCGTTCATTCGACGTGAGTCGGCGAACGCGGTCACCTTTTTCGGTTGACTCGTCAGAACTATCCGTTCCGGCAACAGAGTCGGTGATGATATCATCCATCCCCTGCCCCGGCTGATTGCTTTCCTGAGTGGTAAACGCTGTCGGCACGAGCAGATTGAGGGCCCTTTTCGGGTTCTGAGTTATCAGAGCCTCAATCCGTGTCTTTGCCGTGCTATCCCGCCACGCGGCTTCGGCCTGCAACTTGCCCTGCGGGTCGAGGCCCATCTTGTCGAGAACATCGAGGCCGCGCCGGCGAGCGGCGTTAAAAGCCACAGTGTCGTTGGGATTGCTTTGAGCGATGGCGTCAAGCTCGGCGCGCTGGACCCCGGACCATTGGTTCTGTTCATAATCCTTGCGCCGCTGGAGCTGCCGCTGCGCCATGCGCACCGCGCCTGCCATGCGCATCGCCTCCTTCTGCTTGGCAAAGTTGGCGCGTTGGCTTTCGGGCATGCTCGGCAAGACCTCGCCGAACATCTTGTCGAACAGACCGGGCTTCACCGCTCGGCCGTCATACGGGTCCAGCTGGCCGTACATGGCCTCGTGCATGCCCGCGCCGTCGGCCGGCGCCTTCGCCGCCAGCTCGTCTTCGGCCAACGCGATCCGGCCGTTGAATTGGCGGCGTGCGATCTCGGCGTCGAAGGCCTCCTGTCGCTCTGTCATCTTCCGGTAGTGCTCGGCCAGTGCGGAAAGCTCGTCGCCAAAACCCTGCATGGCGCCGCCGATGGGCGACCCTTGCGGATACTGCACTGCGTTCCCCGTATCGAGCCGTCGCCGACCAACGGAGAGTGGGATGATGTGTACCATTGTTGGCTGCTCCCTGGCTTTGAACAAAGGCGCGCAGCGCTGGCGACCACAGCAGGGCCGGGCCACACGCGTTCGCCCGCCCGCCTCGCGGGCTTTGTCGGATCGAAGACTCTTGGAAAGATCGAGGGCGCTTGCCCCTCACCGAAAAGCCCCCAGCGGATCACTCTGCCCGGTCGTCCGCCTCGCGCTCTTGAACTCCGCGGGATCAACCACCGCTTCCCGCAGCATCATCACGCCATAGCGCGTCGCGGCCATCAAATCGTCGCGCAGTTTCACCACCTTGCCGTCCTTGCGATGGTAAAGCCGAAATTCCTCGAACCAGGGCAGCAGCGACGAGAACACCTTGAAGCGGCCGGACTGCATGCGGTCGAGCATCTCCATCAGCCCGGCCTCGACCGAGACCGAGCCGTCGGCGAAGCGGGCGTGGCCGGTGAGCATGTTCAAGCCGTGGGCGGCATATTGCCTGGCGAGCGCCGTGCCCGCCCCTTCCAGCGTCTCGCGGCGGCCGTCGCGCGGCCAGGCCCAGGGCAGCCATTCGCCCCATGGCTTCAGCGCCAGCACCTGCATCGCCGGCGTCTGCTGCGAGGCCCGCGCCGCCTTGGAGATATAGACGACATCGGCCTCCGTATCCCAGGCCAGCTCGACCGCGGCCGACGGATGGTCCCAGCCGAAATCGAGGGCGCCGATCCGCGGCCAGTAGCGCGGCAGCCGGAACGGCTCGCAGGCAATCAGCTCCTCGGCAATCGGAAAGATGCGGCCGGAGCCCAGCACCGGAATGCCCTTGGCCCTCGCTTCGCGCTCATGTTCGGGATAGGCGGCGATGATCGCGGCACGCTCGTCCGGCGAATAGTGTTCGACGTCGTCTATGGTCATGAAGGTGACGTGACGGGTCATGCAAGCATGCTCCAATAGAGTGTGGCCATTGATACCACCGCTCGTCAATGCGAAGCTGACCCAAGACTTGGGGGAACACATGATTCGGATTGCAATCGTTGTCGCCATTGCCGCCAGTGCATCGGCATGCACCAGCCAGGCGAATGTTCCTTACGATACGAGTAAAAAAATCTGCAGAACCCGTACCGATCCAGGAACAGGGTTCAAACGCGAGGTCTGCGTCCCCGACACTCCCAATCAATCCTGTATGCTCTATATATATCAGTATACCGGTCGAGAGAAAATATTGTGCGGCCCATTAACGCGCAAATCGCCAACCGCCGAAGGTCGTGCCAGGCAACTTGCCGGCACCAAATACCCCTGATTCGACTTATCAACTGGGTTTGATGCGGATCACCTTTGGCGCCTGCGCATCCATGAACATGTAGCACCTGCCAAGCAGCGCCTTTTTGCCGAGCTCATCGAACACATTCTGCCCCAGCGGCGTGATCAGCACCTCGCCCGTAGCCAGCCCATCCTGGTGGCGGGCCTCGATCTCTTGCCAATGCGCATTCGCAACGTCGGAAAGCACGACATTGAAGGCTGGATGATTGTAGCTGACCAGCACGTTGCCATCATCCATGTCGGACGGCTTCATGTCCGGGTGATAGTTGTAAATCATGGCAAGCGTCTGGATGGCGGCCATGGCTGCCGCCTCATCGGACAGGCCGGCTTCCGTCAGCACGCAGGTGCCGTTTTCAAGGATGGCAAAGTCACGGCCTCTGTCGAAGTAATAGCCGAACCGTTCCTCGATGCGATCGATGGGTTGTGAAAACGAGGGTCGCCATTTGGGCACCTGGGGCTTTGACACCTCAGCACCACCCGCCGGCGACACGACAAGCGACGACAAACCGCCTGTCAATACCTGCCGCCTGTTCATGGACTTGGTTCCTCGACAACCTGGCCACCAGTCTAGTCGCGGTTCGCGATTCCGCAACGCGCCGAAACGGGAAAGCTTCGCTCTCATCTTTTCCTTTATCGCTTTATGCGGTAGGTCTTGCCGTGCATCGGCGACATCGATGCGTCTGGGCTGGTGCATTCTGCGCGGCCTGTACTCTACGCGGGTGGGACAGCCACTCTTTGCCATGACAGATCTATTCGAGGCGATGCGCCTGTCCGCCGAGGACAGCGAGGTTGCTCATCTTTTTTTCAGCGAAGGCGGTAAGATCCTGCTGCCACTCGGCAAATCGACAAATGCCATGACAGGTCAGGAGATGCTGGAGCGGCTGCTGTCGTCCCCGCATGATGACGATGGCGCGCTTGCCCACGACCTTCTCGGCGAGCTCGGCAAGACGGTGCCGTTGGAAAGCCTTCGTCTCCTGCTGACATCTGCCAATGCTGAGACGCGAGCGGCGGGTGCGTTTATTGCCACCTTTCAAAACCAGAACATAAGTTCGATGGTGGGTGAGCTGGCCGCGCTGCTTGGGGACAGCAACCCGCGCACGCGCTTCGATGCCGTGGAGTCTATCTTGCGATGCAGTACGCGGAACGATGGTCAGCATCTCGCGCAGGCGTTGTTTGCCCTTGATGATTATCACGATGGTGTACGCATGGGAGCCGTCAAATTTGTGCGCTTTGCAAAAGACTGGCAGTTAAAGCTTGCGCGTCAGCACGCCGCGTTGCTCAGGCCGCAAACGCCGTTTTCGGCGATCGCCGATATCTCCGGGCAATGGCGAGATGATGCATCAGGCATGATCCGTGCGATGCTCGACCATTCAGAGCCGGCAGTGCGCCGTTACGGCCTGGGGCTGGCCAGCCGGGCGAGGTTGGTCGTTGTTGACGCGTTCGTCGAATGGGCGCAGGCGTCCGCCGATCCTGAAATCAGCAAACTGGCAACCGATTGCATCGAGCACAACCAGATATCGCACCACGCCGTATGGCAATCATCATTGCCGGCAATCGCCTGAGGCACCGCTGATCTCGAGGTCAAGATAGCGACGTGACAGGACGTAGAGCCTGCCGAACTGATTCAAAGTAATGGTCGTATGATGTTGTCCGCGCACGATATTTGCGTCGGGCGTGGCGGTTCTTACCTTCTCCCCTTGTGGGGTGAGAAGCGGTCCGCGTGGCGGACGAAAAGCCATTGCTTGGCTTTTCGAGCTTCGAACGCCCTGAGCCTGCGAAGGGCCAGGTGGTCGCCGATCCAACCTGCCGGGTCCCGGCTGCTCCGCAGCGTCCCGGCGTTCGCCGGCCTTTCGTCGTGCCACTGGCACGACGAATTCGCTTCGCGAACCAGCTGCTCACCCCACAAGGGGGGAAGGGAGAACCTCCTGCGCCGTCAAGAACCGCAACACCACGTCGCTCATGCCCAGCAGCGGCGTGAACGTCACGATGGTGATGCCGCCCGTCGCGTTGGTGCGGGTCAGGCCTTCGGAATAGATATCGAGCGGCGGCTCCTCGTCGAACCAGACGCCGTGCAGGGTTTCGCCCTGCCACTTTTCGCGGCCCTTCTCATAGCTCTTGAACGAAAGCACCGATTCATCGGCCTGCACGTCGCCGCCGCCGCCCCAGCGCACCACGATGCTGTCGAGCGCGCCCGGGGCGCCGCGGCCCATGGTCGTGTGCAGGATGGCGTTGGCCGGGATCATGCCGGTGCCCCATGCCGCCTGCTGCTGCGGCGGGCCGACCAGCACGCGCTGCGGGTTGTCGCGCGTGCCCTCCCCCGTCACGCCGGCAGCCCATAGCCTGACGGGGGTGTCGAAGGTCTTGCCCTGCCACCACGCGGGGTAGCGGCCGGTGAGATGCATGGCCCATTCGGCGCCGCCGGCCCTGGTCTTGCCGAGCTGGTTGCCGGCCATGAACAGACGTTCCCGGTTCTGCGCGCCGGCGGCGTGAAACTGCGCCTGCCTGGGATAAGGCCGGTAGGCGGCAAGCTGGTTAGTCCTGCGCCTGCGGTCCAGCTCCTGCAGCAGCGCCAGATAGTGGCGGCGCGCCTTCAGGCTGGTCGCCAAACGGCCCGAGGACGGCTTCGAGGCCGCGGATGCGGCGGCGGATCTCGTCATCGCTCAGGGCTTCCAGATTGTCAGATGAAACATGCAAATCCTTGGCCAGATCCTTGGGCAGCACCGATTGCACGATCTTCAGATACTGGTCGGGCTTGTCGGCCCGGACCGCGGCAATGACGCCGGCTCCATGGGCGCGGAAGTCGGCGCGCACCGCGTCGAGGAAATCATCGCCAAGCGTCTTCTTCGTCCGCTTCGGCTTGGCAGCGGCGGCGGCAGGCGCCTTGCGGTCAGGGCGCGCACGCGGCGCCGTCCGGTCAGCCATGATCCGAGATCCCGGCGGGCTCGGCAGTCGCTGCCTGCTTCGCCGGCCCCTTGATCTTGCCGGACTTGATCTTGCCGGACTTGCGCCGTGCCGATTTTGGCCCTGACCGTTTTGGGGCGGCCTTGCGGGCTGCATCAGCGGCCGGCGCGTGGCGCTTTCCGGCAGACGCGGCTTTCAGGCTTGCCCTGGCGATCGCCCTTGCGTCGTGCGCGCCGCGCGGAAAGCCGAAGCCGCCGATGGCATCGACAGGACCACCGCGAACCATGCCGATCAGCACGCCCGGCACGACCGGCTCCATACGGCCGATGCGCGCCTGCGGGGCAGCGCCCTCGAACACGCCAATGGCGCTGACGACCTCGCGGCCGTCATCGTCGGTGATGATGGTGGCATAGCGGTTGGACAAGGGAGGCCTCGCGGATAAGGCAGAATGAACCGAGGATAGCGTTCCTTCACGCCCCCCTCTGTCCTGCCGGACATCTCCCCCTCAAGGGGGGAGATTGGCAGCTCCAGGGTCGCGACCAATTTGCAGCGCCGACGATTGGCGAAAGCAAGGCGGCAGTCCGATCTCCCCCTTTGAGGGGGAGATGGCCGGCAGGCCAGAGGGGGGTGCTGTCCCGCCGACATCCGATATCCGCACGTTGTGGGCATCAGGAAAACAAAACCCGCCTCGTGGGCGGGTCGGTGGCGCAAATCAGCACCATGGACAAATCATAGCAAAGCTGCCCTCACCCGTCAATGCAAAAAAGGAAATAATTCCTACTTCGGTCAAAGCCGCGTCTTGGCGCGGCCGCGCATTGCGCAAGGGCAGCATCGATGGGATGCTGCGTCTCGTCGGAGAGCGCAATGAGCAATGTGACCAGTCACTATGGCAGCGGCGGCATCGTCGAGCGCATCCTGTCGGCTGTGCCGGACGCCAGGGCCGGCAGCCTCGCGGCCGAACAACTCTATCCGTTCGACCAGCTTCATGGCCGCGAGCTGATCGCCACGCAGGACCATGCCGCGCGTCTTGCGCCCTCCGCCGGCGATCGGGTTCTGGACATCGGCAGCGGCATTGGCGGCCCAGCCCGGTTCCTTGCCGAGACCTATGGGTGCAGCGTCGACGGCGTCGACCTGACGCAGGCGTTCGTCGAGGCATCCCGCCGATTGACCGAGCTCTGCGGCCTCGGCGACAAAGTGCGTTTCCATGAGGCCGATGCGACAAGGCTGCCTTTTGCGGACGACACATTCGACGCGGCGATCTGTTTCTATGTCGGCATGAATATCGCCGACAAGGCGGCGGTCATCGGGCAAGCGTGGCGCGTACTGAAGCCGAAGGCCAGGCTTGTCTGGACCGAGGCGGTGCTGGCGGACGGCGAGCCTCACTATCCCTTGCCTTGGGCGGTGTCGCCTGTGGCCAGCCATCTCGTCGACCGCGAAACCCTGAAGGCCCTGTTTGCTTCAGCCGGATTCCGGGTCGACGATGTCATCGACGAAACCGGCGATCATGTCGAGCTGGCGTTGAAACGGGCAAATTCCGGCATCGTGCCCTCGCCCGCCCAGCAGCAGGCCAATGAGATCGTGCTCGGCGCCGAGTTCGTGCATCGGCGAAAAAACTACATAAGCAGCCTGAGCGAGGGAAAACTCGCGTCACTGGCCGTCATCGCTTCCAAGCCGGCCTAAAACAATAACCCGCCTCGGCGGCGGGTTGCTGGCGCAAATCAGCACCGTGATCAGATCATAGCATAGCTGCCCTCACCGGTCAAGATATGTCAGGAAAGAATTCCTACATCGACATCGATCGGAGACTCGGCGATGCTAGCGCTACCACATCCGGCGTCAAGTCATATGCATATGTTCTAAAGTGCCATGCCGTCGGCGGATGTTGTCTGATAATTTGCCCTTTGGCATCAAGGGGGCAAAAGAAGCCATGTCTGAGGACAAAATCCGAAATATAAATCTGACCGCCGATATCGTCGCGGCATTCGTGCGCAACAATTCAGTGCCTCCAGATAGCCTGCCGGCGTTGATCGAGAGCGTCAATGCAGCGCTCGCGGCCGTGGACAATCCCGTTGCTCCGCCGCAACCTGCGCCTGAGCCCGCGGTCAACCGCAAGCGCTCGGTAACGCCGAATTTCATTTACTGCCTCGAGGATGGCAAGAAGTTCAGGTCGCTGCGGCGTCATCTCGGCTCCGCCCATGGCATGACGCCGGAAGCCTATCGCGCCAAATGGGACCTGCCCGGCGACTATCCGATGACGGCGCCCAGCTACGCCGCCAAACGATCGGAGCTGGCAAAGGAGTTCGGGCTCGGCATCAGGACACCCGAGACCCCGGCCGCCAAGGCACCGGCCAAGAGCAAGACCAAGGCGTAAAGGCACGCCCCCTCCGTGCCGTACGCCTGCTGGAGGACGATCGTGGTGGCCGGAGAGCCCAATGACGTTCGGGTGGAACGTGTCGACCGCCGCCAATGGGCGGTGCTGGTTGCCGAGAATGGCACGGTGACCCAGCATCTGTTCATGGCCCAGGAAGCGGCCGAGGAGTTTGCCGACGGCGAGCGGACAAGGCTCGGCCTTCCCGCCAGGCCGCCGGCGGCGGATCCGCTGGCCTGAACAGTCCTTCAACCGGCTGCAGGATACAAGACGCAGCCTTCGACAGGCCGTCTAGCGACTGGTCATTAGCTGGCTCTTATGGAATCATTCCACCCCAACTCGGGGGAGAGCGGGATGGACAAACCAGCCATGGCATCCGTGTTCAGGATGCGGCAAGCGCCAGCCACTGTTTCGGGCGTTCGCAGCGTCGGCCAAGGCCAGGCCGATCCGGTCATCGGCAGAAGGCCGCTCGGCGAGGCGATCCGCTTCGTCATCGACGCCCATCCCCATTACGACATCAGCGGCGTTTCGATCGCCTATGGCGACGGCTCGGCCCCGCGCCTCGGCAGCCGGGAGGTCAAGGCGCTGTGGGCCGAATATGGCCGCCGCTGGATGGAAGAGTAGCGCAGGTCGGCCGACGCCTATCGCTTTCATCCCCGTCCGGATCGTAACAGCGGCTCATGCGTTGAGCGTGAGCCAAATGGGAGCAACAGCCATGAACGTCGCCAATCTGCAACTCGAAGGCCTGCTGATGGCCGTCGCCTCGATCAATCAGGTGCTGGTGCGCAAGGGCCTGGTCACGGTGGAGGATATCGACATTGCGCTGCGCAAGGCCGAGGCCATCGAAACCGGCGAGGAGCGGTCCGACGGCATGTCGGAGTCCAACCGCGACGCCGTCAACTTTCCGATCCGACTGCTGGAACTGGCCAATCAATGCCAGCCGGAGGCGGACATGCCGTCCTTCTCGAAACTGGCCCGCATGGTCGGCCAGATGAAGGAACCCTACAACGACCAGATGTGAGGCGGTCTGCCGACGCGGGGCCTCACCCTCGGCCGAGCTTCGAGGCCAGCACGCTGCCCGGTCCATGCACGGCGGCGAACAGCAGGCCGGCGGCGAACGGGAAATGGGACATGAAGGCGCCGAACTCGGCCTGGTTGCCGGTCCAGTGCGACGGACCGTGGAAGGCAAAGCCGAGGAAGACCACGTAGACGGCGGCGACCAGGGCGGCCGGTGTGAAGAATGCTCCGGTCAGGAGGGCGATCACCAGCAGCGTTTCGAGGATCGCGGCGCACCAGGCCAGAAACAGCGGGAACGGGAAGCCGGCGGCGGCGATGTAGCCGGCAGTCATGCCCATATCCATGAACTTGAAGGCTGCCCCCATCGCGAACATGGCGGCCAAGGTCAGGCGGGCGATGAGAATAGCCGTGGTCTGCCACGGCGATTGAACGGCTTCCATGAGATGTCCTCCAGGTTTGGAACGGGTTTCGTCCCAAGGACGGGCGCCACGCCGCCGATCCTACACCAGCCCGCGAAATTCTTTCCCGGCAAAGCCGGAGCTCGCAAAAGGAGGCGCTTGCAATCCTCTTGCGGCGCGTGGCCGCTCAGAGCTTCGCCATCAGTTCCCGCCCCAACCGTTTCGGCGGCTCGGCGCGCAGCACCACATTGGTCGTCACCGCGCCGTAGCGGCCGATGGCGTCGACGATGCTTTCGAGGTCGGGCGGCGACGGGACGACGACCTTGACCAGAAAACAATCCTCGCCGGTCACCCGCAGCACCTCAACCACTTCCGGCATGGCCGCGAATTTCTTCAGGCAGGTCTGGATGTGCTCATGCGTGGTGCGCAGGCGGATCATGGCCATGGTGCCGAGACCGAGGGCGGTGGGATCGATCGCGGCCCGGTAGCCGGCGATGATGCCGCGCTCCTCCAGCCGCTTCACCCGCTCCGACGTCGCGGGCTGGGACAGGCCGACGCGGCGGCCGAGTTCGGAAATGCCGATGCGGCCATCCTCCTGCATGATCTCGATGATTGCCATGTCGGTGGGGTCGAGCCGTGGCCGGTAATCGCCGTTTGCCATGAACACCTTCAATCCATCGGAATTCTTCGTCGCTTTCCGATGATCTCTCATTCCGCGAACAAGGAGAAGCCCTAGGATTGGGACATCATCTGCGGCGAAGAAACAGGATTTTCGATGACCGACTTCATCATTCTGCCGGGCAGCGGCGGATCGGGCGAGGCCCACTGGCAGACACGCTGGCAACAGGCCGACCCGGCGATGCGCCGCTTCAGCCCGGCAAGCTGGGAGCTGCCGGATTTCGACGACTGGGTGGCGGCGCTGGACGTCGCGGTGTCACAGGCACAGACCCCGCCGGTGCTCGTCGCCCACAGTCTCAGCTGCCTGCTGGTCGCGCATTGGCAGGCGGTGTCGAGCCGTCGGATCGGCGGGGCGTTTCTGGTTGCGGTTCCCGACCCGGCCTCGCCGGTCTATCCCGCTTACGGAATTCCCTTCGCCGATACGCCGCGCGGGCCGCTTCGCTTCCCCTCGCTGATCGTGGCCAGCACCGACGATCCCTATGATCCGAACGGCTATGCCGGTGAGAAAGCCACACAATGGGGCAGCGAACTGCACATCGCCGGGCCGCTTGGTCACATCAACAGCAATAGCGGGCTGGGCGACTGGCCGGCGGGAATGGAGCTGCTGACGGCCTTCGTGAGAGAGAGAGAGGCCGACCACGCAATCGCACCGTAGGCGCCCGAAGCGTGCGCGCGGGCTTGCCCCGACTTGTCCCGCCAGCTATCTCTCGGGAGGGGCCTTTGTGAGGGAGCCTGCGAATGGTGTCCGTCCGATATCTGGTCCGCGATGTCGATCTGTCCATCGCGTTTTATACGAGCCATCTGGGCTTCGCGCTGAAGCAGCAATTCGGTCCGGCGATGGCCATCCTGACGCGCGGCGACCTTTCGCTCTGGCTCGCCGGCCCCCTGGCGTCGGCAGCCAGGCCGATGCCGGACGGCCGGACACCCGAGCCGGGCGGATGGAACCGCTTTGTGCTCGAAGTCGAGCAATTGCCGGCAGTCGTGACTGAGATGCGAGAGGCCGGCGTGGGGTTCCGCAACGAGATCGTCGAAGGTCCGGGCGGGCGACAGATTCTTTGTGAAGACCCGTCCGGCAACGTGATCGAGCTGTTCGAGCCCAGCTAGGCTTCGGCCGTCGCCTCGGATTCGGCGCCGGGCTTTGCCTGGCCTTCCCACTGCCGCTCCGCCTCTGCTTTGCGCTTCGGACAATCCTCGTAGTCATGCTCTCGCGAACCGCAATAGGAGCAGCATTTTGCCGGCGTGTCGGTTCGAAGCATTGTGGCCATGCACAAGAATGCACGAAAATTCATCCGGTTGCAGCAGCGTCCGCGACGTCGCTGCTCGGATGCGTGACCGCCAGCCTGGCGACGCCGCTCAATAGCCGCCGAGGATCGGCAGACTCTCGCCGGTGATGTAGCTTGAACATTGCGGCCAGGAACACATAGGCCGGCGCGATCTCCTCCGGCTGGGCCGGGCGCTTCACCGGGGTCTTGGCGCCGAACTGCGACACATCCGCCGCCTGCTTGTCGGACGCGAGACCAGCAGAAGGGTTGGCGGCAGACATTGCGCGCGGCGCGTATTCGTCCGGCCTATATCAAAGTTAAATGCGGATGCTGGGCGTGAGGTGGTAGGTGATCGCGATGGGGGGACTCTCAACGCGCTCGAGGTGTCCCATGGACGTTCGAAATCTGATTGCCAAACTGTCGGCCGCGGTACTGCACCGCCGCGCCGCGTCTTCGCCGATACTGTTCAGGCCGATCCGCAACTCGCTCGCCGACATCCCGTTGAAGCCGGCGCCGCGCCCGCCTTATCGTCCGCATCGGCCGATCTGGCCGGCAAGCAACATGTAGCTCGCCAGGCCTGCAACCAGTTTGTGATTTCCTCGTTTATGGCGATCCTGTTTTCAAGGAGGCAAGTGATGAGATCGATCCGGGCGAGACGCGAACGGTTTGGATGGTGAGCGCATGAGCCGTTTTCTGCCCCTGACGATCAGATTCGTGGACGGCAGCGCGATGACGGTGTCGTCGATCGCCGACGCCAGGAGGGCACTAGGCGGAACATGGAAGAACAAGCAGGCGGCGGCTTACAAGGCGGCCGACAGGCTGGTGGACGACGCGTTGAACGGCATTTGCCGCCCGGACATCGCCTTTGCCGCTTTCCAGAATGCCGCCGCCCAACAGGGCTTGCTGAAGCCGGCCAAGCCAAGTGCCGCCCTTGCCATGCTCGACGAATTGGCGTCGCTGGATGGGCATCGTTGAAAGACCGGCTGACGGATTGCCGGCGATGTCATGGCGAACGCCGGATGGCCTATCTCGGCTCGCGATTCATGCTGAGATAAGTCGGGTCGAACTCGGCGATTTCCACCAGCTGCTGCCAGTCCAGAATGGTCACCATGTAATTCGCCCAGCCGATCACACCGATCTTGCGCAGCGCGCCGATGACCCGGTTCATGTGGACCACCGAAAGCCCAAGCACATCGGCCAGTTCCGCCTGCGACAGGGGAAGCCGGAAACTCATGCCGTTGGTCTGCTTGACCACCTGGAGCCGGACGAACAGCTCGCACACCAGATGCGCCAGGTGCGACGTCTTGGACCGCCGGCCCATGGCCACGATCCATTCCCGGTGAATGGCGCCATCGACGAGCGTGTCCAGCCACAGCAAGCGGCTCAGATGAGGCGCCTGTTCGGTGATCGTCCTTAGCCGACTGTGGTCGGCGGCGATCACCCGGCATGGCGACAAAGCTATAATGCCATGGTCCATTGTCTTGAGCAGGAAGGCGTGCAAATCGACAAAATCGCCTGGCACCTGCAACGAGGTGAACTGGCGGCCGCCATCCTCCAGCACCTTGTAGCGCGCCGCCAGACCCTCGATGATGAGCGTGCTGTAGCCTGGCCTCGATCCCTCTGAAACGATGTCCTGACCGGTGGCAAAATCCATCTCGATGGTCATGGCGGCGGCCAGCAGCCCCTTTTCCTGCTCGGACAAAGCGTCATGCTGGCCAAGGTTGAGATAAAGCGGTTCTAGCATCGAGGATCCAGTTCGAGATTTCGTGGACATTCGTGGCCTAGCCAAACGCCGGAGATCGGGTGCGGTTGCAATCGGCCGGCACGGCGACGGCTCCTGGCAGGAAATCTGCTCAGGACACAGTCGCATGGAACCATGGGTGCGGGTTGGGATTTAATCCATGTCGCTCAAAAATGGCCCCGATTTTGAGACAACGACATGCATAAAAACACAGACCTGAAGCGCGTCGCCTGCATCCTTTCAACCGCGATGCGCCTTAGCGTTCTCACGCAGGGATCCTTGCACACATGGAACGGTTCTACTTCGACTTGTACAACGCTGAGACCCAGATTGACGAAGAGGGGCAGCTTTTTCCCAGCCGCGAGCGCGCGGGAGCCGAAGCGCTGCGCATATTGCACGATGTGGCGCGCGACGAGATTCCGGAGGGCGACCACCGGCGGATCACCGTCAAGATGCTGAACGAGAACAGGGAGCAGATATTCGAAGCGTCGCTGACCATGGCGTCGCTGTGGAGTTGAACTCGTCGACCCTGTCGAGGACTGTATGGAACCTCTTGCCCTCCCCTCTGTTTTCTAAGGAGGGGGCAGCGGCAGAAGCTGCCCGGCTGATTGACTGGAGGCATCTATGTCCTTGCAAAAGCTTCATCCCGAGCAGGTCGACGACACACGCAGGCTTGCCTATTCGACCTTTGCCCCGGCGCTGATCGGTTCGCTCACCAAGCGTCTGGCGCGGTGTCAGGGCGTCAAGGAACTGGGCGCCCTGGAAAAGTCGCTCATCCGCCTGATCGAAGACTCTGATGTCGATGGGCCGCAAGCCGAGGCGATGAAAGAGTTCGCCATCGAGCTGGTGGTGTCGACGATATCGGAAGCCCGCGCTCACCCCGACACCAAGAGCGATGTCGAAGCCGTTGGCGAGCGCCGCGCCGAAGGCCGCTCCGAGAACCCGCAGACGCTCGAGGAGCAGTTGCAATCAGGCCTCGAAGACAGTTTTCCGGCCAGCGATCCGCCCGCCGTCGTCTCGACCGCCATTTCCGGCGGCTCGAAGGACCTTGTCGGTACAGATGAGGTGTTGCGCCGCAAGAAGGAGGCGGCGCAGCGAAAGCAGGAAAAGGCCGACGCCGGTTAGCCGGACAATTCGCGCGAGCCCGAGGCGATGAGAGCCGTCAGCCGAAGCGCTTTTCCGGCGACTGTCCGCTGGCCGGTGACTGTTCGCCGGCCCGCGTGACGATCGCCTCGAGCGGCTCCGGCCGGTGAAGCAGAAAACCCTGGCCATAGGCCACGCCCATGCCGCGCAGAATGTCGAGCGCTTCCTGCTGCTCGATCTTTTCGGCCACCACCGCGCAGCCGAGACTTTTGGCGATGCCCGCTATGGCCGAGACGATCTCGCGGTCGAAACGGCTTTCCGCGATATTCTCGATGAACGAGCCGTCGATCTTGATCTGATCGACCGGAAAGCGCCGCAAATATTCGAACGAGCTCATGCCGGCGCCGAAATCGTCGAGGCTGACGCGGCATTGCCGCTCGCGCGCCTTGCGCACGAACTGCTCGGCGGCGTCGAAATTGGTGACGGCCGCGGTCTCGGTGATCTCGAAGCCGATGCCGGAATGCGGCGCCCCGGTCTCGGCGATGACGGCGTCGACGAAATCCCATAGCAGCGGATCGCTCAGCGTCTGCGCCGACAGGTTGAAGCCGAGCATGATGGCGCCTGACCGCATCGCCGCGCCATGCTGCGAAAGCGCTGTCCTGATGATCCAGCGGTCCAGCCGCGAGGCAATGCCGAAGCGCTCGGCGACCGGAATGAATTCGTTGGGCGGGATCAGCTTGCCATTGCGCCCGGCAAGCCGCGCCAGCACCTCGACGTGGCGGCTCTCCTGCCAGGGCTGGCCGAGCAGATGGATTTCCTGGCCGAACAGTTTCAGCCGCCCGTCATCCATGGCGTCGACCGTGTCGGCGGCGACACGCGCCGCGTTGAGGCCGCCGGAGCCCGACGCCGCATCGGCCGAAAACACCGCGAAGCGATTGCGCCCGGCCGCCTTGGCGGCATAGCAGGCGTCGTCGGCGCAGGCCAACGCATCGGCAACCGTGGTGGTGGTGTCCTCGACGAAGGCGATGCCGATGCTGGCCGCGAGTTTTCGCGAGGTCGCCGGCAGTCCGAGGTCGGCGTCACGGACCGCCGCAAGAATCGCGCCGGCCAGCGCCTCGGCCTTGGCCGATTGGCAATTGGGCACCAGCAGCGCGAACTCGTCGCCGCCGAGGCGCGCGGCACGTGCCGATGCCGGCAGGCAGCCCAGAATACCGGCGGCCACGCCCGTCAGCGCCAGGTCGCCGGCGGCGTGGCCGGCAAAGTCGTTGAGCGCCTTGAAGTAGTCGAGATCGACGTAAAACACCGCCAGCGGCAAAGCCCGCTCGGTGGCGATATGCACGGCCAGCAGCCGGTCGAAGGCGGCACGGTTCAAGAGGCCCGTCAGCGCATCGTGGTGAGCGGCGTAGGCGAGTTCCCGCTCGCGTTTCTTGTCCTCGGTGATGTCGCGCACGGTGCCGAGAATCTGGCCCGCCGTCTCGGGCGCCGCGATGAAGCGCACCAGCGATTCGACATGGCGGATTTCGCCGTCGCGCCTGACGATGCGGTATTGCGCGGCGACGACGCCGTCGGTCGAAAGCGGCGCCAGATGGGCGCGCTCTGCGGCATCCTTGTCGTCGAGATGCAGATAGGAATGCCAAAGGTCGGCAGCCACCTCGTCGGTGTCGGCGACCAGGCCGAATATCTCCCTGGTGCGGGCGTCCCAATAGCTCTTGCTGGCGTCGATGTCGTGATGCCAGATGCCTGTGCCACTGGCCGCCAGCGCCAGGCGAAAGCGCACATTGACCCGCTCCAGTTCGGCTTCCGCCTCTTTCTGCCGGCTGATGTCGGTCTGCACGCCCATCAGCCTGACCGGCTTGCCCGTCTCGTCACGCTCGACAATGCCGCCGCGGTCCAGCACCCAGATCCAGTGGCCGTCCTTGTGCTTGAGGCGTAGCTCGGTCTCGATCGAGGCGGTCAGGCCGGAAATGTGCCGCTCTCCGCTGGCCAGCGCCCGCTGGCGGTCGTCGGGATGCGTCAGCTTCAGCCAGAGGTCGTCGCTGTTGGCAAGCTCGCCATCCTCATAACCCAGCATGTGCGACCAGGTTGGCGAATAGAAACAGTCGCCGCTCAAAATATCCCAGTCCCATACGCCGAGATGAGCGCGTTCGAGCGCAAGCGCCCAGAATTCGCCGTTGCGTATTTTCTCTTCAGCCATGCCCTGGTTTCGCTCACTCCGTCGCCGCCACTATGCACGCAAGCAGAGAAGAAAGCGTTACCGGGTGCGCCGCGCCCACAGTGCGGACAAGGCCTGCAATCGTGCCGGACCATGCCGTAAGGCGTCATCATGCGATTGGGGCTCGTCATGCCATTGGCGCCCTGATTGGAACCGCCCTGCCCGGGCCTGGCTCGACGATCCTTATCGCGCGGCGGCGCGCATTGTCCTCGAGCAGGCCGCGCAGTTCCTCACGGCCGCGCGCGATGCGCGACATCAGCGTGCCGGCCGGCACGCCGAGCATCTCGGCGGCCTCGGCATAGGAGAAGCCCTCGATGGCGACCATGGTCAGCGCGGCACGGCGGTCGGGGCTGATCGCCTGCAGCGCGTCGATGATCTCGCGGGCCGCGACATTCTCCAGCTGGTCGGCGGGAGAGGCCTGCACCTCGCCGGCCTCCAGCGGCAGCATCGAGGCCTCGCCTCGCCGGTTCACCTTGCGCATCTGGTCGATGAACAGATGATGCATGATCGTGAACAGCCATTTTCGCGGGCTCTCTCCCGTCTGCCAGTTGTCCAGCCGCAGCAGCGCCCGCTCCAGGCAGTCCTGGACGAGATCGTCGGCGGAATCGCGGTCGCGCAGCAGCGAGCGCGCATAGCGGCGCAGGCGCGGGATTTCGTCGAGAATTGCTCTCTGCTTTTCGTCCATGACCTTTTGTCTTCGTTTCGGCATGCCGTTGCCGCAAAACCGCTGCGCCCCCGGGTGAGGACAGCTTTGGCTGATCTGAAAAATTCCTCTGTTCATGCCTGTCGTCGGCTCCAAAAACGCTGGGCACTTTTGGGCGACAGGCATGACGCGCTCAGCGCGGCGCGGCGTCGATGGTGACCCGGTGTGGGTAGAAGGCGCCGTGGTCGCGAATTTCAGTCATCTCGTCGAAAGGCTGCTCATAGGCCCACATCGCGTCGTTGCCGGTTTCACCCGCCGGCAGCACGTTCCAGTAGCTGGCGTCACCCTTGTAGGGGCACAGCGTCGACCGCTCCGTCTTCTTGAGCTTGCGGAAGTCGATGTCCTCGAACGGGATGTAGAAGGAGAAGGGATGGGGCGGCTCGGTCACCATTTTGGCTTTTGCCGAGGAAGCGATGATGGTGCCGTTTGCAAACACGACGACACGCCCGGTGAAGGGCTCGACGGTGATCACCTTGCCCGGATTGCGCCTGAAGCCGGGTGACGGGTTCGCATGCTGATCCATGACTGCTCTCCTTGTCCGCTGGTGGTTCGATGCCGGTCGACGGCGTCAGCTCTCACTGGTCACTGATGGGCCGGCGACAGCGGTCACACGCGACAGCTTCTGGCGCTTTTCGAGCTGTGGCTTTTCATAGGTCTTCTTCATCGTTCTTCCTTTTCTGACGTCTGGCAGCCGGTCCGCGCGGCTGCCGGTCGTGGATCATGGCTCCAAGGGACAACAGGCGCATCTCCCGTCCGGCCGATGCGCCGCCGAAGGAAATCCGGGCCAGCGTGGCAAGAACGATTCGCATGTGTTTCGCCGCGATCCGACGGCGGTGGATTTATCTCAGCCGGGACGGCCATGCTTGGGCCGGGCGGAACACGGTTTTGGCGAATGCGGCCCTGTCAGCACGACCGCAAGGCTTGGACAGGCGCGAACAGCTACCGGCGCGGCTATGGCGATGGCTGCTTGGCGCCGGTGCACGCCGCGAAATATCGATAATAAAGGACGACAGGTGAGACTCTACAAAATCAAGATGATTTGCCAGATATTTCGCCTTTTCGGCACGAGAAGCAAAATACATTTTCGACAGACAAACTTTCACTTCGGAAAAATGTCCATTTCATCTCTGTTAACCAAATATTAACCAAAATTATCCGATACATGCCGAAGTTATTCGCTGTCGCAATCCGAATCTAAGTTGTAATAATCATTGCACAGTTCGCTTATGACATTACTGTATCGTTGATGTCTTGCGAAGCATGCAACGGAGGAGCTGTAGGAGTGAAATCCGGGTCAAGACTGTGTTGCGAGGAACGGTCTGCCCGACGGAGGAAACACGCATGAGATTGCTGAAATATGCGCTGCTGGCGGGAGCGTCGCTGCTTCCCATCCTGCCCGCGATCGCCGCGACCGCGACGGGCAGCATGAATGTCCGCATCACGATTACCGACGAATGCAAGGTGCAGACGGCGAGCGATCTCGATTTCGGCTCGCACGGTGTCATTGATGCGAATGTCGACCAGACCAGCACCATCAACGTGCAATGCACGACCGGCAAGTCCTACAATGTTGGTCTGAGCGCCGGAGCGGGCGCGGGCGCAACGGTTGCTGTTCGCAAGATGACCGGGCCGGCGTCGGCGACGATCGACTACACCATCTACAGGGAAAGCACCCGGACGCAGCTTTGGGGCACCACGATCCCCACCGACACGGTCGGCGGAACCGGCAACGGCGCCATTCAGCCGCTGACGGTCTACGGGCGTGTTCCACCGCAGACGACACCGGCGGCGGGCCTCTACACCGACACCGTTGCGATCACCATAACGTACTGACAATCGATACCAACACGAGGACGATCATGCGATCCATGCTTTCACGCATCGGAGCCACGGCTGTTCTGTTGCTGTGCGCCGGTCTCTCACAAGCCGCTTCGCTCAGGGTGGCGCCGACAGGTCTCGAGCTGATCTCGCCCGACGCCTCGGCGGTTCTCAACCTCAGCAACGATGACCCCAAGCGGCCGATCAATGTGCAGATACGCGTCTTCGCCTGGAGCCAGGCTGGCGGGATCGAGACGCTGACGCCGACTACCGACGTCGTCGCCAGCCCGCCATCGACCAAACTCGGACCCAATGCCCAATACGTGGTTCGCGTCGTGCGCGTCAGCAAGGCGCCGGTGCGGGCCGAGGAAAGCTACCGCGTCATCGTCGACGAGTTACCCGACCCGTCGCGCAAGAAGGCCGGTACGGTCGCGCTCGCGCTGCGCTACTCCGTGCCGGTGTTTTTCCGCGACGCCGATGCGGCCGCGCCGGCAGTCGCCTGGAGTGTTTCGCGCAAGGGCGGCAGTCTTGTGCTGACAGCCAGCAATACCGGTGAAAGTCGTCTCCGCTTGTCCAACCTATCCCTGACCCAGAACGGCAAAAAGCTCGGCAACCGAAACGGGCTCGTCGGTTATGTCCTGGGCGGCGCGACCATGCAGTGGCCGATCGGCAGCGGCAAATCACTGCCCGCGGGCTCCGTGCTTTTGAAGGCACAGAGCGATCTTGGACCCTTCGATGCCAACGTTGCCGTCAAGGGCAAGTAGCGTCGCTGTCATCGTCGCGGTTGCGACTTTCACACCTTGCTTGGCGGTGCGTTCGCAGGAATTTCCGGCCGTGACGAACCTCGAACAGCCGGCTTCCGTTTTACCAGCGGGCCGCAGCCTCTATCTCGAGGTGTTCATCAACGACGTTTCGACCAAGCTGGTCGGCAATTTTATCGAGATGCCGGATGGTGGGCTGGCGGCGGCGCCCCAAGAGCTGAAGGAGGTCGGCCTGAAACCGCCGGAGGACATAGCCGACGCCGGCGGCCTGGTCAGGCTCGACCAGTTGGCCGACGTTTCGTTTCGGATCGATGAGGTAGCCCAGCGCCTCTACGTCACCGCCGCCAATGACAGCCGCGAGGCGCGCATGGTCGATCTCGGCTTGCGCTTGCAGGACCGGCCGGCGCCGCAATCGGGCTTGGGCGCGGTTCTCAACTATTCGCTGTTTGCCAGCTCCAACACATTGTTCGACAAGGACGTCGAGCTGTTCCAAGGCGTTTCCGGCGGCTTCGATGCGCGCGCGTTCAGCCCCTATGGAACGCTCAGCCAATCCTTCATCGCCGGCTATTCCGACGGCAGGCTGGGCGGCTTCACGCGGCTCAACACGACATGGAGCTATTCCGACCCCGACCGGCTGATGACCTACCGCGCCGGCGACTTCATCTCCGGTGGATTGTCGTGGACGCGTCCGATCTATCTCGGCGGCATCCAGGCGCAACGCAACTTCCACCTGCGATCGGACCTGGTGACGCTACCCCTGCCCTCCTTCGGCGGCACGGCGGCGGTGCCGTCGACGCTCGAGGTCTACACGCAGAACGTGCGCACCTATTCCGGCGACATCCAGCCCGGGCCGTTCCAGGTCACCAATCTGCCGGTGTTCACGGGCGCCGGACAGGCGCAGGTGGTGCTGCGCGACAGCCTCGGCCGCGAGACCACGGCCACCTTGCCGTTCTATGCCTCCAGCATGCTGCTGCGCCAGGGACTGCTCGACTTTTCCGTCGAGGCAGGGATGGCGCGGCGCAATTTCGGCATCTCCTCCGACGATTATGACGGCCGCGTCATGGGGGTCGCCAGCGCGCGTTACGGCGTGACCGACCGGCTGACATTGGAAGCCCATGCCGAGGGCGGCGCCGATCTGATCAATGGCGGCATAGGTGCTGCCTTCCCGCTCGGGGCATATGGCGCGGCTTCGCTGGCGGTCGCCGGCAGCCATCATGACCGGCGCACCGGCTCGCTGGTCGATGCCAGTGTCGAATTCGGCTATGACGGCTGGGCGATCAACGCCCACATGCAGCGGGCCTTTGGCGGCTATGAAGACATCGCCTCGGTGACGGCGGAGCCGGTTCTCGACCCCGACGACTTCACCCGTTTCAGCGCTGGCGTGCCGCGCTCGGTCGACCAGGTGACGCTCAGCGTGCCGATGCCGATCGATTTCTCCAGCCTCAACCTGTCCTATACGCATTTGAAGAGCGCCGAGGGCGAAAACAGCCAGATCGTCGGCCTGTCCTACAGCCAGGCGATCTTCAAGCGCAGCACGCTCTATGCCACCGCCTTCGCCGATCTCGACGACGACAGCAGCTATGGCGTGTTCGCCGGGATTTCGATCCCGTTCAACGACGAGATCTCGGCGTCGACAGGCGTCGAGCAAGGCCCTGACGGCCTCAATGTCACTGCCGACCTCGCCAAATCGGAGCGGGCCGAGGACGGCAGCATCGGCTGGCGGCTGCGCACCTCGGAGGGCGAGGTACCCAATCGTTCGGCAGCGGTCAGCTACCGCGCGCCGTTTGCGCGTTTCGAGGCCGGCGCCCAGCAATTCGACAAGGACTTTCGCGTGACCGGCCAGATGGACGGCGCCATTGCGGTCGCAGGCGGCGGGGTGTTCGCCACCAACCGCATCGACGATGCCTTTGCCGTCGTCGATGTCGGCACGCCTGATGTCGAGGTCTTGCATCAGAACCGGCCGGTAGGCAGGACCGACAGCAAAGGCCGCATCCTGGTCACCGGGCTCAACTCTTATGAGCTGAACACGGTCTCCATCGACCCGAAGAATCTACCAGTCGACGCGGATGTCCCGGCTACCAAGGAGACCGTCGTCCCAGCCGACCGCAACGGCGTCGTGCTGAAGTTCGGCGTGTCTGAGGCGGCGCAGGCCGCGCTGGTGACGCTGGTCGACTCGAGCGGAACGCCACTCGAAGCCGGACTCTCGGGACGCGTCGATGGCGGCACTGAAGACTTTGTCGTCGGCTATGACGGGCAGGCCTACATCAAGGGCCTCGGCAAGCAGAATTCAGTGCAGGTCGAGCGCGCTGACGGCGGTTCATGCCGGGCAGAGTTTCCCTTCGAGGCGGCGCGCGGCCGGCAAGTGGTGATCGGGAACGTGGTGTGCCAATGAGAGCTGGAGGAAAAATGCTGCGCGCCGTAATCATCGCCCTGCTGCTGGTGCTGCTCCCGTCGCTCGCCCGGGCGCAGAGCTGCAGTTACACCGTCACCAGTTTGAATTTCGGCCTCATCGACACGCTGTCGGGCACCGCGGCGACATCGACAGCCACCTTCACCGCGACTTGCAGCGGCAGTTTGCCATTGCTGCTGCCCGTCCTGGTCTGTCCGCATATTGCCGCCGGCACCGGCGGTGCAACCTCGGCGGCGGCCCGGCAGATGGCGAGCGGCGTCAACAGCCTCAACTATCAACTCTATTCGGACCCCGCAATGAGCGTTGTCTGGGGCACCTATAACTGGGCCTATGCCTCGCGCCCGCCACCGCTGCTGCTGAGCCCCAATCTCTTCGGCAACTCAATCGACACCCTGACGCTCTATGGCCGGGTTCCCGGCGGCCAGGCGACCGTTCCGCCGGGCACTTATCTGTCGACATTTTCGGGCGGGCAACTCGAGTTCCGCTCCCGGACAACCCTGTTGAGCAGCAGCTGCAACACCGGCGCGGGCAACTTGGGCGCCAGTCCGACCTTCACCATCAACGCCACGGTCGCGGCAAACTGCCTGGTCGCCACCCAGAACATCGATTTCGGCTCCAAGGGCGTGCTCGACGCCAATGCCGATGCCACCGGCCAGGTCTCGGTCACCTGCACGCCGTCGACCGCCTATACGGTTTCCCTGAATGGCGGCACGACAGGCGGCACGCCGACCAATCGCAAGATGTCGAAGGGCGGCGAGCGGGTCACCTACGGCCTCTACAAGGACGCCGCGCGCTCGCAGCCCTGGGGTGACGCCGGAACGCCGGGAAGCACGGTGGCCGGCACCGGAACCGGCTTGGCGCAACCGCTCATCGTCTACGGCCGCGTGCCGCCGCAGACGACGCCCTCGGCCGGCGTCTACACCGACACGGTGGTGGTGACCATCACCTATTGATCGCGGCCCGCCTCGCCGTTGGCCGGCGCCAGCCAGCGCGCGTAAATCTCGCCGACGATGCCGCGGCGAAAGACCAGCACGCAGATCATGAAGATCAGGCCGGTGGCGATGGTCACCGGGAAGCCGGAGGTGGCGAGCGTGTTTTCCAGCCCGACGACGAGGCCGGCGCCGACGACAGGACCGACCATGGTGCCAATGCCGCCGAGCAGCGTCATCAGGATCACCTCGCCCGACATCTGCCAGGTGACGTCGGTCAGCGTCGCGAACTGGAAGACGATCGCCTTGGTCGCGCCGGCAAGCCCGGCAAGGGCTGCCGACATGACGAAGGCGGCGAGCTTGTAGCGGCCGACCGAATAGCCCAGCGAGATGGCGCGGTTCTCGTTCTCGCGGATCGAACGCAGGATCATGCCGAACGGCGAGTTGACGATGCGCCAGACGGCGAAGACGCCGATGAGGAAGACGGCAAGCACGACGAAATACATGTTGAGCGTGACGTTGAGATCGACGATGCCGAACAGATGCCCGCGCGGCACGCCCTGTATGCCGTCCTCGCCTTCGGTGAACGGCGCCTGGACGCAGAAGAAATAAAACATCTGCGCCAGCGCCAGCGTGATCATCGAGAAATAGATGCCTTGCCGGCGGATGGCGAGGAAGCCCATGACCAGGCCGAGCACGGCCGCTCCGGCGGTGCCGAGCAGGATGCCGGCCTCGGGCGGCCAGCCCCATGCCTTGACGGCGTAGGCGCAGAAATAGGCGGCGGCGCCGTAGAAGGTGGCGTGGCCGAACGACAGCAGCCCGGTGTAGCCGAGCAGCAGGTTGAAGGCGCAGGCAAACAGCGCGAAGCACAGCATCTTCATCAGGAAGATCGGATAGACGAAGAAGGGCGCGGCTATCAGCGCCAGTATGGCCAATGCCAGCAATACCCGCTTAAGCCGCACGGAGGCGGCGGTGCGCTGGTCGTGAAGGGCTGCC
The DNA here is from genome assembly GCF_040323125.1 of Mesorhizobium sp. M0062. Taxonomy (NCBI): domain Bacteria; kingdom Pseudomonadati; phylum Pseudomonadota; class Alphaproteobacteria; order Hyphomicrobiales; family Phyllobacteriaceae; genus Mesorhizobium; species Mesorhizobium sp. M0062. The sequence goes on from NZ_JAMYUO010000013.1 coordinate 148,241, forward strand.
TCGCTCATCTCAGGCGTCCCTTCCGAACAGGCCGGCGGGGCGCAGGAGCAGCACGATCGCCATGATGACGAAGACGACGAGGTTCGACGCCTCGGGATAGAACACCTTGGTCAGGCCCTCGGCGAGGCCGAGCATATAGCCGGTGACGATGGCCCCAAGAATCGAACCCATGCCGCCGACCACAACGACGGCAAAGACGACGATGATGATATCGGAGCCCATCAGCGGACTGACCTGGTAGACGGGCGCGGCGAGAATACCGGCAAGGCCGGCGAGCGCCGCGCCGAGCCCATAGGTGAGCGTCAGCAGCAGCGGCACGTTGACGCCGAAGGCCTGCACCAGCTCCGGATTCTCGGTCGCGGCGCGCAGATAGGAGCCGAGCCTGGTCTTTTCGATCAGGAGCCAGGTGCCGATGCAGATAATGAGCGAGGCCACCACCACCCAGCCGCGATAGTTGGGCAGGAACATGAAGCCGAGATTGGTGCCGCCGGCAAGCTGCGCCGGAACGGCATAAGGGTTGCCCGACACGCCGTAGTAGAAACGGAACACGCCTTCGATGACCAGCGCCAGGCCGAAGGTGAACAGCAGCCCGTAGAGCGGATCCAGGCGGTAGAGCCGCGACAGCGCCACGCGCTCGACCGCCATGCCGAAGACTCCAACGATGAGCGGAACCAGGAGCAGCGCCGGCCAGTAGCCGATGCCGAGATGGACGAGCAGCAGGTAACCGATGAAGGCGCCGAGCATATAGAGTGCGCCATGGGCGAAATTGATGATGCGCAGCAGGCCGAAGATGACGGCCAGGCCGAGGCTCAGCATGGCGTAGAAGGAGCCGTTGATCAGCCCGACCAGCATCTGGCCGAGCAAGGCCTGGACGGGGATGCCGAAGATCATGGTCATGGCGCCGTCACCGAGGGTGTTGCAAGCGGGATGCGTCTGTGCGGCACGTACCCCCACCCGGACCTTCGGTCCGACCTCCCCACAAGGGGGAGGTAGGGCGGTGGCCCTCCACCCTCCCCCTTGTGGGGAGGGTCGCTGCGCAGCAGCGGGGTGGGGGTACTGCCGTGGGCTGTCGTCATCATACCCCAAGCACATCGTGCAGCTGTTGCGTGTGAGCGGCAAGCTCGCTTACGGCAAAACCCTCCACCACCTTGCCATGCTCCATCAGATAGAAGCGGTCGGCGATGCGCGCGGCGAAGCGGAAATTCTGCTCGACGAGCAGGATGGTCATGCCGCGCTTCTTCAAGGTTGCCAGCAGTTCGCCGATGCGCTGGACGATGACCGGCGCCAGGCCCTCGGTCGGCTCGTCGAGCAGCAGCATCTGCACGCCCGTCCGCATGATGCGGGCGATGGCCAGCATCTGCTGTTCGCCGCCGGAGAGTTTGGTGCCGGGGCTGTTGCGCCGCTCCTTGAGGTTGGGAAAGAGATCGAAGATCTCGTCGACGCTCATGCCGCCCTTGGCCACCACCGGCGGCAGGATCAGGTTCTCGTCGACGGTGAGCGTGGCGAAGATGCCGCGTTCCTCCGGCACGAAGCCGATGCCGCGATGGGCAACACGATGCAGCGGCAGGCGCATCAGGTCGCTGCCGTCGAACGCGACGCTGCCGCTGCGCTTGCGGACCAGCCCCATGATGGCGCGCAGCGTTGTGGTCTTGCCGACGCCGTTGCGGCCGAGCAGCGTCACGGTCTCACCGCGAAAAACGTCGAGGTTGACGCCATGCAGCGCATGGCCCTCGCCATACCAGGCATGGAGATCGCGCACGGCAAGCAGCGGCTCACTCATGCTCGGTCCCCCTGCTCGGTCCCCATGTAGGCGACCCTGACGCGCTCATCGTTGCTCACCGTCGCGTAGTCGCCGGCGGCGAGCACCTGGCCGCGCTGCATGACGGTGATCCAGTCGCAGAGGTCGGCGACGACGGTGAGATTGTGCTCGACCATCAGCACGGCGCGGTCCGTTGCCAGCGAGCGGATGATGCCGGAAATGACGCCGACATCCTCGTGCCCCATGCCGGCCATCGGCTCGTCGAGCAGCAGCACTTTCGGGTCGAGCGCCAGCGTGGTGGCGATCTCGAGCACGCGCTTCCTGCCATAGGAGAGATCGCCGGCCGGACGATGCGCGACATCGTCGAGACCGACGACGGCAAGCAGTTCGCGCGCCCGTGGAGTCAGTTGGTCAAGCGCGGCCAGCGAGCGCCAGAACTGGAAGCCGAGCCCGCTCGGCCGCTGCAAGGCGACGCGGACATTGTCGAGCACGCTCAGATGCGGAAAGATCGCCGATATCTGGAACGAGCGGACGAGACCCATGCGCGCCACCCTGGCCGGCGCGGTGCGGGTGATGTCGTTGCCCAACAGTTCGATCCTGCCGCTGCTCGGCTGCAGGAACTTGGTCAAGAGGTTGAAGATTGTCGTCTTGCCGGCGCCGTTCGGCCCGATCAGCGCATGGATCTGGCCGTGATGGACGTCGAGGTCGACATTGTTGATGGCGACGAAACCGGCAAAGTCGCGCCGCAGGCCGCGGGCGGAGAGCACCACCCGCGGCTTGATTTCGGCACCGTCCGGCTGGACGGCCACGGCTTGCGCCAGCGTCACTTGGTGACGAGCGGGCAGCCGCTGTCTTCAGCCTTGATGAAGGCCTTGTCGCCCGGAATGGTCGCAAGGTAGGTGTAGTAGTCCCAGTCCTTCTTCGACTCCTCGGGCTTCTTGACCTGATAGAGATACATGTCGTGCACCATCGAGCCGTCGGCCTGTACCTTGCCGTTGGCGTTGATGATGTCGTCGACGGGCATTTCATGGAGTTGCTTGGCGACCGCCTCGGTCTCGTCGGTGCCGGCCTTGTCGATGGCCTTGAGATATTGCAGCACCGCCGAATAGGTGCCGGCCTGGATCATGTTGGGCATGCGGTTGGTGCGCTTGAAGAAGCGCCCGGCGAAGTCGCGGCTCTTGTCGTCGCGGTCCCAGTAAAACCCTTCGGTGAGCACCACGCCCTGCGCCGCCTGCAGGCCGAGGCCGTGCACCTCGGCAAGGGTGAACAGAAGGGCTGCCAGCCGCTGGCCGCCAGCGACAATGCCGAACTCGGCCGCCTGCTTGATGCTATTGGAGGTGTCGAGGCCGGCATTGGCAAGGCCGATAACCTTGGCGCCGGAGGACTGCGCCTGCAGCAGGAAGGAGGAATAATCCGTCGATCCCAAGGGGTAACGCACCTCGCCCAGCACTTTGCCGCCGCTTGCCTCAACAACCTTTGAGGTCTGCTCCTTCAGCGAATAGCCGAAGGCATAGTCGACGGTGATGAAATACCAGCTGTCGCCGCCCTGCTGCACCAGCGCGCCGCCGGTGCCGACCGCCTGCGAGTGGGTATCGTAAGCCCAGTGGAAACCGTAGGGCGAGCATTGCTTGCCGGTCAGGTCGGCCGATGCCGCTCCGGTAACGATGTCAATCTTCTTCTTTTCCTTGGACAACCCCTGGACGGCGAGCGCCACCGAGGATGTCGTCAGTTCCATGATCGCGTCGACCTGCTCGGTGTCGTACCACTGGCGCGCAATGTTGGAGGCAATGTCGGGCTTGTTCTGGTGATCGGCGTTGACGATCTCGATTGGCGCGCCCTGCACCTTGCCGCCAAAATCCTCGACCGCCATCCTGGCGGCCTCGACCGACCATTTGCCGCCGAAATCGGCATAGACGCCCGACTGGTCGTTGAGGATGCCGATCTTGACCTTGCCGTCGGAAATTTCGCCGGCCGCCGCCGGCATCGCAGTCGCCGCAAGCAGCACGGCTGAGACGAGATAGGATGCTTTCACAGGTGGTTCCTCCCTTGTGGCCGACGCTGGAAAACGCGGCGGCCTTGCAATGGTTCAACAGCTCCGTCCGGTTCTCGCTGAAATCCGGGCCAGCGCCCGCCACTTCTCCTCTTGGCAACCCCTCCGCCCTGGGTGCGCCGGGAACCGTAGCATCACATTTCGCAAGGGGAGAATGCTATTTTCGTAGCATGGCGTGTGGGCGCTACCAGTCCGGCTCAATTGGAAGGTCTTCGGAAAAGCCGCTCGGGCCAGGAAGGGACAGCGTTGCGGCCGCAGCGTCCAGCAGTGCCCCCGGAAGCCCTTTGAGATGCTCGCTGTCCAGCGGAAGCGCAAGATAGCCCGTGGCAATGCGTGCAGCCGCTTCCGCCTGTTCACGATCTCTCATTGCCTTGACCGCAGACCGATCAGGCCGCGTGGCCAGCCAAGCCTTGTGCAGAGCGAACATTCGAGGGTCGACCGTCGGTATGCTTACGGGATAGCCACGCTCATCGATCGCCACAGCCTCCACCTTCGGGGCGTTGATGAGCCATTGCAGCCCCTCCATGGGTGCGCTGTCGAGGTCGTCGGCAAGCTGTGTAATCGAGGTAGTGGCGTTGTCCTTGAGGACATGTCTTGCCCGCGGACGGATCAGGTCGACCAGATAGCCATCACGGTTCACTGCCCTGAAGGCCCGGGGCTGGAGCGGCTTGAAGGACCTGTCCACTTTACGCAACACGCCTATCAGGCCGGACTGGCTTACCCTCTCGCCGGTCACGAAGCTGATGCGACGTCGCGAATCGAAGAGCAGGTCGATGTCGCCGGTTGCCGTGAGACCGCTGGTGATCTGGACGCCCGCCAGAGCCTCGTAAGCGAACAGCGCATTCGTGCCGACAACCAGCAACTGCTTGCCCAGCAGGTCTGTTTCGGCGCACCGCCGCAATATCCGTGCGGCGATGGCCGGTACCCTGCCCAACCCCATTGCCACATTGACTTTCGCCAGGCCGTTCAGGCGATCGGCCAGACCTGCCAGCAGATCCTTGTTCTGCACCCTGCCCTCGGAAAACGCAGCGAACGCCTTCTCCGTCTGGCTGCTTTTCGGCCCGAGTGAATTCTCGACCTGCCGGACCTTCCGCAGCAGGTATTCAGCACCGCTGCGCTCAACCCAGCGCATGCTGCCTGCAAAGCGCCTTTGGCGCTGGTCATCAGCACGCTGCCAGGCCTCGTAGACCTGTTGCGTATCTATGAGTTGGCGCCGCTGCTCGCCGGTCAACTCTCTCAGCATCGTTTTCCACTCTTAAGCCAAGATCAAGTTAACATAGTGGAAAACTCTTAATTAACAATATGTTGCTATGTTTTTTCCACTATCGCAGCTATCACCCACACGCCGAGTGGAAAATACCCTAAAAACAATAGGTTATGTCCAAGAAAGGGAGGCCAGAACCTCACACGCGGGTTTTTAGCTGCGCGCACCATGGCAGCCGCTTGCCGTCGCCTCACCGCTTCTGCGGATAGATCGTCTCGCCGCGCTTCAGCATCTCGACAAAAGCCTCGATCTTCTTCCTGCGCCCCGCCTCCGTCTTCATGTTGTGCGTTCGAAACGCCAGCGCGAACCGGTTCTGGGCGGAAAGCTTTGCCAGCATCTCCTTCGCCTTCGGCTCGGCGTCGATGGCGGCCTGCAGATCGTCAGGGATCTTCATGTCCTTGCCTGAGGCATAGGCGCGGTCCCAGCGGCCGTCGGCCTTGGCCGCCTCGACCTGTTTCAGCCCGTGTTCGGTCATGCGGCCCTCCTCGACCAGGCGGGCGACATTGTCGATGTTGATCTTGCTCCAGATGCTCTTCTTGCCGCGCGGCGTGTAGCGCTGCAGAAAGCTCTTGTCGTCGAGCGGCTTGCGTATGGCGTCGATCCAGCCGAAGCACAGCGCCACGTCGATGGCCTGCTTCGGCGTGATCGAGGCGAGGCCCGAGCCGACCTTGTGGACCTTGATCCAGACCTCGCTCTCGCCGGCATGATTTTCGCGCAGCCAGGCGTAAAAACTGTCGGGATCGGGGAATTCATGAACCTTGTCGGGATCGACCTTGAACGGCGCCATCATCACCTCGTTGTTGCCGGGCCGGCTGTATCGGCTGTCGATGCCAGTTTCCGTCAGCGGCGTCGATACCCCCTAGCCTATTGCGAGCCGGCTTGCGCCCAAGCCGGCGCTCATGGCAGTTTCCCGGCTGGTCGAGCCGGGCAAGGCAGACTGCAATTCGGGGGAAATGCCATGCGATCGATGTTACTCGGCCTCATCCTTCTGCTGCCGGCCTCGGCGCTCGCCGAACCCATCGAAACCCAGAAGATCATCACCGCGCTGACCGGCGACTTCAATGGCGACGGCGCCGCCGATCTGGCGATGATCGTCGAGACCGAGCCCGAAGATGGCACCATGGACATGCATTTCTTCCTCAGGGACAAAAAGTACAATTTTCTGAAACCCGCCGGCATCGTGCATGAGCAGGTCTACGGCGAATGGAACGACTACGACCAGCCGCATTATGAGGGCTCCGGCATCGAACCGGAGTTGACCTTGCTGCCCAACGGCTCGATCAAGATCTATCTGCCGGGGCTGATCGGCCCCGGCGAGCGGACCGACATGACGCTGACCATCGCCTGGCGCAACGAAGCCTTCGTCGTCGCCGGCGTTGCCTATGACCATTACAAATACCAGTCCGTTGTCGTCTACAGCAGTTGCGACTACGACGTGCTGACCGGCAAGGGCAAAAGTATGCAGACGCAGGATGATGACAGCAAGGTGAACAGTATCGTGTCTGTCGAAGGCCAGGTCGTGCCCTTCGCGGAGTGGGACACGGGGACGCCTTTTAGGGTATGCGGGGATTGAGGGGGCAGCCAATCTCCCCCCTCGTGGGGGAGATGGCCGGCAGGGGGGCCGCTGTCCCGCCAACGCACCGGCCAGTGTCAGCCACGTTTATCCCGCGATTCTTGTCAGAAAACAGATCGAGAGGCCGCGATCCTTCGCGCCCCCTCTGCCCTGCCGGGCATCTCCCCCACTTGGGGGGAGATTGGCCTTCACTGCAGATGCGGTTTCTTCAAAAAGCTGTTTCGGTCGGCGGATTTCACTCGCAGCCAAGTCTCACGACCGTCACGCACGACCCTGAGAGGAATCTCCGAACCCGCCGGATTCTGCCATAGCTTGCGGTAGAAATCGGCGAGCCCGTCGACCTCGCCATCGCGCACGTCGGAGATGATGTCGCCCTGGCGCAGGCCGGCCTTGGCGGCGGGGCCGCCTTCGGCGACGCTCATCACCACGACCGCACCGTTCGACTCGGCCGAGAAGGCGCCGAGCCATGGGCGCGGCGGCTTCGCCACCTGGCCGCGCGTCAGCAGATCGTCGAGGATCGGGGTCAGAAGGTTGATCGGCACGACCATGTTGATGTCGGCGACCTCGCCGTTGCGGCTCATCTGCAAAAGCAGCGAACCGATGCCGAGCAGGCTGCCATCCTGGCCGATGAGTGCCGCGCCGCCCCAGGACGGGTGCGCCGGGGCAATGAAGATCGCCTCGTCGAGCAGATATTCCCAATAGCCGGCGAATTCCTGCTTGGTGACGATGTGTGCCTTGACCGAGCGGCCGGTGCCGTCGGCAAACACCACGGGGTCGCCGATCTTGGCCTTCGAGGCGTCACCCAGCGCCACCGCCGGCAGGCCGAGCGGCGCCAGCGCCTGCACTAGGCCGAAGCCTGTCTCCTGGTCATAGGCCAGCGCATGCGCCGGCACGACGCGGCCGTCCTGGTCGGTCAGCCAGACCTCCTCGGCCTCGGTGATGAGATAGCCGATGGTGAGCACCAGCCCGTCGCCGCGGATGACGACGCCGCTGCCTTCCCGGCGCGTGCCCAGGGCATTGGCCGTGAAGGCATCGTCGGGAACCATGGCGCGCACGCCAACGACGGAGCGCAAGAGCGGGGAAACGGGATCGATGGGCATGCTTTCATCCTGGCAGATATGCGTGGGCAGTATCCTCTATAGGTATGCCGCGCTGCACAGGGCGCAAGGGCTTGGGCAACAAGGCAATCATTTCAGAGGCTGGCGCTGCTCCTCGTCCGCCTGCCGGCACCTTCTCCCCCGTATAGCGACGGGGAGAAGGGAGATGGCCGCAACATCGGCGCTCTTGGCAACGCTGGCAATTGGCGAAATCAGTAGGCGACAGCTGTCCAGCCGATAGATGGGTAACACTTTGAACCGGATACATAGGTGACACTTCTCTCCCCCTATGCGTCCGCCGCAGCGCCAA